>JALYHO010000237.1 GCA_030776545.1 Pseudomonadota bacterium | reverse complement strand
CTCCTCACGAGGGCGAGCCTCGTTGACGACGATGGCGCGGCCGTCGAGGGCCTGACCGTTCATGCCATTGATGGCTGACTGGGCTTCGGCATCCGAGCCCATCTCGACAAAGCCGAAGCCTTTCGAGCGGCCGGTGTCGCGGTCCATCATGACCTTGGCGGAGGAGACGCTGCCGTACTGCGCGAACGCTTGCTGCAGATCATCGTCACGGATGTTGTAGGAAAGATTACCGACGTAGAGTTTGTTGCCCATGGAAGAGCCCCTTTCAATTACCTGAAGACCATGTGGAGCTTCTACCCATCGTGAACCATTCAAGCGAAGGCGCTGCTTCCAAACACAGATTTGTGAATATAAGTGAATTGTTGCTGGGTATGCAGCGGACTCCTCGACAAAGTGTTGTTTTCAGACAAGACAGTACCACCGCGAAGTCGTCCGCGTGCAAGCGCGACGCGGAATTCGCGAGCCCCTCGCGGGCCGGTCGCGCCCTCGTTCAGGGCGCTTCGGTGGCAGTCGCTTACAACTGCCGCTGCCCGGGCGTCGTCGGGGCAGGCGCGCGTTCTTCGAGGCAAAGAGGGGCCCTGCAAGGCGCTCGCAGCGTCCCCGTGCGATGCCGACGTGGCACCATGACGTGGCACCCTGGGGCGCCGCGCGCCGTCATCGAGCGACGCCGAATAGGGGAAAGCACCGAGGCGCTCGGCCGGCGGGCCGGACCGTGGCGAGCCGCCCGGCACCCGACGAAACGCACCGGGGTCCCCGCCCTTTTTTTCGGAGCTCCGTCTTGAATCAGTCGCCATTGCGCATCGCCAGCCTGGTTCCCAGCGTGACCGAACTGGTGGTTGAACTCGGCCTGGCCGAGGCCCTGGTCGCCCGCACCGGTTTTTGCATTCATCCCCGCGCAGCGCTCCGGGAGGTGCCCAAGGTGGGTGGCACGAAAGACGTCGACCTGCGCAAGCTCGAGGGGCTCGCGCCGACCCACCTGATCGTCAATGTCGACGAGAACCGGCGGGAAACCGTCGACGCCGTGCGCGGCTGGCCGCGGGCGCCCCGCATCGTCGTCACCCACCCGATGCGGCCGCAGGACAATCTCGCACTCGTCGCGCAGATGCTCCACGTCTTTCGCGCCCATCCCGGCGTGCCCGAGCGGGCGCAGGACCTGTCCCAGGCCCTGCACCGCGAACTGGCGCTCACCGGGCCCGAGGGGCGGCCCTTGCGTCGAGTGCTCTACCTGATCTGGCGCGAGCCCTGGATGACGATCGCGCGCGACACGTACCTCTCACGCATGTTGGCCCGGGTCAACTGGCAAAGCCTGCCGCAGCAGGAGGGCGGGCCGTGCGGCGCGGCGCGCTATCCGGTGCTGCGTGGCGACGAATCCTGGCTCGGCGAGGTCGACGAGGTGCTGCTCAGCTCGGAGCCCTATCGCTTCACGGCCGCCCATCTCGCGCACGCGCAAGCACTCTGCCCGGCGGCCAGGGTGCGACGGGTCGACGGGGAGTTGCTGAGTTGGTACGGACCGCGAGCGATTCGCGGCTTGCGCTATTTGCGCCGACTCGCCGCCACCGCCGCCGACCCGAGCGGCGACAATCCTGGCTTTCTTTTCCCGGGGGCGGAGGCGCCCGAGGCATGCCCATGACTCTCTTCGCACCGAGTGGGATCATCTGCGTCGATCGTCGGTTCGGCCGGACCGCGCCGCGATGATCGGCTCCACCTACGACACCATCGTGTGCGGGGGAGGCACGGCCGGTTGCCTGTTGGCGAACCGCTTGAGCGCCGATCCGGCCCGGCGGGTGCTCCTGGTGGAGGCCGGCGGCAATGACGACTACCTGTGGCTGCATATCCCTGTCGGCTACCTCTATTGCATCGGCAACCCGCGCACCGACTGGTGCTACGCCACCGATCCGGAACCGGGCCTCAACGGGCGCAGCCTGCGATACCCGCGCGGCAAGGTGCTGGGGGGCAGCAGCAGCATCAACGGCATGATCTACATGCGGGGGCAGGCGCGTGACTACGACCGCTGGGGCGCAGGCGACGGCCATGGGGCCAATCCCGGCTGGAGCTGGGACGAATGCCTGCCGAATTTCCTCAAGCACGAAGATTTCTACCGGGGTGCCGACGCCTTCCACGCCGCGCCCGGTTTCGATCCGAGCGGAGCACGCCCCGGCGGCGAGTGGCGGGTCGAGCGCCAGCGCCTGCATTGGGAGGTCCTCGACGCCTTCGCCCAGGCTGCGCAGCAAGCCGGCATCCCGCACACCGAAGACTTCAATCGGGGCGACAACGAGGGCGTGGGCTACTTCCACGTCAATCAGCGCGCCGGGATCCGCTGGAACGCCACCAAGGCGTTCTTGCGACCGGCGCAGAAGACGCGTCAGAACCTGCAGGTCTGGACCGGCGCGCACCTGAGCCGGGTCGTGACCGAACGCAAGGAGGGCCGGCCGGTGGCGGTGGGCATCGAGGCCCTGCCGGTCGAAGGCGGGGCGGCGGTCCAGGCGCGCGTGGCTCCCGGCGGGGAGGTGATCCTTTGCGCCGGCGCGGTCGGCACCCCCCACCTGCTGCAGTTGTCGGGCATCGGTGCGCCGGATCTGCTTCATCGCATCGGGGTCGCGGTCGTGCACGCCTTGCCCGGCGTCGGCGCCAACCTGCAGGATCACCTGCAGATCCGCGCGGTCTACCGGGTCACGGGCGTCAAGACCCTCAATACCTCCTCCGCCTCCTGGTGGGGCAAGGCCCGGATCGGGATCGAGTACGCCCTGCGCCGCAGCGGACCGATGAGCATGGCACCGTCGCAGCTCGGGGCATTCACGCGCAGCGACCCAGGCCAGCCGCACGCGAACCTGCAGTATCACGTGCAGCCGCTTTCGCTGGAAGCGTTCGGCGAACCGCTGCATACCTACAACGCGTTCACCGCCAGCGTCTGCAACCTCAATCCGACCAGCCGCGGCGCGGTCACCGCCCGGTCGGCGACACCGCTGGACCCCCCGAGCATCGCCCCGAACTACCTCGGGACGGACGCCGACCGCCACATTGCCGCCGCCAGCCTGCGACTGACTCGGCGCATCGTGTCGCAACCGGCGCTCGGCAAGTTTCACCCGGAGGAAGTCAAGCCTGGCCCGCAGTACGAGACCGACGCCGAGCTGGCGGCGCTCGCCGGCGACATCAGCACGACGATCTTCCACCCGGTCGGAACCGCCAAGATGGGTCCGGCGGCCGACCCGATGGCGGTCGTCGATGCGCGGCTGCGCGTTCATGGCGTGGACGGCCTGCGGGTGGTCGACGCCAGCGTCATGCCCACCATCACCAGCGGCAACACCAATTCGCCGACCTTGATGATCGCCGAACGCGCGGCGGCCTGGATCCTCGCCCGCGAGTGAGGGCCCCCCGGCAGGCGCGCGGCCACGGGGGGCGCGCGGCGTCAGATCCGGGCCAGCGCCTGCCGCAGATCGGAACGCAGGTCCTCGAGGTCCTCGATGCCCACCGACAAACGCACCAGGGCGTCGCCGATGCCCAGCCGCCGGCGCGTCTCGGCCGGGATGGTGGCGTGGGTCATGATGGCCGGGTGCTCGATCAGGCTTTCGACGCCACCCAGGCTTTCGGCCAGCGCGAAGATGCGCACCGCCTCGAGGAACCGCCGGGCCCCCGCCAGGTCGGTGCGCAGGTCGACCGAGATCATCCCGCCGTAGCGGCCTTGCATCTGGCGCCTGGCCAGGTCGTGCTGCGGGTGCGACGCGAGGCCGGGGTAGTGCACGTGGGCCACCTGGGGCTGGGCCTCGAGCCACGTCGCCAGGTCGAGCGCACTGCTGACGTGGCGCTGCATGCGCAGGCCCAGGGTCTTGACGCCGCGCAGCGCCAGGAAACTGTCGAACGGGCCCGCGATCGCGCCGACCGAATTTTGCAGGAATGCCAGGCGCTCGCGGACCTCGTCCAGTCGGGCGTCCTTGCCGACCACCGCGATGCCGCCGATCACGTCGGAGTGGCCATTGAGGTATTTGGTCACCGAGTGGACCACCACGTCGAAGCCGAGTTCCAGCGGCCGCTGCACGTAGGGGCTGGCGAAGGTGTTGTCGGCCACCGCCAGGATGCCGCGGCTGCGGCAGATTTCGGCGATCGCGCGCAGGTCGGCCAGGCGCAGCAGAGGGTTGGTGGGCGTCTCGACCCAGACGAGCCGGGTCTCCGGGCGCAACGCGGCCAGCAGGTGGGCCGGGTCGGTCAGGTCGACGTAGCTGAACCGCAAACCGGCGCTGCGCTGGCGCACCTTGTCGAACAGGCGGAAACTGCCGCCGTAGATGTCGTCGCCCGAGACCACGTGGGCGCCGGCGTCGACCAGTTCCAGCACGGTCGAGATCGCCGCCAGTCCGGAGGCGAAGGCAAAGGCCTGCGCGCCACCTTCGAGGTCGGCGACGCAGCGTTCGAAGGCGAACCGGGTCGGGTTGTGCGAGCGCCCGTAGTCATAGCCCTTGTGCACGCCCGGGCTGGCCTGGACGTAGGTCGAGGTCGCGTAGATCGGCGGCATGATCGCCCCGGTGGTGGGGTCCGGCGCCTGCCCGGCATGGATCGCGCGGGTGTCGAAGCCGAGCCCCGCGGTGTCCTTGGGGTCGAGAGTCATGCGAGCGTCCTCCGCAGGTGATTGAGCAGATCGAAGCGGGTGATCAGGCCGTGGAACCCGGCCGCGTCGGCGACGATTGCGACCAGGCCGCCGGCCAGTACGGCCTCGAGTTCGGCCAGACTCGCCTGCGGCGCGATCGTCGAGGGTGCCGACGTCATCGCACTCGACACCGGCGCCTGGAAACGGCTCGCGTCGGCATGCACGGCCAGCAGCAGGTCGGACTCGTCGACCAGGCCGACGAGCCGATCGCCTTCGAGCACCGGCAGCTGCGACACGTCGGCCAGGCGCATGCGCTGGAACGCGGTGAGCAAGGTGTCCGTGGGGCCGACCGCGACGACGTTGCCCTCCTCGGGACGCCGTGCCACCAGGTCGCGGAGGTCGCCGTAGCGGGTGCGTGCGAGCAGGCCCTGGTCGCGCATCCAATTGTCGTTGTAGACCTTGGAGAGGTAACGGGTGCCGGTGTCGCAGACGAAGCTCACGACGCGCTTGGGTCGGGTCTGGGCGCGGCAGAACTTCAAGGCGGCTGCCAGCAAGGTGCCGGTCGAGGAGCCGCCGGCGATGCCCTCGCGTTGCAACAATTCGCGCGCGGTGCCGAAGCTTTCGGCGTCATCGATCGAATAGGCCACGCGCACTCCCGAGAAGTCAGCGATTCCGGGAACGAAGTCTTCGCCGATTCCTTCCACGGCCCAACTGCCGGCCTCGCCGACCTGGCCGGTGCGGGTGTACTCGGCCAGCACCGAGCCGACCGGGTCGGCCAGCACGAATTCGAGCGCCGGGTGGGTGCGGCGAAAGTATCGGGTCAAGCCCGTGAGCGTCCCGCAGGAACCGACCCCGACCACGATCGCGTCGACGTCGTGGTCCATCTGCTCCCAGATCTCCGGACCGGTTCCGGCTTCGTGCGCGCCCGGGTTCGCGGGGTTGTTGAACTGGTCGGCGAAGAACGATCCGGGGATGTCTCGCGCGAGCGCCGCGGCCCGGTCCTGGTAGTAGTCGGGATGGCCCTTGCCGACGTCGGAGCGGGTGAGGTGTATCTCGGCTCCCATCGCCTTCAGGTGCAGAACCTTCTCGGTGGCCATCTTGTCGGGCACGACCAACACGACGCGGTAGCCCTTGGCACGTGCCACCAGGGCCAGACCGAGACCGGTATTGCCGGCGGTGGCCTCCACCACCGTCCCGCCGGGACCCAGCCGCCCGTCCCGCTCGGCCGCGTCGATCATGGCCACGCCGATCCGGTCCTTGATGGAGCCGCCCGGGTTCTGCGATTCGAGCTTGAGGAAGAGCTCGCACGGTCCGGTGTCGAACCGGGTCACCTTGACGAGGGGCGTGCGCCCGATCAACTGCAGGACGGCAGGCGGTGAATGGGAGTGCGGCATGTCGAGGCGGGTCGGGGCTGGCGGGCGATGGTAGACGGGAACGCGAGACCGGATCGGTGGCGCTGTCTTTGCGCCGTCTCGTTGCCGGCCGATGGAACGCGAGCGCATAACGACATGCCGATTCGGTGCTTCCCCGGGGCAGCGTCTTTGCATAGACTCTACGGCCCCTCTCACTGACCGACTCCCCATGTCCTTGCACTCCTTCTTCTGCCGTGCCGTCGTGGCCGCCGCCGTCTTCCACCTGACGCCCGTCTGGGCGGACCAGCTCGCCGACATCAAAAAGAAGGGCGAGATCGTGATCGGCGTGCTCGGCAGCGACGAACCCAACAGCTTCCTGGACCCCAAGACCCGTGAATTGGTCGGCTACGAAGTCGACCTGGGCAAGGCGATCGCCAGGCAAATCGGTGTCAAGCCGGTCTTCAAGCAGCTCGCCGTCGCCGCCCGCATCCCCGAGCTGCAGCAAGGGCGGGTCGACATCCTGGCCGCCTCGCTGACGCACACCGCGGAGCGCGAGTCCCAAATCGACTTTTCGCTCACGACCTTCGTCACCGGCCAGAAGGTGATGGTGAAGAAATCCAGCGGGATCGCCACGCTGGCGGGCCTGGCCGGCAAGAAGGTGTTGACGGTCAAGGGCGGGACGCAGGAGCCCAACATTCGCAAGGCCGTCCCCACGGTGGACGTGGTCACCTTCGAGACCACGCAGCAGGCTTTCCTGGCGCTGCAGCAGGGCAAGGGGGTGGGCTATGTGAACGACGAAGCCTCGCTGATCGACGACCAGGCCAAGCTCGGGGCGGCGGCCGGGGCCTACCAGATCCTGCCGGAAAACATCAGTGTCGAGCCACTCGCGCTCGGCCTGAAGAAAAACGAGCCCGCGCTGAAGGCAGCGGTGGACAACACCTTGCGTGATCTCGAGGCCTCGGGTGAAGCGGCCAAGCTGTTTGACAAATGGTATGGGCCGACCACGCGCCTGAAGTTCGAAAAACGCGACTTCAAGTTCTCGAGTGACCAGATCGGCCGCTGACTGCATGTGTTCGATCTCGCGCTGATATTGCGGGGCCCCTCCCACGAGCTGCTGGTCGCGGGACTGGTTCGCTCGCTCGAGTTGGCCGCGATCACCTGGGTCTTCGCGCTGCCGCTGGCGACCGGGGTGGCGGTCCTTCGGCTGGCGCCGTGGCGGCCGTTGCGGTGGCTCGGCTTCATCTACGTCGAAGGGGTGCGCAGCATTCCCTTGCTGGCGCACATGCTGTTTTGGTACTTCGGCGCCCCCGAACTGCTGCCCGACGCCCTCAAGACGAGGCTCTATGAAGGGCCGGTCGAGACGATCAGCGCGGTGCTGGCGCTGACCTTCTACACCGCCGCCTACATGGCCGAAGACATCCGCAGCGGCATCCGCTCGGTGTCGCCGGGGCAATTCATGGCGGCCGAAGCGCTCGGACTGGGGTTCGTCGCCTCGATGCGCCTGGTGATCCTGCCGCAGGCCACCCGGCGCATGGTGCCCCCGCTCATCTCCCAGACGCTCAACCTGTGGAAGAACACCAGCATCGCCACCGTGATCGGCGTTGCCGAGCTGATGTACCGGGCGGCCCAGGTCGAGACAGCGACGTTCCGAAGTTTCGAGGCGTTTGCGTTCGCGAGCACGTGCTACCTCGCGGTGTCGTTGGTGATCAGCGGGCTGGCCGCGTGGTACCAGCACCGCGTGCCGGTGCGTCACGTCTGATCCGCCCCCTGACATGCCCGAACTGATCGCCACCTACTGGCGCTATTTCCTGGTCGGCCAGTATCCCGAGGGGCCGCTCGGCGGACTCGCGCTCACGGTCGGGTTGGCCGCTCTCGCGCTGCTTCTGGCCATGCCGCTGGGACTTCTTTTCGGGGTCGCGCGGGTCAGTCCCCGCCGAGCGCTGCGCTGGCCCGTGACCGCCCTGGCGACCGTGGTCCGCGGCACGCCCTTGCTGATGGTGGTCTTCTGGGCCTACTTTTTCCTGCCGACCCTCACCGGTCACCGCACCGACCAGTTCAACACGATGCTCATCGCGCTGGTGGTGTTCGACGCGGTCTACCTGGGTGAAATCGTGCGCGCCGGCATCCTGGGCATCCGCCAGGGCCAGTCCGACGCTGCGCAAGCGCTCGGGCTCACGCGACTGCAGGCCTTGCGCTGGGTGGTGCTGCCGCAGGCCTTGCGGCACACGCTGCCGTCGCTGGTGAACCAGTTCATCTCGACCATCAAGGAGACGTCGCTCGGCTACATCATCGGTCTGACCGAGGTCTCGTTCATCGCCACCCAGATCAACACCCTGGTGTTCATTCACCCGGTCCAGGTGTACGGCGCGCTCGGCGCGGCCTATTTCGTGTTGTGCTTCGGCCTGTCGCGCCTGGCGTACGGCCTCGAGCGGCACGCCGCCCGGGGCGGTCACAATGGCGGGCATGCCATCCATCATCTCAGTCGCTGACGTCTCGAAGACCTACCAGAGCGGGTTCAAGGCGCTGGACCACGTCAGTCTCGACATCGAGCAGGGCGAGATCTTCGCCTTGCTGGGCCCCAACGGCGCCGGCAAGACCACGCTCATCGGCCTGATCTGCGGCATCGTCAAGCTCGACCAGGGCCGCGTGACGGTCGGCGGGCTGGACATCGTGGCGGACTATCGCGCGGTGCGCGCCACGATCGGATTGGTGCCTCAGGAACTCACCACCGACGCGTTCGAGACCGTCTGGGCCACCGTTTCGTTCAGCCGCGGCCTGTTCGGCCGAGCGCCCGACCCGGCGCACGTCGAGGCGACCCTGCGCGCGCTCTCGCTCTGGGACAAGAAGGACAACAAGATCATGCAACTCTCGGGCGGCATGAAGCGACGCGTGATGATCGCCAAGGCGCTCGCGCACGAGCCCCGCGTGCTGTTTCTCGACGAGCCCACGGCCGGGGTCGACGTCGCCCTGCGCAAGGACATGTGGGCGATGGTGCGGCAGTTGCGTGAGTCGGGCGTGACCATCGTTCTGACGACCCACTACATCGACGAGGCCGAAGACATGGCCGACCGGGTGGGGGTGATCAGCCACGGCAAGCTCATCCTGGTCGAGGAAAAGCGCACGTTGATGAAAAAACTCGGCAAAAAGCAGCTCACGGTCCAGCTCAGCGAGCCCCTGACCGCCATCCCGAGCGCCCTCGCCGGGCATCACCTGCAGCTCGCCGCGGAGGGCAACGAGCTGGTCTACGCCTACGATCCGCGCGCCTCGCAAGGCGCCATCGCCACCTTGCTCGACGATCTCAAACGCGCCGACATCCACATGAAGGACTTGCAGACGACCCAGAGCTCGCTCGAAGACATCTTCGTCAGCCTGGTGCGGGAGTAGACCGATGAATACCCACGCGATCCGTGCCATCTATCGCTTCGAAATGGCCCGCACCTGGCGCACGGTCACCCAAAGCATCATCTCGCCGGTGCTGTCGACGGCGCTCTACTTCGTCGTGTTCGGTTCGGCCATCGGCTCGCGCATCGAGCACATCGGCGGGGTGAGCTACGGCGCGTTCATCGTGCCGGGCTTGATCATGCTCTCGGTCCTTACGCAGAGCATTTCGAATGCCTCGTTCGGTATCTATTTTCCCAAGTTCACCGGCACGATCTACGAGTTGCTGTCGGCCCCGATCTCGCATGCCGAGATCGTCTTCGGCTATGTCTCGGCGGCGGCGACGAAGTCGGTGCTGGTCGGAGTGATCATCTTGGCCACGGCCGCCATGTTCGTTCCGATCCGGATCGAACACCCTGTCTGGATGGCGTTGTTTCTGGTGTTGACGGCGGCGACCTTCAGCCTGTTCGGGTTCATCATCGGCATCTGGGCCGACGGGTTCGAGAAGCTGCAGTTGATCCCGATGCTGATCGTGATGCCGCTGACCTTCCTGGGTGGCCCGTTCTATTCGGTGAGCATGTTGCCCCCGCTCTGGCAGAAGCTTTCCATGCTGAACCCATCGGTCTACCTGATCAGTGGCTTTCGCTGGAGCTTTTTCGGCACGTCCGAAATGCATGTCGGCATCAGCTTCGCGATGACGTCCTTCTTTTTCCTGGCGGCCTACGCCGCTGCCATCTGGATCCTCAAGACCGGCTGGCGTTTGAAAGCCTGAGACCTGCGACCCATGAAAAAGACGTTACTGGAATGGCTCTGGCGGCTCGCCGTGCTGGGCGCGCTGGGTTGGATCGGTCTGCAACTGCAGCGGCTGCACGAGGACATCGTTCAGCCGCCCGGCGAGGACACGACCGTCGCGACCGCGCCTCCCGATGAGCTTCAGGACGGAATCGACGCGATCCGTAACGATCTCGACGGGCTCAGCCGCAAGGTGGACGCCATCATGGTGGTCATGATGCGGGCCGCCAAGGCCCCCTGACTCGACCGCGGTCGGGCGTCAGCCGAACAGCCAGGACAGGCGCGCCAGGTAGCTCGACCAGGCCAGTCCGCGGCTCATCGAAGGCACGGGGGTCGGGCGGCGCAAGCGCCGGAATGTGAGCCGCGACTGCCCGACGGGCAGCGGGGTGGGACGGGGCGTGCGATCGAACTGCATGCGAGACTCCATGAATTGTTTCCATCCTCGGTGAGGCGCGTCGACAATGGCGTGGGATACAAGCGAAACAAGTTGTAGGCGGAATCCGGCATCCGCCCGGGAGCGACTGTTCAGCCACCGGACGTCGACGGTTCCGATGGAACGATCGACCTCGGCACCGGTCTCACCGCGATCGACCGCGCCGGGCGGTCCGCTGGAGAACGTATGCACACCATGCCCACCCCTCGAAAATTCCGTGCACTTGCACTTGCGGTGATGTCGCTCGCGCTGGTCGGCGCCGCCGAGGCCCAGGGGCATGGCGGCCGCGGCTACGGCTACGGGGGCGGCCACTACGGGGGCCCCCACGGGGGCTATCGAGGTGGCTACGGTCACGACCGCGGGTATTGGGGGGGCCCGGGCTGGGGGTGGGGCGTCGGACTCGGGGTCGGGCTCGGGGTTGGAATCGGCCTGGGCACCTATGGCTATCCCTGGTATGCCCCGGGTTACACGATCGTCGACCCGGGCGTGACCTACGTGCAATCGCAGCCGGTGCCAGCGTACCAGTCGATGCCGGCGGGGCCTGTGATCTACCCCCGCAACGGTCAAAGTGCTCAGCAGCAGGACGCCGACAGCAGCGCCTGCAGCGAGTGGTCGGGCCAACAGCCCAACGCGACGCGCGATCCGAGCGTGTTCCAGCGGGGCATGGCGGCGTGTCTGGAAAGCCGCGGCTACACGGTGCGGTGATCGGGGGACATCGCGAGAGCGCCGCGACGGTGCCTGTCATCTGGCGGCCGGCTGCGTTGCACGATGTCAAGCATCGTCACCACGCGAGCGCCACTGAGGTCCCAAGTCGACGCCCGAGCCCCCCCTCGATAGGCGGGTTGGGCCCGGCTCAGGACGCGTTGCTGTGCGCGGTGGCCAACTTGTGCGCTGCGGTCGGGGCGTCCTGCTGCGTGTACTTGAGTTGACTGCCGCGCGCCACCGCGTCCTGCAACAAATTCACGTAGTACGCCAACAGGAACGACGCTGTGAGCAGTGCTCCCAGCGCCAGCAGCCAGGGCATCGGTGTCTGGGAGGTGCGCTTCATCGGGGTCTCCGGGTGGGTTGCCGAGAGTGTCCGGCTTGCGCCTCGCGGGGGGTGTCGGCGCCTGGCGGGAGGCGCTGTAGGACGCGGCTACACCAGAAAGGCAAGGGTCCGTGAATCGCGCGTTCCGCCGTAGTAACGCTCGAGACCGCGCTTGAAGACCGGCTCGTCCGGCGCCGCCGCTTCGAACAGGGTCAGGCAGGAGCAGAACTTGAGGTCGTCCGGCGCGTGGAAGATCTGTGCCGCCGTGCGCCCGGCCACGCCGAGCACGCATGCCGTGCACTCCTTCAAGCGCGGCCCGAGCACCGGGTGGTGCCAGTAGTCGCGCGCCTCGGCGAGGCCCGCCAGGCCGTAGTGCTGCGCGACCGCGCTGCGACCCAGCCCGCGCAACTGCGGAAACACGAACCACATCCAGTGGGTGCGCTTGTCGCCCGCGGCGAGCTCGGCCAGGACCTGGTCGTAGACCGGAGCCTGCGCGGTCAAGAAGCGATCCAAGGTGGCGGACATGAAGACGGCCTGCGAGTCGAACCCCCATTCTCCGATGCCGCGAAAAACCCGGCACTCTGCTTTCATTTCTCGGCATCGCCTGCCGCTGCGCCGCGTTTAAATCATGCCACCCCATCCGACTGTCCCCCTGCCATGACCCGCCCTGCCCACCGCTCCCCCGTCGACCCGGCCCGTTTGCGCGCGCTCTTTTTCGGCGCGGCACTCGGCTGTGTCGCCTGGGCGCTCTCGACCGGGCCGAACGTGGGCTCCTATCAGCTCGCGATGGCCCTCGTGGTGATCGCTGCGGGGTCGGCGTCCTTCGTCGCGTTCGCGCTGCACGCCCGTCGTGCCACCGTGCGCCAGGCCGGCGCGGCCCTGCGGGTCTGGATTTGCGCCCTGGGCAGCGGCGTCTGCCTGGCGATACTGGGCATGCAATGGGTCGCCGGCTGAACCCCGAGCACCGCCAGGACACGTACCGAACCATTGCACTGCCATTCCAGCAGCGGGCGTGTGGGCCGGGTCGGAATCGAGCGATTCCTGGCCAGACCCGCCGCGCCGCCTGAGGCGAGCGCGCTGCGCGAGACGAAGTTGGGCCGACAATGTCGGCGACTGCAGACCACGTGCAGCCGACCCCTTCCGAGGAGCAGCGCCATGGCATCCCCCGTCCCGCACAAGCCGCACCGTACCCATGGCGAGGAGGCCGAGGACGACCCCGAGCCCGGCATGCTTCCGGTGGAACCCGATTCCGGCCCGATACGGCCCGCGATTCCCGACGATCCCGAACACGATCGAGCCAGCGACCCGCAGGCCTGAGCGCCAAGAGGCGCGCAGTGCGGAGGGCGCTCACTACAATCGCGCCCCGCCTTCGCGGCACCGCGAGTCCTCTCCCATGTACTGCGCCATCGATTTCGGCACGTCCAACTCCGCCGTCGCCATTCCCGCCGGGGTCGGCGGGATGCGCCTGGTCGAACTCGAGGCAGGCCAGACGACCATGCCGACGGCGGTGTTCTATTTCGTCGAGGGGCCGGAGCTCGACGGGCCGCCGCGCGCGTTCGGGCGCGCCGCCGTAGCGGCCTATGTCGATGGACTGGACGGGCGCCTCATGCGCTCGATGAAGAGCATCCTCGGCAGCCCCCTGGTCGACCAGACCACCGACGTGGGCGGCGGCCGGGGTGCGAAATACCTCGACGTGGTGGCCGGCTACCTGCGCCATCTCAGGAGGCGCGCGCAGGCCGAGACGGGCGTGCCGATCACGCGCGCCGTCCTGGGGCGGCCGGTCTATTTCGTCGATGCCGATCCGGCGCGCGACGCCCAGGCCGAGGCGGCGTTGCGAAGCGCGGCTCGCCAGGTCGGATTCGACGAGGTGCAGTTCCAGTACGAGCCGATCGCCGCCGCATTCGACTACGAGCGCTCGGTGACGTCCGAACAGGTGGTCCTGGTGGTCGACATCGGTGGGGGCACGTCCGACTTTTCGGTGGTTCGGGTCGGTCCTCGTCGCGCGTCCCGACTCGATCGCAAGGACGACATCCTCGCCAACCATGGCGTGCACATCGCCGGCACCGATTTCGATCGCCGCGTCGAGCTCGACGCCATCCTGCCCGAGTTCGGCTACGGAGCCTTCGGTCCGAGCCTCAAAGGGGCGCCGCCACGCGAAGTGCCGAGCGGCATCTATTTCGACCTCGCGACCTGGCACCTGGTCAACACCGTCTACACCCCGGGGCGCGTGGCCGAACTGCGCGGCATGCGCGGTTTCTACGCCGACCCGCGGCATCACGATCGCTTGATGGTGGTGGTCGCCGAACGCCTCGGCCACGAGCTCGTGGCGCGTGCGGAGCGTGCCAAGATCGAGGTCGCCGAAGGCGGCGCGAGCGTGATCGATCTCGGTCTGGTCGAGCCCCGCCTGGAGGCCGTTCTGACCGAACGCGCGGCCGCCGCCGCCCTGGAGAGTGACATCGGCCGCATCTCCCAGGCGGCGCGCGAGGCCGTGACCCAGGCCGGCCTCGGACCGCAACGCATCGACGCGCTCTACTTGACCGGGGGCTCCACGGGGCTGCGCATGCTGGCCGACCGCATCGGTGGGTTGTTCCCCCGCGCCCAGGTGATACGCGGCGACCGTTTCGCCAGTGTCGCGACCGGGCTCGGACTTCATGCGCGGCGCCTCTATGGCGCCTGAAGGTCACCGACCGAGAACCGCCGCCAGTGCGACCGCGGTCGCCTCGACATTGCCGCTGTTGAGGCCGGCGACGCACATCCGCCCCGAGCGCAGCAGGTAGACGGCGTGTGATTCGCGCAGGACGTCCACCTGGGACGGCGTCAGCCCGGTATAGCTGAACATGCCCCGCTGGGTCAGGAAGTAGTCGACATTGCGTCCAGGCACTTTCGCGCTCAGCCCCGCGTGAAGTGTCCGGCGCATCGCGAGGATGCGTTCGCGCATGGCGCCGAGCTCGCCCTCCCAGCTCAGACGCAGATCCGGTTCACCCAGCACCGTCGCAACGATCTGGCCGCCATGGATGGGCGGACTGGAGTAGTTGCGGCGGATCGTGAATTTCATCTGACCCAGCACCAGGGCGGCCTCGTGCGCGTTCGGACACACCACACTCAGGGCGCCACAGCGCTCGCCATACACGCTCATGCTTTTCGAGAACGAGTTGGCGATGAAAAAGCTCACCCCCCCGCTCGCCAGCGCACGCACGGCATAGGCATCCTCGGCGATGCCGTCGCCGAAGCCCTGGTACGCCAGGTCGAGATAGGGGAGCAAAGCGCCTTCGCGCAGCACCGGGATCAGCGTGTCCCATTGCGCCGGTGTGAGATCGACGCCGGTCGGGTTGTGGCAGCAGGCGTGCAGCAGCACGATGCTTCGGGGAGGAAGGCCGCGCAAGGTCGCGAGCATCGCATCGAACCTGCAGGCCCCGGTCGCGGCGTCGTAGTAAGGGTAGGTGTTGACCGTGAGTCCGGCGCCTTCGAACATCGAACGATGGTTGTCCCAGGTCGGGTCGCTGACCCACACTTGACTGCCCTTGAAATGGGCGGCGAGGAAGTCCGCGCCCACCTTCAAGCCTCCGCTCGAGCCCACCGCCTGGATGGTCGCGACCCGGCCCGAGGTCACGGCCTCGTGCTCCGGCCCGAAGAGCAGCGCCTGCACCGCGCTGCGGAAATTCGCCGCACCTTCGATCGGCAGGTAGGGCTTGGGGCCGTTCTTCGCGACCACCCGCTGCTCGGCGCGCCGCACCGAATCCATCACCGGAATGCGGCCGTTGTCGTCGAAGTAGATGCCGATCGAGAGGTTGATCTTGTGGGGCCGGGGATCTTTCTGGAAGTCGTCGTTCAGACTCAGGATGGGATCGCCGGCGAAGGGTGGGATGTGCTCGAACATGGGACGCATTCAGGAGTGGGAAGGAGCGGCGTCGGCCAACGCCGCCTCGATGTCACGCCGCAGCGAATCGGGCTTGTCGGTGGGCGCGTAGCGCTTGATCACCTGACCGTCGCGCCCGACCAGGAACTTGGTGAAGTTCCATTTGATCGCCTTGCTGCCGAGGATGCCCGGGGCCTCGCTGGTGAGCCACCGGTAGAGCGGATGCGCCTCGGCGCCGTTGACCCGTGTCTTGCTCATCATGGGGAAACTGACCCCGTAGTTGAGCTGGCAAAACGAAGCGATCTCGGTGTCGGTGCCGGGATCCTGGGCACCGAATTCATTGCTCGGAAAGCCCATCACGACAAGTCCGCGCGACCCATAGTCTTTCCATAGGGCTTCGAGCCCCGCGAACTGGGGCGTGAAACCGCAAGCGCTCGCGGTGTTGACCACGAGCACGACCTTTCCGCGGTGGTCGGCAAGAGGCGCTGGCTTGCCGTCGATGGACAAGGCGTCGAAATCGTAGAGGCTGCTGGACATCGTGTCTCCTCGAGGCGCGGCCCGGCCCGCCGTGCGATCGTAACTCCGCTCAGTGCTGATCGCTGCGCGCGATCGCGAGGAGGTGGTTGAGTTCCTCGCGGTACTTCCAGCAATTGGCCCGGTGCCAGCGGTAGATCAGCCACATGGTCGCGGCCACCACGGCGCCGAACAGCGCGATCGCGGTGAACGCGGACAGTCCGAATTTGGTCATGCCGGTGTAGAACGCGCCGAGGCCGAGGATGCACGCCTGCTCGTTGAAGTTCTGCACCGCGATCGAGCGGCCCGCGCCCATCAGGTTGGCCCCGCGGTGCTGCAGCAGGGCGTTCATGGGCACCACCATGTAGCCGCCGATCGCGCCGAGCAGGATCAAGAACGGCGCCGCCACGACCACGTTCGAGATGGCATTGAGGCCGATCACCAGCAAGCCGAGCAAGATGCCCAGGGGGATGACCCCCGTGGCCTGGTCGAGCCGCATCCGCAGCGAGGCCCAGACCGCGCCTGCGGCGGTTCCGACCACGACCACCGCGACCAGCGACGTGGCTTGGGTCGTGGTGTAGCCGAGCGCCACCGTGGCCCAAGCGAACACGATGATGCGCAGGTTGCCCGAGACGCCCCAGAACAGCGTCGTGGTCGCCAGCGAAATCTGGCCGAGCTTGTCGGTCCAAAGGCGGGCGTTGCAACTCGAGAAGTCCCGCATCAGGCCCAGCATGCCGTGGGCGAAGGGCTGCAGCGGCGCATCGGTGCGTGGAATGCGCAAGTTGAAAGCGGCCGCGATCACGTAAAGAAACACGATGACCGCGATCGCCGATTCAGGTGCCGTGGTGATGCCGGTGGCAAGCAGCGGCAGGTCGATCGCGAGCAATTGGCGCGAGATCACCGGACCGATGAGCTGGCCACCCAGCCCGATGCCGAGAATGATGGACATGATGGTCAGGCCTTCGATCCACCCATTGGCCTTGACCAATTGTGAATTGGGCAGCAGCTCGGTGAGGATGCCGTATTTGGCCGGCGAGTACGCCGCCGCACCCAGGCCCACCACCGCATAAGCCAGCAGCGGGTGGCCGCCGAACAACATCATGAGGCAGCCGACCACCTTGACACCGTTGGCCAGGAACATGACCTTGCCCTTGGGGACGGCGTCGGCGAAAGCGCCCAGAAAGGGCGCGAGGATCACGTAGAAGAGCGCGAACATGGGCCCGAGTGCCGGGACGTGCCAGGACGGCGCGTTCGTGGTCTTGAGCATCTCGATGGCGGCGACCAGCAAGGCGTTGTCGGCCAGCGAGCTGAAGAACTGCGCCGACATGATGGTGTAGAAGCCCTTTTTCATGCGCGCATGGGAGGCGTTTCGGGCGTTCGGAAATTCGGGGACATGGGCGCAGATTGTCGCCGCAGCGAGGGCGGCTGAAAGGGCCCCCGGACGGACGCCGGGTTAGCCCTTAGTCGGTCTGGCCGGCTGACACCTCGGCGACACCGCACGTCGCGAGGACGATGCGGTCAATGCGGTGCCTCGCTGCGCGCCACGGCTAACAGGTGGCCGAGTTCCTGCGGGTATTTGTAGTGGTTGGCGCGATGCCAACGCAGCACCAGTCCCATCGCGCCCGCGACCAGCAGGCCGAAGACCGCGACCGCCGAGACGGCGGTCAGGCCGAGCCGGGTCATGGTGATGTAGAAAGCGGCGAAACCGAGTATGCAGGACTGTTCGTTGAAGTTTTGCACCGCGAGCGAGCGTCCGGCGCCCATCAGCGTGGCGCCGCGGTGGTAGAGCAAGGCGTTCATCGGCACCACCAGGTAGCCGCCGACGCCTCCGAGGACCAGCAGCACCGGTGCCGCCGCCCAGGGCGAGCGAACCAGGCTCAGCGCGATCACGAGCAGGCCCATGCCGACGCCCAGCGGCAGCACCTGCATGGCCTGGTCGAGTCGGACCCGCATCGAGGCGAGCACCGCCCCGCCGGCGGTCCCCACGGCAAGCACCAGGATCAATGCCGAGGTATGTGACGTGTTGTAGCCAAGGGCGACCGCGGCCCAGGCGAAGACGATGTTCTTGAGGTTGGCCGAGGCGCCCCAGAACAACGTGGTCGTCGCCAGCGAGATCTGGCCGAGACGGTCGGCCCAGAGCCTGCCGTTGCAATCGACGAAGTCGCGCAGCATCCCGGCCACCCCTTGGTCGAGCGGCTGCAGCGGTGCGTCGGTGCGCGGAATACGCAGTGTGATTGCCGCGGCCACGACGTAAAGGACCGCCAGCACCCCGAGCGCGGTTTCGGGACCGGTGCGCAGCGTTTCCCAGTGCAGCGGCACGTCAAGCGCGAGCAGATGACGCGACATGGTCGGGCCGACCAGGAAGCCGCCGAAGGCGATGCCGAGGATGATGGAGACGATCGTCAGGCCCTCGATCCAGCCATTGGCCCTGACGAGTTGCGAGGCCGGCAGCAGCTCGATCACGATGCCGTATTTGGCCGGCGAGTAGGCCGCCGCCCCGAGCCCGACCACCGCATAGGCGACGAGCGGGTTGACGCCCACCAGCATCATCAGGCAGCCGACCATCTTGACCGTGTTGGCCAGCAGCATCACCCGGCCTTTGGGCCAGGCGTCTGCGAATGCGCCCAGAAAGGGCGCGAGCAACACGTAGAAGAGGGCCAGCATCGGGGCCAGCCACGCGACCCGTGAGGCCATGTTGTCGGCCCTCAGCAATTCGAGAGCGACGACGCCGAGAGCGGTGTCGGCCAGTGCGCTGACGAACTGGGCCGACATGATCGTCCCGAAACCCTGCTTCATGGGCTGGCGTTTGCACGCATCACGGTTTCCGCCCGGCGTCGTCTTCATGGTCCGCGACGTTTATAGCACGCGGGTTTGACGCCTGCCCGCTGGCAGAATTCGCCCATGCCACGTCCGCTGGAAGCCGTCATACACACCGCCGCCCTGGCGCACAACCTCGAGCGGGCCCGCGCCGCCGCCCCGGACGCCCGGGTCTGGGCGGTGGTCAAGGCCAATGCCTACGGACACGGCATCGAACGCGCCTACGCCGGACTCCAGGGCGCCGATGGCTTCGCGCTGCTCGACCTGGCCGAGGCCGAACGGGTCCGGGCCCTCGGCTGGCGCGGACCGATCCTGCTGCTGGAGGGCTGCTTCGAGCCGCGCGACCTCGAAGTGTGTTCGCGGCTCAACCTCTGGCACACCATCCACCGCGAAGCGCAGATCGACTGGCTGGCCGCGCACAAATGCCATGCCCCGCACCAGGTCTTCCTGAAGATGAACAGCGGCATGAACCGGCTCGGATTTCGTCCGGCGGCCTTCCGGCTGGCGTGGCACCGGCTGCACGCGCTGACCCAGGTCGACGACGTGGTGTTGATGACGCATCTCTCGGACGCCGATGGTGGCCGCGGCATCGCCCATCAGCTCGCCGTCTTCGAAGCGGCGACCGCCGACCTGCCGGGCCACCGCACGATGGCCAACAGCGCCGCGACCCTGCGCTACGCGCCGACCCACGACAACGTCCGGGGGGACTGGGTGAGGCCGGGCATCATGGTCTACGGTTCCTCACCTGACTTTCCGACTAGAAACATCAACGACTGGAATCTGCGTCCCGCCATGAGTCTGCGCGCCGAAGTGATCGCCGTGCAAGACGTGCGGGCCGGGGAGCAGGTCGGCTACGGCAGCCGCTACACCGCTGAACGCGACCTGCGGCTGGGTGTGCTGGCTTGCGGCTACGCCGACGGCTACCCCAGGGTGGTCCCCGACGGCACCCCGGTCCTGGTCGGCGAGGTTCGCACCCGGGTCGTCGGTCGGGTCTCGATGGACATGATCACGATCGACTTGTCGCCGGCGCCGCAGGCGAGTGTGGGCAGTGTCGCGACCCTGTGGGGCTGCAGTCCAGGCGGTGCGGTGCTGCCGATCGACGACATCGCCCTGGCCGCCGGAACCGTGGGTTATGAATTGATGTGCGCCCTGGCCCCACGCGTGCCGACCCGCGCCGACTAGGAGCGGGCATGCCCACCGTCGCCGCCGACGAAATCGAGTTCAGCGCGATCCGGGCCCAGGGTGCCGGGGGGCAAAACGTCAACAAGGTGTCGAGCGCGGTTCATCTGCGCTTCGATATCCGTGCGTCGTCGCTGCCCGAACCGATCAAGGAACGACTGCTGGCGCTGCGCGATGGCCGCATCACCGCCGAGGGGGTGGTCGTGATCAAGGCGCAAACGACCCGCAGCCAGGAGCAAAATCGCGCCGACGCGCTGCAGCGTCTGCAAGCGCTGGTCGACGCCGTTGCGCTGCCGCCGAAGACCCGCCGGCCGACCCGGCCCACCTTCGGGTCGAAGCAGCGGCGGCTGGAGGGCAAGGCCTTGCGCGGGCGCGTCAAGGCGGGTCGCGGGCCGGTGGAGACGTGAGGCAGCGTGTCCATGCCGTTCGGGCTGAGCTTGTCGAGTCACCCGAACGGCGGGGTGCTCAACCCGAACTGCGGGCGGGGTGGGTGCGCCTCGCGGTGACCTCAATCTCGATGCGCATGCGCGGGTCGAGCAAGCCGGCTTCGATCACCATGGCCGCCGGGCGCACGTCTCCGAGGTACTGGCGCAAGGTCGGCCAGCAGCGGCGGAAGTCGTTGCCGGGTGGCAGCACGTAGTTCACCCGGACGACATCCGCGAACGCCGCGCCTGCCTCGGCGAGCGCCGCCGAGATGTTCCTGAAGCACTGCTCGGTCTGTTCGACCAGGTCGTCGGCGATGGTCATGGCGGTGTAGTCGAAGCCGGTGGTACCCGAGACGAAGATCCAGTCGCCGTCGACCACGGCTCGAGAGTAGGCGGCCTCGGCTTCGAAGGTGGATCCGGAGCTGATCAGTCGGCGTGGCATGGCGGTCCTCGGGTGGTCGGACGCGGTGTGGGACCGCGCGTGTGTCATTTTGCTCTGGATGGACCCGCGGCGACAATGCTCCCAATGGCCAAGGACAAGTCGATCTATACCTGCACCGAATGCGGCGCGACCAGTGCCAAGTGGCTGGGCAAGTGCCCGGGCTGCGGTGCCTGGAACACGCTCGTGGAGACGGTCGCCGAGGCGGCCCCGAAAAACCGCTACCAGGCCGGTGCCCGGGGGCTGGTCGCGAGCCAGCCGGTGGCGACCTTGTCGGAGATCGAGGCCACCGATGTCGACCGCCAACCGACCGGGATCGACGAACTCGACCGGGTCCTGGGCGGCGGCATCGTGGCGGGCGGCGTGGTGCTCATCGGCGGCGACCCGGGCATCGGCAAGTCGACCTTGCTGTTGCAAGCCCTCGACGAGCTGTCGCGGCGCATGCCCGCGCTCTACGTCACCGGCGAGGAAAGTGGCGCGCAGGTGGCGCTGCGCTCGCGTCGGCTGGGCCTGGACGGCTCGCGGGTGCGGGTGCTGGCCGAAATCCAGCTCGAAAAAATCATGGCGACGCTCGAGATCGAGCAACCCGCGGTGTGCGTGATCGACTCGATCCAGACCGTCTACAGCGAGCAGTTGTCGTCGGCCCCCGGCTCGGTGGCCCAGGTGCGCGAATGCGCCGCGCAGTTGACCCGGGTCGCCAAGGGCAGCGGCATCACCATCGTGCTGGTGGGCCATGTCACCAAGGAGGGCGCGTTGGCCGGACCGCGCGTGCTCGAGCACATCGTCGACACGGTGCTCTATTTCGAAGGCGACACCCACTCCAGCTTCCGCTTGGTGCGGGCGATCAAGAACCGGTTCGGCGCGGTCAACGAAATCGGCGTGTTCGCCATGACCGAGCGTGGTCTCAAGGGCGTCGCCAATCCGAGCGCGATCTTCCTGTCGACGCACGGCGAGCCGGTGGCCGGCGCGTGCGTGTTGGTCACCCTCGAAGGCACCCGGCCGCTGCTGGTCGAGATCCAGGCCCTGGTCGATTCGGGCGGCCCCTCGCCGCGCAGGCTCTCGGTCGGGATCGAACGCGATCGGCTCGCGATGATGCTGGCGGTGTTGCACCGCCACGCCGGCATCGCCTCGTTCGACCAGGACGTGTTCGTGAACGCGGTTGGCGGCGTGCGCATCAGCGAGCCGGCCGCCGACCTGGCGGTGATGCTGGCGATCCAGAGCAGCCTGCGGGCGCGCGCGCTGCCGCGCGGGTTCATCGCCTTCGGCGAGGTCGGCCTGGCGGGAGAAGTGCGGCCGGCGCCGCGTGGGCAGGAGCGTTTGAAGGAAGCCGCCAAGCTCGGCTTCTCGGTGGCGATCGTGCCGCGTGCGAATGCGCCCCGCAAACCCATCGAGGGCTTGACCATCCACCCGGTCGAGCGCATCGAGCAAGCCATCGAGATCGCCCGCAGCCTCTGAAATCGTCGCGGGGGGCTCTTGTCAACACCGTCCCAGCCCGCACGTGGGACGCTGGCGGCGCCGCGCCGTCCCTCTCGGGAGAACCCCATGCTCAAGCGTCTCGCGATGCTCTGGACCCTCGTTCGTGGCGATGCCCGCCTGATGGTGCGCGCCTTGCGGCATCCGGGCTCACCCGGCTGGCTGAAACTCGGCCTCGCGGGGATCGTGCTCTTCATCCTGTCGCCGGCAGGATCCCTCCCCCTCATCGGGTGGGTCGACGACCTGGTGTTCGTTCCGCTGGCGATCCGCTTCCTGTTGAACCGCCTGCCGGCGCACTTGCGCGCCGACATCGGTGCGGCACCGCGGCCGGCCTGACCGGCTCGAACTTTTTCAGCCCGGCGCGGCCGCCGCGAGCGACGCCACCGCCCGCTCGACGCCGCCGCGCGCGTAGGGAATCCCCTGCACGGTCATGGCGGCTTCCAGCCCGCCCAGACACCCGAGCACCATCGCCTCGTTGACATCGCCCAGGTGCCCGATGCGAAACACCCGGCCCGACAACGGTCCGAGGCCGCCGGCGATGGCGACTTCGAAGCGCTCGCGCGCGATGCTGCGCATGGCCTCGGGATCGAACCCCGGGGCGACCGCGATCGTCGTCACCGAGACCGACCGGGCAGACGGTACCCCGGCAAAAAAACTCAGGACACCGGCTTCGCTCCACCGGGCCACCGCCGCCTGGACCGCATCGGCCAGGCGGCGGTGCCGCGCCAGCACCGCGGCCTCGCCCTCGCGGAAGATCAGCCCGAGCGAGGCCTCCAGTCCGGCCAGCAGGGTCTGCGGCGGCGTACCGCAAAATTTACGGTAGGCCAGGTCGCTCTGGCGCAAACGCCAGTCCCAGTAGAACCGGGGCGCGGGGTTGCCCCGCGAGTACGCCATGGCGCGCGCGTCGACCGCCACGAAGGCCAGGCCGGGGGGCAGCATCAGCCCCTTCTGACAGGCGCCGAGCGCGACGTTGGCGCCGATCGCCTGCATGTCGAACGGCTCCGCGCCGAGCGAGGCGACGACGTCCACCACCAGGAGGGCAGGGTGACCCACCCGGTCGATGGCGGCACGCAATGCCGCGAGGTCGTTGGTCACGCCGCTCGCGGTATCGGTGTGGACCGCGAAGACTGCGGCGATGTCGTGCCCGGTGTCGTCGCGCAGCGCCGCCTCGATGTCGGCGGGTGCGATCGGCTCGCCTTCGATCCACGGGGTGCGGATCACCACCCCGCCCATGGCCTCGGTCTGGATCGCCCACGACTCGGAGAAATGCCCGGTCCCCGGGACCAGCACCTTGGTGCCCGGAGCCACCAGGTTGGCGATGACCGCTTCCCAGGCGCCGTGGCCGTTGGCGGCGTAGAGGAACACCTCGCCGTCGGTGTGCAGGAGTCGCTTCAGACCCGCTTCCCCCGCGGCGATACAGCGCGCCAGCCGGGGGTCGGCCATGTCCATCGGCTGCCGACTCATCGCGTGCATCACCTCGTCCGGTACCCGGCTGGGCCCCGGGGAATGCAAAAAACGGTGACCAGGGAAGCGGGTGGGGAAGTTCATGGGCGCTCGGGACTTGAAACGAAGCGTAGATGCTACGCCGCCCCATCGGAGCGAACGACTACAGTGCCCGACGTATGAGAGTCCTGCTGATCGAAGACGACGCCAAGGCGGCACGCCTGCTCGCCCGCGGACTCGGCGAAGAAGGGTTCGCAGTCGCCATCGCCGGCTCGGCCGAGGAGGGCGAGGGCCTGGCACGCGGCGGCGAGTTTCAGCTGATCGTGCTCGACTGGATGCTGCCCGGCCGGACCGGGCTGGCGCTGTGCGCCGAACTGCGCCGGCTCCGGGTCGAGACGCCCATCCTGATGCTGACCGCGCGCGACGCCCTGGCCGAGCGCGTCGCCGGCCTCAATCACGGGGCCGACGACTACCTCACGAAGCCGTTCGCGTTCGAAGAGCTGCTGGCCCGCGCGCGCGCACTGCTGCGGCGCTCGGAACTGGCGCGGCCGGCCTCCCTCCGCGTCGCCGATCTGAGCCTGGACCCCTGGTCCCGCACCGCCCAGCGAGGCTCGCGCTTGCTCGATCTGACACCGAAAGAAAGCGCGGTGCTGGAAACCTTGATGCGCCAGGCCGGGCAGGTCGTGAGCCGATCGCGCCTGGCCGAGCAGGTCTGGAAAGCCGACCTGATCGCGATCGACAACCTGATCGACGTCCACATCAGCAAGCTGCGCCGCAAGGTGGACGGCCCGGGGCAGCCGGCGCTGATCCAGACCGTCCGCGGGCGCGGGTTTCGTCTCGCACCGCCGGCGGAAAGCGGATCGTGCTGAGTTTCAGGCGCAGGCTCGGACTGGTTCACCTCTCCTTGATCCTGGCGGTGCTGGCGGTCGCGGGGCTGGCGGCCTACTGGAGCCTGTCGCGCGCGGTCCACGGGCAGCTCGACGCCGCGCTGCTCGCGCTGGCGGAAACCGAAGCCGGCATGCTGGCCGACGGGCGGTCCGGCCCGGTCCGGATCCACGAAGCCGTCGCCGTGAGCAGCGCGCCCTTGTCCTTCACGCGGATCGACCGCCTGGTCCAGATCGTCGACGCCCGCGGCGAACTGCTCGCGCGCAGCGCCAACCTCGGCGCGGCGCGGCTGCCTGCCCATCCGGACACGCTGGCGCGGGTTGCGCAGGGCGAAAGCGTGTTCGAAACCCTGCGCGGATTCAGCGACGAGCCGACCCGGATGGTCACCGTCCCGGTGCGCACCGGCCAGTCCCTGCGCGCGGTTCAGGTCGCCGGCTCGCTCGACGACGTCCACAACACCCTGCGCGCGGCCGCGGGTCTTTTCGTGGTGATGGGTGGGGTGCTGCTGGTAACGGTGGGTGCCGCCGGTGGGCTGATGACGGGCCGGGTGTTCCGGGCCATCGACGAGGTCGTCGCCAAGGCCCATCGCATCGGTGAGCACGACATGAGCCAGCGCCTGCCGCACCCGGGCACGGCCGACGAGATCGGCCGCCTGGTCGACACCCTCAACGACATGCTGGCGCGCATCGAGCGCAGCGTCGACGTCCAGCGGCGTTTCACCGCGGACGCTTCGCACGAGCTGCGGTCGCCCCTGTCGCGCCTGCGCACCGAACTGGAACTGGCGCTACGCCGTCCGCGCGACCCGGAGGTCTACGTCGAGACCTTGCGCTCCGGACTGGAAGAGGTCGAGCGCCTCACGCTGCTGGTCGAGGAATTGCTGGCGCTCGCCCGGCTGGACGCGGGCCAGGAGCGTGGCCGCGCCGAACGGGTGCTGCTCAACACCCTCGCCGACGAGGCCACCCGGCGGATGGAGCCGATCGCCCGCGCCCGCGACGTGGCCCTGGAGGTCGAAGCGGCCGGACCGGTGCGGGCGCAGGCGGCGGCCAGTTCGATCGGACTGGTGCTGGACAACCTGCTCGACAACGCGATCAAGTTTTCGCCGCCCGGCGGCCGGGTCACCCTGAGCCTGATCCAGGCGCCGTCCCAGGTCGTTTTGCGGGTGCGCGACCGCGGCCCGGGGATCCCTGCGGACGAACTCGAACGCGTTTTCGAGCGCTTCTACCGCGGACCGTCCGCGCGCCCGGGCAGCACGCCGGGCATGGGCCTGGGCCTGGCGTTGTCCCGAGCCATCGCCTTGGCCAACGCCGGGCAGCTCGCGGCAGCCAACGCGCCTGGCGGGGGGGCGGTCTTCGAACTGCGCCTTCCGGCCTTGGACACAGCGGCATCGTGAATAAGTGGGCGCACACTCACCCGCCAAGGGCAGGCGCGATACGCACGTGTCGTTGGCGGCGCGGCCTCAAGAATGAGCCAACCGGGCCGATTGTGTCTGGTGTGTCATCCGCTTGGCACCCCACCGCGTTATGGGATGCACCATGAAAACCGAACTCGCTATCGCCTCCGCCTTGCTGTTGCTCGCCTTCGGCGGGCTGCTCGCACCGACGGTGCGCACGCTGTACCAGTTCGTTCGCACCTTGCGCCGCGGCGGTTGAGCGGCGGGTCGGCGACCGCCGGCGGCTAGGTCGCGGAGCGCGCCGCCCGTTTTCCGGCGAATTCGACGTACCAGGCCACGCATGCGGCGTTGGCCATGGCGTCGAGCTTGAACACCTGCTCGGCCGGCGTCCCCATCAGCAGGCGCTTGACCGGCAATTCCATTTTCTTGCCCGAGAGGGTACGGGGCACGGCGTCGACCTGGAAGATCTCGTTCGGGACATGGCGGGCCGAGAGCGCTGCCTTGATGCTGTCCTTCATGCGCTTGACCAGTGCGGCGTCCAGCGACACACCGGGGCGCAGCACCACGAAGAGCGGCATGTAGCTCTCGCGTCCCAGGTATTCCAGATCGACCACCAGGCTGTCGAGCACTTCGGGCAGCGCCTCGACCGCGCGATAGAGCTCGGCCGTCCCCATGCGGATGCCGTGGCGGTTGATGGTGGCGTCGGAGCGGCCGTAGATGATCGCACCGCCGCGCGGCGTGATCCGGATCCAGTCGCCATGGCGCCAGACCCCTGGATACATGTCGAAGTAACTCGACCGGTAGCGCGCATCTCCCGGGTCGTTCCAGAACCGCAACGGCATCGACGGCATGGGCTTGACGCACACCAGTTCGCCGACCTCGTCGACCAGCGCCTGACCCGCATCGTTCCATGCTTCGACGGCCGCGCCCAGGCAACGCACCTGCATTTCTCCGGCCACCACCGGCAAGGTGGGCAGCCCGGCGACGAAGGCGCCCGCGAAGTCGGTGCCACCGGAGATGGGCGTGAGCCAGATGTCGCGCCCGTCCACCTTGGGCATTCGGTCCCAGATCCAGTGGTAGGCGTCGACCGCCAGCGGCGAACCGGTCGAGCCCACCGCGCGCAACCGGCCGAGGTCGGCGACGCGGGCCGGCTCGATGCCGGCCTTGAGGCAGCCGGCAAAGAACGCCGCGCCCGCGCCGAAGAAGGTCACCCCGGTCTCGGCGACGAAGCGCCAGAGCGTCGTCGGGTCGGGGGCCTTCAGAAGGCCGGAAGGGTTGCCGTCGTAGATGCAAAGCGTGGTGCCACCGAGCAGCGCACCGAGTTGCGCGTTCCACATGATCCAGCCGGTCGCGCTGTACCAGTGGTAGCGGTCGGCGCCCAGCGCACTCGGGCCGACATCGTTGTGCAGCGCGCCCGCCTTGAGCGCTTCGAGCATCACGCCGCCGTGGCCGTGCACGATCGGCTTGGGCAGCCCCGTGGTGCCGCTCGAGTAGACGACCCAGAGGGGATGATCGAACGGCAGCCACTCGGGCTCGAACGGCGCATGGCCGGCCGTCAGGGCCGCGAAGTCGTGCACCGCGCGATGCGGTGCAGCCAGCGCCATGGCGTCGGCCGCCGGGTTCTGGTATTTGAGGAGCACGAGGTCGCGCACGCTCGGCAGTTCGTCGAGCAAGCCGCGCAGGACCGCCAGCCGGTCGTGCGCCACGCCCCCGTAGGTGTAGCCGTCGCAGGCGATCAGCACCTTCGGCTCGATCTGGCGGAACCGGTCCAACACAGCGACCGGGCCCATGTCGGGAGAGCACACCGACCAGATCGCGCCGAGGCTGGCGCAGGCCAGGAAGGCGACGATGGTCGGCGCGATGTTGGGCAAGTACGCGCAGACCCGGTCGCCGCGCGTCACCCCGAACGCGCGCAACTCGGCGGCGAGCGAGGCGACCTGGCGCCGCAACTCGGGCCAACCGAGCTCGAGCGACTCGCCGCGTGCCTGCATGGCCTCGTTGCGAAAAACGATCGCCGGGTGGCCCGCGGCGTGCGCCGCCTCGGCATGGCTGAACAGGTGTTGCGCGTAGTTGACCTGGGCCCCGGGGAACCAGCGCGCGCCGGGCATGCGGGCGTCGGCGAGTACGCTCTCGTACGGGGTCGGCGAGGTCACGCCGAAGTAGTCCCAGATCGACCCCCAGAACGCGCCGAGGTCGTCGACCGACCAGCGCCACATGGCGTCGTATCCCTGGGCGGTGGTCGGATCGAACCGGAGGCCGCGCGTGCGGGCGAGCCAGTCGGCGTAGCGGGTGATGTGGTGCGGGCGGGACGTCATGGTCGCATTGTGCGGCGCACCTGTTTCGGGTCAATAGGAAAACGCCGCCATCGCCGAACGACTCGCGGGGGTCAGGCAGGCTTTGGAATGCGGGAGGTGTCGATGTCGACGAACTGCCACCAGTCGTTCCAGAAGAGCGGGCGCCGAAATCCGATCAGCTGCGGCTGCGCCATGTCGAGCAGGACACGCGTATAGAGGAACTTGTAGGGCATGTAGGCGATCGCGAGCTTGTCCGCGTCGTGGAACTTGGCCACGCGCGCCGGGCCGTCCGGGAGCAGCAGCAAGTCTTTGTAGATCGCGTCCATCGCCGGCAACTTGAAGTGCGCGAAATCCTGGCTGCCGATCTGGGTGCTGTCGTACAAGGCATACGAGCCGGCGGCGTCCGGCCCCGCGGCGGTGCTCCCCAGCATCCACATCTGCAGCTTGCCGGCGCGCGCGAGCTTGTAGGCATCGGGCCACTGGTTCACCGAAGACACCATGCGGATCCCGAGCGCCGCCAGATTCTTCGTCATGACTTCGGCGATCTTGCGATCCAGCAAAGCCGAGGTCCGGGTCATCGTGACCGCGAGCGCGGTGCCCTCCGGGCTGGTGCGCCAGCCTCCGGGGCCGGTGCGGTAGCCGTAAAGGTCGAGCAAGGCCTTGGCGCGCGCCGGATCGTAGTCGCCCAACTCGGACTTGTAGTTCGGATCGTAGACGCTGGTGTGCGGGTAGGCCGGGCTTTGCATCGGTTGGCCCAGACCCACGTAGGCATAGTCGATGATTCCCTGCACGTCGACGCCGAGCGCGATGGCCCGGCGCAGCGCGACCTGCGCCGGCCCGTACCCGCCGACCACCGGATCTTCCATGTTGAAGTAGAGAAAGGTGCCGTTGGCCGGCACGATCGGGTAGCCCTGCACGCCGCGCTTGGCGAGGTTGGGCGCGACCCGGCCGTTGGGCATCGCCTGCGGAATGAATTCGGCGCCCACGCCGTAGGCCAGGTCGGCCTCGCCGTTCAGGAACGAGAGCCAGCGCGGCTGGTTTTCTTCGATGATCGAGATCTCGACCCGGTCGACCAGGGGCAGGCGGCGCCCTTTCAACCGCGCCACGATGGCCTGGCCCTCGGTGTCGTCGGGCGCGGGCTCGGCGTCGTACAGCATCTCGCGAAAATCGGGATTGCGCTCGAAGGCGATGAACGAGCTGCGCCGCCACTCGACGAGGCGAAACGGCCCGCTGCCGACCGGGTGCGCTTCGATCTGGTCGCCGTAGTACTCCACCACTTCGCGCGCCACCGCGCCGTAGAGGTCGCTCGCGGCCATCTCCTCGATCAGGCGCGGTCGCGGTTCGATCATCGTGTAGCGCAGGGTGTAGCGATCGATGGCGCGGATCCCGTCGATTTCCTGCGCGTAGTCGAAGGGTTTCTTCTGGTCCAGGGCCTCCTGGCGCAGCGCCGCCAGACCGGCATAGCCGACCGAATCGATGTAGGCCCAGGTCGGGCTGGTGTTGGCCGGGTCGGCGAAGCGTTTGAAGGCGTAGACGAAATCCTGCGCCACGACCTCGCGCCGCTGGCCCTTGAAGGCAGGGTCGTCGGCAAAGTAGATGCCGCGCCGCAGATGCACGGTCCAGACCTTGAAATCCGGTGAGACGTCGGGCATGCGCTCGGCGATCAGCGGCTTGTACTTGACCGGGCGGGCCAGGTGATCGTAGGTGTAGAGGCCCTCGAAGATGTGCGGCGTGAGGGTGCGCGAGTAGAGGTCGCCGATCTTGACCGGGTCGAGGCTGGTCTCGGCCACCGGGAACGCATAGCGCAGCACCTTCTTGGCGCCGGTGGGCGGGGGCGCCTGGGCGCGGCCCGAACCGAGCGTGGCGCCGAGCGCGGTGGCGATGAGCAGATGGCGGCGGTCGAGGGTCATGAGTGCAGGGCAGGTTCGATGTCCACGTGATGCCACCAGTCGAGCCAAAAGACCGTGCGACGGTAGCCGACGAGTTGCGGTCCGGCCATGTCGAGCGAGGCCCGGTTGATGGTGAATTTATACGGCATGTAGGCGATCGCCAGCCGCTCGGCGGCGCGGAACCGGGCAGTTCGCTGCGGGCCGTCGGGCAGCAGCCGGAGGTCGGCGTAGAGCCGGTCCATCGCCGGCAGCTTGAAACGCGCGAGGTTCTGGCCGCCGACCTGGGCACTGTCGAAGACCGCGTAGAAGCCCGCTGAATCGGGTGCGGAGGCATAGAGCCCGAGGGTCCACATCTGCAGCTTGCCGGCGCGGGCCAACTTCAACAGATCGGGCCATTGACCGATCCTGGTCTCCAGGCGTATGCCGATGGCCGCGAGGTTCTTGCTCACGACCTCGATGGTCTTGCGATCGCGCAGCGCGGAGGTCAAAGCGACCGTGATGGCGAAGGGAGTGCCATCCGCAAGGGTGCGCCGGCCGTCGCTACCCAATGGATAACCATAGAGGTCGAGCAGCGCCTGGGCGCGGGCCGGGTCGAAATCGCCGGCCTCGCTCTTGAGGGCGGGATCGTAGGCCGTCGTCTGCGGCACGGTCGGCCCCTGCGACCGGGCACCCAGGCCGCTGTAGGCGTAGTCGATGATGCCCTGCACGTCGATGCCCAGGCCGATCGCGCGGCGCAGCGCCACCTTCTCGGCGGTGTAGCCCCCGACGACGGGGTCGTCCATGTTGAAGTAGAAGAAATTGCCCGAGGGGTCGAGATTCGGGTAGCCGCGGATGCCCCTCTTGGCAAGATGGGGCGCGACCTTGCCGCCCGGCATCGCCTGGGGTGCGAACTGGTAGCCGACCCGGTAGGCGAGGTCGGACTGGCCGTTGACGAAGGCCAGCCAGCGGGGTTGCTCTTCCTCGACGATGGAGATTTCGACCCGGTCGACCATCGGCAAACGCCGCCCCTTGAAGCGCGCCAGCAGGGCCTGGCCTTCGGCGTCGTCGGGGCCGGGCTCGGCCTCGTAATACCGCTCGCGGTAGGTCGGATTGCGCTCGAAAGCCAGGAACGCGCTGCGGCGCCACTCGGCCAGACGAAACGGCCCGGTGCCGACCGGGTGGGCGTCGCTCTCGCTGCCGTAGAACTCGATCACCTCACGTGCGACGGCGCCGTACAGGTCGCCCTGCGCCAGCGTCTCGAGAAAGCGCGGACGGGGGGCGGCGAGGGTGTAGCGCAGGGTGTAGCGGTCGAGCGCGCGAACGCCTTCGATCGGGTGGTCGTAGTCGAACGGCTTCTTGCCCGCCAAGGCCGTCTCGCGCAGCGTGGCGAGACCTTCGTAGCCGTCGAGTTCGACCGTCCCCCAGGTCGGGCTGGTGTTGGCCGGGTCGGCGAAGCGCTTGAGGGCGTAGACGTAGTCCTGCGCGACCAGTTCTCGCCGCACGCCCTTGAAGGCGGGATCGTCGGCAAAGTAAATGCCCGGCCGAAGCCGCACCGTCCAGACCCTGAAGTCGCTCGACGACTCGGGCAACGCGGCGGCGATCAGCGGCTTGATCTTGACCGGCCGCGCCAGGTGATCGTAGCTGTAGAGGCCCTCGAAGATGTGCGGGGTGAGCGTTCTCGAATAGAGGTCGGAGACCTTGACCGGATCGAGCGAGGTTTCGGCGGCCTCGAATGCATAGCGCAAGACCTTGTCGACAACGGTCGGCGCCGCGGCGGGGAGGGCGCGCGCCGTCGTGCCGACACCGAGCGTGGTGGCGATCAGCAGGCGACGTCGGGCGAGGTCCATGGAGCGGCTGCTTCCGGGTCAGGGTTCGCGGCGCAAGCGGTTGTCGATGTCGACGTACTGCCACCAGTCGTTCCAGAAGACCGGGCGCCGAAAGCCGACCACCTGGGGCCACGCCAGGTCGGTGGCCACCGTGTTGAGCTTGAATTTGTAGGGCATGTAGGCGAGCGCCAGATTCTCCGCCTCCCTGAACAACGCGTCGCGCTCGGGGCCATCGGGCATCGAGAGGAGGCGATCGTAGAGCGCATCGAAACCGGGCAGCCGAAAGCGCGCCATGTTCTGGCCACCGATCTGGCGGCTGTCGTAGCGTGCCAGCGCACCGATCGAGTCGGGCGCGTCGGCGGCCGAGCCGAGCGACCACATCATGTAGGTCCCGGCGCGCGCCGCCTTGAGGTTTTCGGGCCATTGCTTGACGACCGTTTCGACCCGGATGCCGAGCGCACGCATGTTGCGGTCCATCACTTCGGCGACCTTGTGCGAGCGTTGGTCGGCCTGGGTGGACAAGGTCAGGACCAGCGGCGACCCGTCCGGCAAGCGGCGCTGACCTGAGGCGTCGCGCGGGTAGCCGTAGATGTCGAGCAGGGCGTTGGCGCGCGCCGGGTCGTAGGTGCTGAAATCGCTGCGATAGGTCGGATCGTAGCTGCGCGTGAAGGGCAGCAGCGGCGTTTGCGCCGGGGTGGCCTGGCCGTTGTAGGCATAGGCGATCTCGGTTCGGGTGTCCATGCCCAGCCCGATCGCACGTCGCAACGCCACTTTCTCCGGCGTCATGCCGCCGACGATGCGGTTGTCCATGTTGAAGAGCATCTGGCCGCTCACCGCCTCGACCTGGCTGTAGCCGCGGATCCCGAGTTTGGCGAGGTTGGGCGCGATCCGCCCGTTCGGCATGGCCTGGTTCACGAACTGGGATCCGACCTCGTAGGCGACGTCGGCGCCGCCCTGCAGGAAGGCCAGCCAGCGCGGCTGGTCTTCCTCGATGATGCTGATCTCGACCCGGTCGACCATCGGCAGGCGGCGGCCCCGGAACCGCGCCAGCAGCGCCTGCCCCTCGGCGTCGTCGGCCGCGGGTTCGGCGTCGTAGGTCGTGACGCGAAACTGTGGGTTGCGTTCGAGCGCGAGAAAGGAGCTGTGGCGCCAGCTCACGAGCTTGAAGGGGCCGGTGCCGACCGGGTGTTCCTGGGCCGCCTCGCCGTAGTGCTCGAACACCTCGCGCGCGACCGCGCCGTAGAGGTCGCCGCCTGCGAGCAGTTCGAGCAGGCGCGGACGCGCCTCGGCGAGGGAGATGCGCAGGGTGTAGCGGTCGAGGGCCTGGATGCCGGGGATGTCGCGGTCGTAGTCGAAAGGCTTGCGGGTGTCGAGCGCCGCCTGCCGCAGTTCGGCCAGGCCGAGCAGGCGCATCGACTCCAGCTCGGACCAGACAGGGCTCTGGGTCGCGGGGTCGGCGATGCGCTTGAACGAGTAGACGTAGTCTTGCGCGATCAGTTCGCGCTTGCGCCCCGCGAACGCCGGGTCGTCGGCGAAATAGGTGCCGGGCTGGATCCGCACCGTCCAGACACGGAAGTCGGGCGAGACGTCGGGCATCGCCGCGGCCGTCAATGGCCGGATCTTCACCGGGCGCGCAAGGGGGTCGTAGTGGTAGAGCCCCTCGAAAATGTGCTGGGTCAGGGTGCGCGAGTACAGATCGTTGACGCGCGCCGGATCGATCGCCGTTTCGGCCACCTTGAAGGCATAGCGCAGCACCTTGGGTTGCGACGCCGTGTCCTCGCCCGCGGCCGGCCAGGTCATGCACCAGGCGGCCAGCGCCAGGGCGGTTCTGATGGAAGTCTGCATCTCAAGGCGCCAGCCGGCGCTCCTTTTCGGCCAGGTCGATGTCCACGTAGGACCAGAATTCCCGCATGAAGACATTGCGGTCGTAGCCCACGAGCCAGGGTTGGGCCACGTCGGTCCAGACGCGGTGAACGTGGACCTTGTAAGGCATGTAGGCGATCAGGATTTCCTTCATGCGGTTCATCAAGGCCAGCCGCTCGGGCCCGTCCGGCAAGACCCGCTGGCGCAGGAAAAGCGCGTTGTACTGCGGGTCGTCGAAGCGGGCGTGGTTGGCCTGCCCTTTGTCCGGGCCGTTGCCGAGTGCGAGAAAGGTGGCGCCGTCCGGCCCGTCGCTCCAGCCCACGCCCCACATCATCAAGGCGCCGGCGCGCGACGCCTTCAGGTTGGCGGTCCATTGCGCGGGCTTGAACACCATGTGCACGCCGATCGCGTCCATGTTCTTCTTCCACTGCGTGGTCAGCTGGCGATCCAGGTCGGTCGGCTGGGTCGCGTACTCGAGCACCAGGGGCGTGCCGTCGGGGCGGGTGCGCCAGCCGTCGGGCCCCGGAAGATAACCGTAGAGGTCGAGCAGGGCCTGGGCTTTGGCGCGGCTGAATTCGCTCATCTCGCTGCGGAAGGTCGGGTCGTAGCCGCTCAATCCGGGCGGCACGATGGACTGGGCGGCGAGCGCCTGGCCGCGCCGCACCGTCCGGATTTCTCCTTCGATGTCGACCGCCAGCGCGATCGCCCGTCGCAGGGCGACCTGCTCGGGCGAGTAGCCGCCGACGACCGGGTTCTCCATCGCGAAGTAGGTCATCGAGGCGTCGTTGCGCAGGCGCCGCACCGCCACCATGCCGAGTTTGGCGAGATGGGGCGCAAGCCGGTCGTTCGGCGTCACCACGTCGATGAAGTCCTCCGGCAGCTGCTCGATCAGGTCCATCTCGTGGTTCAGAAAGGACAGCCAGCGCGGTTGCGACTGCTCGATCACGCTGATCTCCACCCGATCGACCAGCGGCAGCTTGCGCCCGGCGAGCCGGGCCGCCATCGCCTGGGCCCGGGGGTCGTCGGCGGGCGGGTGCTCGTCGTAGCGAACGTCGCGATACGCCGGGTTGCGGTCGAAGGCGATCAGCGAGTTGCGGCGCCAGGTGGCGAGCCGAAACGGACCGGTGCCGACCGGGTGCTCCATGATCTGGTCGCCGTAGTAGTCGACCACCTCGCGCGCGACCGCGCCGACCCGCGCCGGGTCGCTCAGGACGTCGGCGAAGCGCGGGTTGGGTTCGGCCAGCCGGAATTGCAGGGTGTAGCGGTCGAGCGCGCGCACGCCTTCGACGGGCGTGTCGTAGTCGAACGGCTTGCCGGTGCGCAGCGCGGTGTCCCGCAAGGCGTCCAGGCCGAGCACCCGATTGCCCGCGTAGGTCTGGTAGGAGGGGCTGCGCCAGCGCGGGTCGTAGAGGCGCTTGAAGGAATAGACGTAGTCCTCGGCGACGAGCTCGCGGCGTCGGCCCTTGAAAGCCGGGTCATCGGCGAAATAGATCCCGCGCTGCAACCGGATCGTGAAGGTGCGGAAGTCGCTGGAGGCTTCGGGCAGGGCTTCGGCAGTGGCCGGGCGCAGGCGGACCGGACGGGCCAGGTACTCGTACTGGTAGGGCGCCTCGAAGACGTTGGCGATCAGGGTTCGGGAGTAGAGATCCTCCAGCTGGGCCGGGTCGAAGCCGGATTCGGCGACGCGAAACGCGTAGTGGAGGACCTTGGGCACCTGGCCGGGAGCGGGTGCCGCCGCCGCGGCGGTCAGTCCGAGCCCGATGGCGATGGCGCTGGCGCACACGCGCACGATCAAGCGATGAGTCGTTCCTTGTGGGATCACGGCGCGAGGGCCCGGCGCCGGTCGGCGCAGGCGTTGATTTGCTGCGGGGGAGAGTCTAGGGCACGCGAATTGCGTGCCCGCCGTCCACCGGGACAGGGCAAACGCGGTGAAGCGCCCCACCGCGCAGGGCCTAGACTGCCGTGCGCTCGCACCCGGGCGCCCGGGCCGCCACGAACGGACCGCGACGCCCGGTGCTTCCAACTTGACTGAACGAGGAGAGTGCCCCGACCATGGCGGCCTATTTGATCCGACGCATTTGGCAGATGATCCCGACCCTGTTCGGTGTGATCCTGCTGGTTTTCCTGCTCTTCAAAGGCTTCGGCGGCGACCCGGCCGAAATACTCGCCGGCCAGAACGCCACCCAGGCCCAGGTCGACGCCATCCGCCAGCAACTGGGCCTGAACGAGCCGCTCTGGACCCAGTTCGGCATCTTCCTGCGGCAAATCGTCACCTTCGACTGGGGCAAGAGCTGGGCCACCAACGAGTCGGTGGCGCACCTGTTCGCCACCCGCATGCCAGCCACCCTCACGGTCATGATCCCGATCCTGATCCTGGACACCCTGCTGGCCATTCCCGTGGCGATGGCGGTGGCCTACGTGCGGGGCTCGCTCACCGACCGGGCCATCATGATCGCCACCACGGTCGCGCTGTCGGTCTCGTTCCTGGTCTACGTGATCGTCGGCCAATACGTGTTCGCGTTCCAGCTCGGGCTCTTTCCGGTGCAGGGCTGGAGCGACCATCTCTGGACCAACCTGCGGCTCTACGTGCCGCTGCCCGCACTGCTGTCGGTGATGGTGGGCTTGGCACCGCAGACCCGTCTCTACCGCACGTTTTTCCTCGACGAGATCGGTCACGACTACGTGCGCACCGCGCGCGCCAAGGGCATGAGCGAGCGCGTGGTGTTGCTGCGCCACGTGCTGCGCAACGCATTGATCCCTATCCTCACCAACGTGGCGGTGGCCCTGCCGGGCATCTTCGTCGGCAGCTTCCTGATCGAAGTCTTCTTCTCGATCCCCGGGCTCGGCCGCGAATTGTGGCTGGCGGTCAATCGCAGCGACTATCCGGTGATCCAGGCGTTCGCGGTCTACATCGCGATGATCACGATGCTGGTGAACCTGCTGACCGACATCCTCTACAAGCTGGTCGACCCGCGCGTGGTGCTCAAATGACGACGACTCTCGCCAGTCCCCCGTTGAACCCGGGAAAGTCGCGCTCGACCGGCGTCTGGTCGGCCGCCGCGGCGCGCTTTCGCAACGACCGGGTCGGTATCGTCTCGCTCGTGGTGGTGGTGCTCTTCCTGCTGCTGGTGGTGGCAGCGGCGCTCCGCCTGGTCGCCGGCGACTGGCAGGCCGAGCGCGGCGTGCCCGATGCGCCGCCGACTTTCATGGGGCCGGCCGAGCCGAGCCATGCGATCGCGCTGGCCAGGCCCACCGGCCCGAACGTCGACATCTCGGCGGTCGACCCGCTCGCCCCGCGCTACAAGGAATGGGACGAGGCCGCCAAGAAATACAAGACCACCGAAGCGGTACGCGCCTCGACCCTGCCGTTCGGCGCCGACCGGCTCGGCCGCGACGTGCTCGCCAAAGCCGTCAAGGGCGCCCAGGTGTCGATCCTGGTGGGCGTGTCCGCGGCGGTGGTCGCGACCGCCATCGGCACCCTGCTCGGCGCCTTCGCCGGCTTCTTCGGGGGTCGCATCGGCGACGTCCTCGAGTGGATCTACAACGTCTTCACCGCGATCCCGGGCATCTTGCTGATCTTCGCGTTCGCCGCGGTGTTCCCCCGCGGGGTCACGTCGGTGGTGCTGATCCTCGGGCTGGCCGGCTGGACCGGCATCTACCGCCTGGTGCGGGCCGAATTCATCAAGCACGCGGGGCGCGACTACGTGCGCTCGGCCGAGGCGATCGGCGCGAGCGCGAGCTCGCGCATGTTCCGCCACATCCTGCCCAACGTGAGTCACGTCGTGCTGGTGCAGCTGTCGGTCAACGTGGTGGGTTTCATCAAGTCGGAGGTGATCCTGTCCTACCTCGGCTTCGGGGTCGGGGTCGACCAGGTGTCCTGGGGCACGATGCTGTCCGAGGCCCAGAGCGAGCTGATCCTCGGCCACTGGTGGCAGCTCGCCGCCGCGACCTTGATGATGGCGATCTTCGTGACCGCCTTCTCCCTCATGACCGACGCCCTGCGCGACGCGCTCGACCCCAAGCTGCGCGGGCTCGAGTAGCCGCCGAACCCGAAAGTCTTCCATGCTTTTGTCCATCCAGAACCTGCGCGTGGCGTTTCGCATCGGCAAGGCCGACGGCCTCGTGCAACGCGTCGAGGCCGTCAAGGGCGTCAGTTTCGACGTCCCGGAAAACACCACCGTCGCCCTCGTCGGCGAGTCCGGCTCCGGCAAGAGCGTGACCGCGATGTCCATCCTCAACCTCTTGCCCGACAACGCCGAGCGCCGCGGCGCCATCACCTTCCAGGGCCTCGACATGCTCGGCACCCCGTTGCGCGACCTGCAACGCCTGCGAGGCAAGGAGATCGCCTGCGTCTTCCAGGACCCGATGAGTTCGCTCAACCCGGTGTTCACGGTCGGCCAGCAGATTTGCGAATCGCTGACCAAACACCTCGGCCTGGGCCGGCGCGCGGCGATGCAGCGCGCCGAGGCCCTGCTCGTTGAGGTCGGCATGCCCGAGCCGAGGCGCCGGCTGGCGGCCTACCCGCACCAGCTCTCCGGCGGCCAGCAGCAGCGCGTCATGATCGCCATGGCGCTGGCTTGCGAGCCCAAGCTGCTGATCGCCGACGAACCGACCACCGCGCTCGACGTGACGATCCAACGCCAGATCATGGAGCTTCTGGCCACGCTCAAGGACCGGCACCGCATGAGCATGCTGTTCATCAGCCATGACCTCGGGGTCGTGGGCGAGATCGCCGACCACGTGGTGGTGATGCGTCACGGCATCGTGCGCGAGCAGGGACCGGTCGCGACGCTCTTCAACGCGCCGCAGGACGCCTACACCCGGGCGCTGCTGGCCTGTCGGCCGACCCTGGTTCAACGCTCGCCCCGCTTGATGGTGATCGATGACCACATCGCCGGGCGCGGCGCCGTCGCGGCGGGCCGCGCCCGCGACCCGAACGCGCGGGTGATCATCGAAGCCGAGGGCTTGACCAAGAGTTTCTGGCTGCGCAGCGGCGTCTTCGGGCGCAGCGAGTTTCGCGCCGTCAAGGGCGCCAGCTTCAAGCTGCGCCAGGGCCATACCCTGGGCGTGGTCGGCGAGTCGGGCTCGGGCAAGACCACCATGGGCCTGGCCCTGCTGCGCCTGCACGAGCCCAGCGGCGGACCCGTCGGCGGCCGCGTCACCTTCGATGGCATCGACCTGCTCGGCCTCGGCAAGAACGCCATGCTGCCGATGCGCAAGCGCATCCAGGTGGTGTTCCAGAACCCCTACGCCTCGCTCAATCCGCGCTTCACCATCGGCCAGACGCTGGTCGAACCGATGACGATCCATGCCGTCGGAGCCGACGACACGGCCCGGCAGGCGCGGGCGCGGGCCTTGCTGGTCAAGGTGGGGCTCGACGAAGCGGCGATGGACAAGTATCCGCACGAGTTCTCGGGTGGTCAGCGGCAGCGCATCGCGATCGCCCGTTGCCTGACGCTCGATCCCGAGGTGCTGGTCCTCGACGAGGCGGTCAGCGCGCTCGACGTCTCGGTGCAGGCGCAGGTCCTGAACTTGCTCAAGGACCTCCAGGATGAGCTCGGCCTGGCCTATATCTTCATCAGCCACGACCTGGCCGTGGTGCGCTTCATGGCCGACGACGTCTTGGTCATGAAGGACGGCGAAGTGGTCGAACATGCGAGCGTCGAGCGCATTCTCGACGCCCCCGAGCAGGAATACACCCGCCGACTCATGCAGGCAATTCCCCGGGGCTACCAGGCGGCTGCCTGACGTCGGCGTCCGACGGGCAATTTAAGTCGCAGATGTAAATTTCTGCTTACGAGTGCGTCACAAAAACGCAGGGGTCGGCCGTCGAAAGCGTCAAATTTGGTCCGCTCTCGGCGCCGGGAGGCGTTCCCAGGCGTGGCACGGACGTTGCGCTCCGACGACGCAGGGCTTGGGGCACGCGCCGCATCCCGCAGAGCACACCACAAAGGACGTCGTTGCCATGTCGTTGAGCCACCGCCAAAAGCCTGTTTCCCCACGCCGGGTTCGCCCGGCTCAACTCGGATGGAGCGGGGGCGCGTCGTCGCTGCTGCGCCTGACGGCCCCGGGCGGCCGCCACTTGCCGACCGCGCACGACCTGGGCGCATGGGTGGGTCGCGCCGCCAGCGTGGTGCTGCCGGTGACCGGGCCGCACATCGAATTCCCTTCATTCGGAGCGTGAGCATGGACACCGTGACCACGAACTCGAACCCCTCGAAAGAGCGTCCCCTGGTCGGCCGAGGCCTGGTGCCACGCCAGCCCCTGTTGCAGCCGCACGCGCCGGGACAGGGTTTTCGGGTCTTGCAAACGCGCAATTCGCCGGCACAGTTGTCGCTGTTCCTGCGCCCCACATCCCGCTGACGGGTCCGGGGACGAGACCCTGGGTCTCACAGTTTCAGCGGACGTCGAGTACGTCCCGGGGAGGCGGGCAGGCCGGTGCGGAGTCGAGAGCGAGCCCTGGCAAATCACTGTCCCGCTTCCCTTTTTTGTTCGTGGCGCGCGCCCCCGAGGCCTCAAAAGCCCACGCGCGCGAACGCATCGGACACCAGTTCGAGCCGCAAAAGCGGGCTGTCGAGTTCCAGCAGGCGCTGTTTCTCGCCGGTCCCGAGCGCCAGCAGTTCGCACCATCGGTTCGCCAACCAGCCGCAGTCGTCCCAGCGCGGCGCGGTTTCCAGCGCGGTGAGCTCGATGTCTTCGGATCCGGACGCCTGGCTTTTCCACTCCTCCACCAACCGCAACAGCTTGTCGCGCAGGTAAAGAAGGTCCGGCGGGATCGCGGTCGGCGTGTCGGGCGGCAGCAGCTCGGCATCGGCCACCCAAAGTCCATAACGCTGCTGTTCGTGGCGTTCGATGCGAAACCGCTGCAAGCCGGTTCCCAACATCATCATGAGCGCCGGGCGCGGCCGCTCCAACAGGTCGATGCGAACGAGCGTGCCGACCCCATGCAGCGACTCGGGGGCGTAACCCCCCTCGCCGGGCGTGCGAATCTCCCGACCCGTGCTGAGGCAGACCACGCCGAACGGCTCGCCAGCGGCGTGCCGGCGGCCGATCATGTCGAGGTAGCGAGGCTCGAAGATCTGCAAGGGCAGGCGCCCCTCCGGGAACAACACGGCGTTGAGCGGAAAGAGAGGCAACTGCACCAGACCGGATGAGGGTGTCTCCATCCGCCGATGGTATAGGGGCCGGCCCCGTTCGGTGGGCGTGGGGCCGCCAGGCATAAGCCATGTCTGCTTGCGGACGCCGGCCGCCGGATGGCGTGCGCCGCACGCGTCGCCTGACTCCTGCCGCAAGGCGAACTCGGAAAATGGCGATCGCGTGTCGACGGCGCATGCCGGCCACAGCATGCCGTCCGCGCTGCCGTGAACCGGCGAATGGTCTAATGGCCGCCCCAGCCCCGCCGCAGACCTCGTCCGCCCCGATGCGCGCTACCCCGAACGTCCCGCGCGACCCTCCGGTCGCCACGCGCGAGCCCTCGCCCGCCTGGCTGCTGGGACTCTTCGCCATCTGGCTGCTCGCCACGCTCGGCCTGCGCCCGCTGCTCCTGCCCGACGAGGGCCGCTACGCCGATGTCGCGCGGGCAATGTGGCAGGGCAGCGGGCTCGTTCCCACGCTCGACGGCCTGCCCTTTTTCCACAAGCCGCCGCTCTTCTACTGGATCGACATCGCGGCGATGCAGGTCTTCGGTGCGACCGAATTCGCCAGTCGCATGGGGTCGGCGCTGGGCGCCTGGCTGATGGGCGCGTCGCTCTATGGCGCGTTGCGACGCTGGCACGGCGCGGCGATCGCCCGGGTCGCGCTCGGGGTGCTGGCCACGACGCCGTTTTTCTTCGCCGGGGCCCAATACGCCAACCACGACATGCTGGTGGGCGGACTCATCACGGCCGCGGTACTCGCGCTGGCGCGCTCGCTCGATCGGCCGCCCGGGGTCGACCTGGCCTGGTTGGTGGCGGGCTGGGCGTTTTGCGCCCTGGCCTTGCTGGCCAAGGGGCTCATCGGCGTGGTGCTGCCGGCGCTGGTCATCGGCCCCTGGTTGCTGGCGCAGGGCCGCTGGCGCCAGATGGTGCGGCTGCTGCACCCGCTCGGGCTCGCGGTGTTCGCGATCGTGGGCCTGCCCTGGTTCGTCCTGATGCAGGTCCGGTACCCGGGATTCTTCGACTACTTCGTGGTGGAGCAGCACTTTCGCCGGTTCGCCGACTCGACGTTCAACAACGTGCACGGCGTCTGGTTTTTCTTCGTCGTCGTGCCCTTGCTGTCCTTGCCCTGGAGCGGTTGGTTGCCGGCGGCGCTCCGACGCGGCCCGCCGCGCGAACCCATGACCTGGCTCATGGCCTGGTGGGTGGTCGCGGTCGTCGGTTTCTTCTCGATCCCGAGTTCGAAACTGGTCGGCTACGTGCTGCCGGCG
>JALYHO010000236.1 GCA_030776545.1 Pseudomonadota bacterium | reverse complement strand
TCCGGCCAGGTCAAGGCCGGCGACATCGACGCGGCGCGCAAGACGATACAGCTCAAGGCACTCAAGGCCGAACAGCGGCGGGCCGAGGTCAGCCGCCTCGAGGAACTGAAAAAGCGGGTCGAGGACGTGCTCGCTGCCGACCCCAGGCTCGCCGCGATGAAGTCGCAGATTCGGCTCGAGATGACGCGTGACGGCTTGCGCATCCAGATCGTCGACGAGCAAAACCGCCCCATGTTCGACAGCGGCAGTGCGGTCGTCAAGTCCTACATGCGCGAACTCCTGCAGCAGATCGGCGGGGTGCTGGCCGAAGTGCCGAACCGCCTGACGCTCGAAGGCCACACCGACGCCCAGCCCTTCGGTGGCGGCGAACGCGGCTACAGCAACTGGGAGCTCTCCAGCGACCGCGCCAACGCGTCGCGCCGCGAGCTGGGCCTGGGGGGACTGCCCCCGGACCGGGTCCTGCTGGTGCAGGGCATGGCCTCGAGCGTGCTGTTCGACCCGGCCGACCCGTTGAGTCCGGCGAATCGACGCATCAGCATCATCGTGATGAACCGCGACGCCGAGGACCGGCTGCTGCGCCTCAATGCCGACGACGACGCGCCCAGGGAAGCGGCGCCCGACCCGGCGGTGGCCAGAGACGGGGCCAAGGAATCGACCAAAGAAGTGACCAAAGACGTGACCAAAGAGATCGCAAAAGAAGCCCCCAAGGAGCTGGCCAAACAAGCGCTTGCCTTGCCCTCAATTTCGATTCCGATTGCCCGATAACTCACCTGTGCCAAGTCTGGCACCGGCGTGACCTGCGAGGAGCACATGAGCAACCCCACCGACCTGAAATTTTTGATCGTCGACGATTTTTCGACCATGCGCCGCATCGTTCGCGGATTGTTGAAGGAGATCGGCTACATCAACGCCGACGAAGCCGAGGATGGGTCGGTCGCGCTCAACATGCTCAAGAATTCGAAGTACGACTTCGTCGTCAGCGACATCAACATGCCGGTGATGAACGGATTCGAGCTGCTCAGCGCGGTCAAGGCCGACGACAGCCTCAAGCACCTGCCGGTGCTGATGGTGACCGCCGAGGCGCGCAAGGAGGACATCGTCCGGGCCGCCAAGGACGGCGCCGCCGGCTACATCGTCAAGCCCTTCACCAAGGCGACGCTGGAAGAAAAAGTCCAAAAAATCATGCAAAAGCTGGCCGCCACGGCCTGAGCGTCGACCGGAGCAAATCGATGAAGATGGATGACCAGGAAACGCTCGCGCCGCAAACGGCTGCCGGCGCCTCGCCCGAAGTGTTTCAGCAGTTGGGGCAGATCACGCGCCAACTCCACGACACCCTGAACCAGCTCGGCGTGATGCCGCGCCTGCAGGATGCCGCCAACGGCCTGCCCGACGCGCGCAGCCGCCTGACCTATATCGCGCAAAAAACCGGCGATGCCGCCAACAAGGTGCTGAATTCGGTCGACATGGCCAAGGCCGAGCACGTCACCATCGGCAGCGAGACCCGGCGCATCGTCGAGGCGATCATGAAAGACCCCGTCAAGGCGGTCGCCAGCGGCGCGGTGCTCAATTTCGCGACCGATATCGAGGCCGCCACGGCGCGCGTCGACTCGCACCTGACCGACATCATGATGGCGCAGGATTTCCACGACCTGACCGGCCAGGTGGTCGCCAAGGTGGTCTCGCTCGCCAGCGACCTGGAAGACAGCCTGGTCAAGCTGTTGGTGCAGGCCGCTCCGCTGGAGCAGGCGCAAAAAGTCGAAGCGACCCTGAATGGCCCGGTCGTGAATCCGGAAGGCCGCACCGACGTCGTCGCCGACCAGAGCGAAGTCGACGACCTGTTGGCCAGCCTCGGCTTCTGACGCCGCAGCGCGCCGCTCGCCGGGGGACCTTCGCCCGGGTCCGCCCCGCGAGACAGCACGCGGTCCACCCGGACCGAACGGGCAGGCCCCGCCATGAGCGCACGGCCGCGAGGCCCGCGAACTGACCCCCGTTCCTGCCTCTTATCCGCCTCAAGTTCCGCCGCCACCCCGGAACAATGACGGAACGCCCTTGACCGGCGTTCCGCCATGGCCGACCCCAACTCCCAAGACCGCCAACTCCCCGCCACCCCACGCAAGCTGCGCAAGGCTCGCGAGGACGGCCAGGTCGCGCGTTCCCAGCATTGGGGGCACTTCGTCGCGATCGCCGGCGGCGGCACGCTGCTGATCGCCGTCGCCCCGACGCTCGTCGACTGGCTGCAGCAGACCCTCGTGCAGGGCCTCCTTTTCGACGGCAAGGCCTTGCGCACGCCCGATTTCATGGGCGAGCGGCTGCAGATGATGACGATCCGCATGCTCTGGGTCGTGCTTCCGGCCGGCTTCGCGATGATGGCCGCAGGGGTCGGCGCGGCGCTGGCGATCGGCGGCTGGAACTTCACCCTCAAGCCCCTGAGCCCGAAGTTCGGCAAGCTCAATCCGCTGACCGGCCTGCCGGCGATGCTCTCGACCGACAAGCTGCTCGACGCACTGAAGGCCAGCGCGCTGGCCCTGGTCCTGGGCGCCATCGGCGCGCTTTGGTTCAAGGCCCACTACGAGGAATTCGCCGGGCTCCTGGCGCTGCCCTTGCCCGCAGCCATTCACCAGGGCGCCAGCTCGATGATCAGCGGGTTGGTGTTCCTGGTCCTGGCGCTGGCCCTGTTCGCCGCGGTCGACGTGCCGCTGCAGAAGTTCCGCCATGCCCAGCGCCTGAAGATGAGCCACCAGGAAGTCAAGCAGGAGAACAAGGAGCAGGAAGGCAACCAGGAAATCAAGGCCAAGGTGCGGGCGCGGATGCGCGAGATGGTCCGGCGCCGCATGTTGGCGGCGGTTCCCAAGGCCGACCTGGTCGTGATGAACCCGACCCACTACGCGGTGGCCCTGAAGTACGACGACCAGAAGATGGCGGCGCCGCGCGTCGTCGCCAAAGGCGCCGACCTGCTGGCGCTGAAGATCCGCGACCTCGCCCAGGACGCGCGCGTCCCGGTGCTGCAGGCCCCGGTGCTGGCGCGGGCCCTCTACGCGCACGCCGAGATCGACCGCGAGATCCCGGCGGCGCTCTTCGGGGCCGTGGCCCAGGTGCTCGCCTACGTCTATCAATTGCGCGCCGCGCTCGCCGGCAGCCGGGTGCCGATGCCGGGCGCCCTGCCCGAGCTCCACGTGCCCGCCGAGCTCGACCCCCACCACACGTCCGTCGCCGGGCTGGAGGACTTTGAACCATGATCGCGATGCTGCAAAAACTGCAGGCCTGGCTGGGCCCCAACGCCAAGGCCATCAAATCGATGGCAGCGCCGCTGGTGGTCGTGATGATCCTGGCGATGATGGTGCTGCCGCTGCCGGCGTTCGCGCTGGACCTGCTCTTCACCTTCAACATCGCGATGGCGTTGATGGTGATGATGGTGGCGGCCTACATGGTCCGGCCGCTCGACTTCGCGGCCTTCCCGTCGGTGATCCTGTTGACCACGCTGCTGCGCCTGTCGCTCAACGTGGCGTCGACCCGGGTCGTGCTGCTCGAAGGCCACACCGGCGCCGGCGCCGCCGGGGCGGTGATCGAATCGTTCGGACACTTCCTGATCGGCGGCAACTTCGCGGTCGGGCTGATCGTGTTCGCGATCCTGGTGGTGATCAACTTCATCGTCGTCACCAAGGGCGCCGAGCGGATCGCCGAAGTCGGCGCGCGCTTCACGCTGGACGCGATGCCCGGCAAGCAGATGGCCATCGACGCCGACCTCAACGCCGGCCTGATCGACGACAAGGAGGCCAAGCGGCGCCGTGCCGAAGTCGGCGAGGAAGCGGAATTCTTCGGCTCGATGGACGGCGCCAGCAAGTATGTCCGCGGCGATGCGATGGCCGGGCTGCTGATCCTCTTCATCAACATCATCGGCGGCTTCGTGATCGGCGTGGCGCAGCACGACCTGACCGCCTCGCAGGCCGCCAACAGCTACATCCTGTTGGCCGTCGGCGACGCGCTGGTCGCGCAGATCCCCGGCCTGCTGATCTCCGTGGCCGCCGCCATGGTCGTGTCGCGCGTCGGCAAGGAAGAGGATTCCGGCTCGCAGATCCGCAGCCAGCTCTTCGGGTCGTCCAAGGCGCTGGGCATCACGGCCGGCATCGTCGGCGCGCTGTCGCTGATCCCGGGCATGCCCCACCTGGTGT
>JALYHO010000235.1 GCA_030776545.1 Pseudomonadota bacterium | reverse complement strand
GGCCGGACACCCACCACACCAGGCTCGCGCATGCGACCAGCACCACCAGGGCGATGAACCGTGTGCGTGCGTTGTCGACGGTGGAGGGCGCGGGCCGGTCCAGCAGCTTGTCGCCGAACACCATCGGCCGGACCAGCCTGCGCCGTCGCACCAGCAGGTAGTAGGCGATGGCGCCGACGTGCAGCCCGACCAGGCCGATCACCGCCCACTGGCCGGCGCTCCGGTGCCAGTGCGTGAGCGACAGGCTCGTCGCATTCGAGACCAGGGGCTGCAGCGGCCCGGTGTTGGCGACCTCGTCGTCGGCGACGAGGCCGGTGCCGACCTGCAGGGCGAGCACGGCCAGCAGCGCGAACACCGACAGCGCCCCCAGCGGGCTGTGGCCCACGTCGTGCTGCTCGCCCGGCAGGCTGGCCCCGCGCAGATAGCGGTAGAGCGCCGCGGGCCCGTACAAGAACCGATGGAATCGCGACCAATGCCCGCCGATGCAGCCCCAGACCACCCGGAACGCCAACAATGTGAACACGGTGTAACCGAGTCTGAAGTGCCAGACCATCGCGTCGCCGCCCAGCCATGCGCTCACGACCGAGCCGGTGACCGCGGCTGTCAGGAGCCAGTGAAAGCAACGCGTGGGCAAGTCCCAGACGCGCACGGTGACGAGGGGGGCGGATCTCATGGAAGGCACAGGATACTCAGACAAACGAGGGCGAAAGATAACCCTGGCGCCCCACGCGATTCTTGCAATTTGTGAAGAAGCGCTCGCAGATTTGACTAGACTCGCCGCCGATCCGACTCACTTCAGCGCCATCTGGCCAGGAGACACCCGATGCCTCGTTCCTTTCTCACCCCCTGGCTGGCCAGCGCCGTCCTGCTCGCGCTGCCTGCGCACGCGCAATTCGCCAAACCCGAGGCGGCCGTCAAATACCGCAAGGCGGCGTTCACGGTGATGTCCACGCATTTCGGCCGGGTCGCCGCGATGGCCTCCGGCAAGGCGCCGTTCGACGCCAAGTCGGCCGCCGACAACGCCGAGATCGCCAACGCCATGGCCAAGCTCCCCTTCGCGGCGTTCGTGCCGGGAAGTGGCACGGGCGACACCCAGGCCGAGCCGAAGATCTGGACCGAAACCGACAAGTTCAACGCTGCCGCCAAGACCATGCAAGACGCCATGGGCAAGCTCGAGGTCGCCGCCAAGGGCGGCAACCTCGACGCCATCAAGGCTGCGGTCGGCGAAACCGGCCACAGCTGCAAGGCTTGCCACGACACCTACCGCAAGGAGTAGCGCGCGGGGCGGGCCCTGCCGCGCCCGTGGTCGGGAAAGTCACATCCGGTAAACTTGCGCGCCGAAGCGCCTGCGGCTCGAGGCACGCCGGCCGCCGCAGCTTACGCAACGGCCGCGCGGCGGCCGTGCCCGACATCGAACCGCCTGGCCGAGACTTCATGACCGCTTGCTCCTTTCGACCCCTGCGCCTGCTCGGCGCGCTATGCCTTTGTGTTGCCTCGTTCGCCACTGCCGCTGCCGACGATCCGAATTCGACGAATGGCTTCACCGCCCCGACCTACCCCGCCAGCACGGCGCAGCAGCAACAGCAGCAGGGCTCGCGCTATGTGCCGTCAGGCACCACCGGCCTGACCAACAACCAGAACAGCACGCCAACCAGCAGCCAACGCACCGACGCGCGGACCGACAACCTGCGCGGGGACGCGCGCGACACGACCGCTCGCGAGCGGATCGCCCCGCCCAAGCCGGGCGAGTTCCAGAAGTTCGTCGAGGGGGCCACCGGCCGCATGCTGCCGTTGTTCGGCAGCAGTTTCTTTCGCGACGCCTACGACACCTACGCGCCGGTCGACAACGTGCCGGTCTCGGGCGACTACGCCGTCGGCCCCGGGGATGAAATCATCCTGCGGGCCTGGGGCTCGATCGACGTCGACTACCGCACCACCGTCGACCGCAACGGACTTCTCAACCTGCCCAAGATCGGAAGCTTCAACGTCTCGGGCGTGCGCGCCTCCGAACTCGAAAAGCACTTGCGCGCCCAGATCGGTCGCCTCTATACCAATTTCGACCTGAGCGTCACGCTCGGTCAGCTGCGCGGGCTCAAGGTGTTCGTGGTCGGCCCGGCGCAACGCCCGGGCGTGCTCAATCTGGCGAGCCAGTCGACCCTGCTGGCGGCGGTCGTGATGGCGGGCGGGCCCTCCTCGACCGGCTCGATGCGCAAGGTGCTGCTCAAGCGCGACGGCCAGGTCATCTCCGAGCTCGACATGTACAGCTTCCTGGTCGAGGGCGACAAGTCCAAGGACGTACAGCTGGCCGCGGGCGACGTGGTGGTGTTCCAGCCCGTCGGCCCCCGTGTCGCCGTCAACGGCGCCCTCGACACCCCGGCGATCTTCGAATTGAAGTCGCCGCAAGAACCGACCCGCCAGGTGCTTCGGTACGCCGGCGGCACCCCGCCCCTGGTGAACCCCAACCTGGCCCAGCTCGAGCGCATCGACGTGAACCAGCGCGAGGCGCGCATGGTCGAGAAGTTCAAGCTCGACAGCACCGGACTGGACAAACCGCTGCGCGGCGGTGACATCCTCACCTTGCTGCCGATTTCGCCCCAGTTCGCCAACGCCGTGACCCTGCGCGGGCACGTGGCACAACCGCTGCGCTACCCCTACACGCCGGGCATGCGCATACGGGACCTGATTCCCGACCGCGAAGCCTTGATCACGCCCGACTTCTACCGCCGCAAGAACCTGTTGGTGCAGACGATCGACGACCGGGACGACCGCAACGACACCGATACCCGGACCGAGTCGCGCCGCGACGTCTACCCCGACCGTGCCGCGAGCAACCGCGACGGCCGTCTCGGCGCGCCGCGCAGCCGCGATGACCTGCTCCTGGGCGCCAGTCAAGACAACACCGGCAACGCCGACAGTCGCGCCGCGCAGCGCAACCTGCGCACCGACAGCACCGACAGCACCGATGCGCGCGACGATGGCAGCGTGCTGCGCGACGACACCAATTCCTCGGACAGCCGTGCCGATCGCAACCGCCGACGCGCCGATCGGATGGCAGTCGAAGCCAACAAGCGCACCCCGACACCGCTCTTCGACGAGTTGAACTGGGATTACGCGGTCGTCGAGCGACTCAACAAGGACGACCTGACGACCCAGGTGATCCCCTTCAACCTCGGCAAGGCCGTGCTGCAAGGCGACGCCGCCAGCAACATCGAGTTGCTTCCTGGGGACGTCGTCACGATCTACAGCCAAAAGGACATCAAAGTCCCCGTGGCACGCCAGACGCGCCTGGTGGCGCTCGAAGGCGAGGTCGGCGCGCCGGGCATCTACCAGTTGATGCCGGGCGACACGCTGCAGAGCCTGATTGCCCGGGCCGGCGGATTCAGCGGGCAGGCCTATGTATATGGCATGGAATTCAGTCGCGAGGAAACGCGCCAGCGCCAGCGTGAGAACCTGACCGCAGCCATTTCGCGGCTCGAAGGCCTGGCCGCGGTCCAGGCGGCGCGCGACGCGGCGAACCGACGCGACGACCCCACCGGGGCGGCCACCACGGTCGCCGTCAGCAATGCTGCCGCCCAGGCGCAGCTCGCGCGCCTGCGCAACCTGGTACCCAACGGACGCATCGCCCTCGAGCTCGACCCCAACGCGACCAGTCTCGATGCCCTCCCCCAGGTGCCGCTCGAAGGCGGCGACCGGATCGTCGTGCCGGCGCGGCCCGGATTCGTGACGGTGGCCGGCGCGGTGGTCAACAGCAATGCGTTCCTGTGGCGTCCCGGCCGCACCGCCGGCGAATACCTGCGCCTGGCCGGGGCCGACGAGGCGGCCGAAACGGCCAACATGTTCATCCTGCGCGCCGACGGCACCGTCACCCATGCGGGCGACACACGCGGCTTCTTCGGTCGCGGCAACCTGGAATCCCAGGTGATGCAGCCGGGCGATGCGCTGATCGTGCCGAACCAGCTCGACTTCGAAACCTGGGGGCGCGCGTTCGTGCGCAACCTGAAGGACTTCGCGCAGATCTTCACGGGGTTCGGCCTCGGTCTGGCTGCGGTGCACACGCTGTGACGGAAAGCCGTGTGACCGCCCCCGACACGCTGACCTCCGGACGCGCCGTGCAAGGCGACTGGGACGATGGCAACGGCCCGGGCGTGGCCCTGGCCGACCTGCTGACCTGGCTCGGCCACGGCAAGCGACTGATCGCGCTCGTCACGCTGGCGGCGGCCGCGGCGGGCGCTGTGGTCGCCATGGTCCTGCCCAAGGAATACACCGCGCACGCGACGATGCTGCCCCCGGGGTCGCAGCAACAAAGCGGTTCGGCCGCCGCGCTCGCGGCGCTCGGCTCGTTGACCGGTCTGGCGGGGGCCGCAGCGAAGTCTCCCGACGAACTCTACGTCGCGCTGCTCAAGAGCGACAGCGTCGTGCGCGCCCTCGACCAGCGCTTCGGACTCAAGGCGCGTTACGACGTGAGCGACTTCGAGGCCTTGCGCAAGGTGATCCAGAACCATGTCCGGGTCGCGGTGGACAAGAAGAGCGGTTTGATCAGCGTCGATGTGGACGACCAGGACCCCGGGTTCGCTGCCGAACTGGCCAACGCCCATGTCGGCGAGGTCACCAGGGTGCTGGGACGGCTCGCGGTGTCCGAAGCCCAGATGCGCCGGATCTTTTTCGAAAAACAGCTCCAGGACACCAAGGAAAACCTCGTCAAGGCCGAGCAGAACCTGCAAGACGTGCAGGAAAAATCGGGCGTGATCGTGCTCGACAAGCAGGCCGAAGCGCTGATCACCAGTGCCGCCCAGCTGCGCGCGGCGATCGCCGAACGCGAAGTCCAACTCAAGGTCCTGCGCACCTCGGCCACCGAACAGAACCCCGACGTGATGCGCCTCAATTCCGAAATGCGCGCCATGCGGGCCGAGTTGGCGCGATTGGATTCGCGCCAGCCGTCGGCCGACGGAAGCGCCATGGAGCTGCCGGTGGGCCGGCTGCCTGCGGCCGGCATCGACTATGTTCGCGCGCGGCGCGAGCTCAAGCTGCAGGAAACCCTGCTCGAAAGCATGGTGCGTCAGCTCGAGGTCGCCAAGCTCGACGAAGCCAAGGAAGGCCAGGCCCTCCAGGAGGTCGACGTCGCGCTTCCTCCCGACCACAAGTCGAAGCCTCAGCGGCTGTTGATCACGCTGGGCGCGGCGGTGTTCGGCTTGCTGGCGGGGTCCGCCTATGTGATCGTGCGGCGCTACGGCGCCTGGACCCGCGCGCACGATCCGGAAAGCGCCGCCGCGCGGGACGCCCTGACGCGGGCCTGGCGCTGGCGCGCCTGAGGGGCGCATCGCGTGGCGGTTCGGTAGCGAATCAGAAAAGCCTCGCCGCCCCCGCCACGTCGTGTGGACCGGCCAGGGGCGATCACGCGACGTGGGGGAGCTCCAGTTCCCCGCGCACGCACACCAGGCTGTGCCCTCCCACCCAAATATCAGCGCCCTCCTGGTGGACATGCACCCGCCCGCGCCGTGACAGTCGGGTCCCCTGCGCGGCAACATAGGTCCCGGGCGCCGCGCCGCTCCCGATCAACCACTGCGCCAGGCTGGCGTTGAGGCTGCCGGTGACGGGATCTTCGTAGCCGATGTCCGCACCGATCAGCGCCCGGACTTCGAACTGCGCTTCCGACCCTGCGGGATAGGCGCCCACCACGCCCACCTTGAGATCCTGCAGGGCGTACCAGTCGGGCTCGAGCGCGAGCACGGCGTCGGCCGAGGCGAGCTGCAGGGCGCACCAACCGGGTCCGTTGTCGACCCATTGGTGAGCGCGGACGTCGGCGGTCTCGAGACCGAGGGCTGCGACCACGCGCGCCAGCAGGACCTCGTCGAGCGGCCCGGTGCGCAGCCGCGGCGGTGCGGCGAAAGCAAGCTGGCCGGCGGCGCGTCGGATCCGGATCAGGCCGACCTCGCACTCCTGCACGATCAGGTCGGCCGCGTTCGGTTGGCCGCCTGCGGCGAGCCACGCATGGCAGCTGCCGAGCGTGGGGTGGCCGGCGAACGGCAGTTCGCGCTGGGGCGTGAAAATGCGCACCCGGTAGTCGGCGCCGGCGTCCCTCGGCGGCAACAGGAAGGTGGTTTCACTGAGGTTGGTCCAGCGCGCCAGAGTGGCCATCTGCGCGTCCGACAATTCCTGCGCTGCGTGAACCACGGCCACCGGATTGCCCAGCAAGGGAACCGAGGTGAAGACGTCGACCAGGGTGTAGCGGTAGGTGCTCATCGGTTCGCCTCCTTCAGCGCTTGTGCCAGCAGGGCCACGCCCTGGTCGATCTGCGCCGCCGTGGCGGTCACGAACGACAGGCGCAGCGTGTTCGGCCGCGCGCTCCCGCAATAAAAGGCAGCGCCGGGAACGAACGCCACCCCCCGCTCGACGGCGAGCGGCAGCAGCGCAGCCGCGTCGCTGCCTTCGGGCAGCTCGATCCAGAAGAACATGCCCCCGGGCGGCAGCTGCCAATGACAGCCATCGGGCAAATGACGCGTCAGCGCGGTCGCCATGGCGTCTCGCTGGGCCTTGTAGCGGGCTCGCAAGCCGGGCAGATGCCGCTCCAGGAAACCCTCACGAATCACGTCGTGAACCACGCGCTGGTTCAAGCCGGGCGTGTGCAGGTCGGCCGCCTGCTTGGCTTGCAGCAGCTTGGGAAAGAGCGCCGGCGGCGCGACCACGTAACCCAGGCGCAGGCCAGGCGCGAGCACTTTGGAAAACGACCCCAGGTAGACCGTGCCCTCGGGCCAGTGAGCCGCCAGCGGTGCCGGTGGCGGGGTGTCGTACCAGAGGTCGCCGTAAGGGTTGTCCTCGAGGAGCGGCAGGCCAGCGCTGCGCGCCGCGTCGGCCAGTGCGGCTCGGCGTGCCTCGCCCAGGCAGCGTCCGCTCGGGTTCTGGAAGCTCGGGATGACGTAGAGAAAACGCGCGCCCCGCGCTTGCGCGAGCGCCTCGGGCAGCGGCCCCTCCGCGTCGCAAGGCACGGTCAGCACCTCGGGCTCGTACGGCATGAACGCCTGCAAGGCGCCGAGATAGGTGGGCGACTCGACCGCGACCCCGCTGCCGGCGTCGATCAGCACCTTGCCGACCAGGTCCAGACCCTGCTGGGACCCCGTGGTGATGAGCACCTGCCCCGGATCGACCCGTTGGCCCTGGCGCTCGAGCTCGGCGGCGACCCATTCGCGCAGCGGCGGGTAGCCCTCGCTCGCTGCGTACTGCAACGCCGCGTGGGGCTGGTCTCGCAACACCCGCGCCGTCGATTCCTGGATCTCCGCGACCGGGAAACCCTCGGGCGCCGGCAGGCCCCCTGCCAGGGATATCACGCCGGCCTTCTCGGTGAGTTTGAGGATCTCGCGCAGCACCGACGGATTCATCCGCTCGGCGCGGCGCGCTTGACGCCAGGGCGTCGAAGGGAGTGGGTTTGACATGAGGCGCCTATACAGTGATGGATCGGCTCCGGCCCATTGCCCGGCCAGGAGGGGGTCGGCGATCAGTCTACGACTCGGACCGACACAGCGGCAATACACTTTTGGGCGTGCACTGTCATACTGTGTTGGTAAACCGTACGACACAGAAGATCCATGTCTGAGACCTCGCCCCTGTCCCGCGCCGCGGATTCCACCTTGACTCAGCAATTGGCGGGGCGGTTTCGCGAGCGCATCGCCCAACGCCTGCTGCCGCCCGGCGCCCGGCTGCCCTCGGTGCGTGAATGCGCGCGTCGCCACGAGGTCAGCCCCCATACGGTGGTGGCGGCCTACGATCAACTGCTGGCCCTCGGTCTGGTCGAGGCGCGCAAGCAACGCGGCTTTTTCGTTCGCGAGCCCACGTCCTCGGCCCGGACGGGAACTCCCGAGGCCCCCGCTCGCCCGCCCGTCCACCCCATGCCGGTGAGCGCGACCTCGCTGATCCGCGGGGGAATGTTCCAGCCACCCGGGGCACGCCCGATGCCGGGGCTGGGCACGCTCCCCTCCGACTGGCTCGATCTGCCGCTGCTCGCCCGAGCCATGCGCAAGGTCTCCAGCAGCGCGACGCTCGGCGCGGTCTCGCTGCAATACGGCGACCCGTCCGGCGAGCCGCGCCTGCGGGAAGCGCTCGCCGCCAAGCTCGCCGATTTCGGGGTGCGCGCGACGCCGGGCCAGATCATCACCACGGTCGGCGCGACCCAGGCCCTCGACGTCGTCACCCGCACCCTGCTGCGCGCGGGCGACAGCGTCCTCGTCGACGAACCCGGCTGGTCGGTCGAATACGCCCGGCTCGCGGCGCTGGGCATGCGGGTGTTGCCGGTGCCGCGCGGCGAGGACGGCCCCGACCTGGACGTCATGCAACGCCTGATCGACGCTCAGGAGCCGGGGCGAAAGCCGCGTCTCTACATCACGGTCTCGGTGCTGCACAACCCGACCGGCGCCATCCTCTCGCTCCAGGCCGCCCACCGCGTTCTGCGGCTGGCCCAGGCCAACGGCCTGCACGTCGTCGAAGACGACACCTACGCCCACCTCGCACCCGCCCACCTTCCCCGGATCGCCGCGTTGGACGCACTCGAGCGCACGATCTACATCTCGGGCTTCTCGAAGATCCTGGTGCCCAACTGGCGCGTCGGCTTCATCGCCGCGCCGCGCGCCCTGGTGGAGTCACTGGTCGATACCAAGCTCCTGACGACCCTCACCAGCCCCGGGATCACCGAACTGGCCCTGGCGCACTGCCTGGAACACGGCCTGCTGCGGCGGCACACCGAGCGTGTGGCGACACGGCTGGACGCCGCGCGTGAACGCTGCGTCAAGCTGGCCGAGGCGCACGGTTGCCACTTTCGGGCGCCGCCGCGCGGGCTGTTCGGCTGGGTCGACGTGGGCGTGGACACCGAACGCCTGGCCGAGTGGCTGCTCGACGACTGGTTCACCGCTCCGGGCGCGCTGTTCCACGCCACGCACCGGCCGACCACCCTCATGCGCATCAACTTCGGCAGTTCGCAGGATCCGGGCTTCTGGAGGGCCGTGGTTCAAGGCAGGGAACGCCTCGTGGGAAGGCACGTGGCAGGGGATCGGCCGGCCGTCGAATGATGAACGGCGCACAAAACCCTTCGGTAATCGGCGGTTACAGGTGAAAATCGGCCCTGTCATGCACGGTGAACTTTTCGACTCCACCATTCCGTTCGGCGAACCCGAGCTGTTAAAGGCGGTCGCCTACCAGCGCTATCTTGAGAACTTGGAGGTCGAGTCGTCTGCGGCCGGCGCGCGCATGTCGCAGCTCAGCCCCTCCTTGCAGGCCGACCTCGGCCGGGCCGAACTGCGGGGCAGCAGCTCCGAAGCGGTGGAAGTGATCGCGGCGTGCATTCGGCACTCGTCGCGCGTGACGATCCACTTCCAATGCGCGGACCGGGTGCTTCCCTTGACCGTCTTTCCGCAAGAGCGCCTGGTGCACTGCCCGATGGAGATGGACGAGGTCCTCGAACGCCATCTGCCCGGCCTGCGCGTGATGCACGTCGAGCCGGCCACTCTGCGCCCTCCGGGTGACGCCACCCCGGCCCTCGTCGGCGACGTGCGCCTGTACCACCCCCTGACTCCGTTCCTCTGGGCCGTGGCGCTGCGCGGTCCGCGGCGCGAATTGCTGCCCGAGATCAGCGGGCCGGCGGTCTACCGGCTGGCCCCTTCGCTCGACATCCAGGCCGCGCCCGTGACGGGGGCGGTCCGCGCCACCATCCTGCGCCTGCGGGGTTCGGCCACCTCGCTGGCCGCCATCGCCTCGTGGCCCGGGTTCGACCGCGAACGCGCGGCGCGCTTGCTGAACGCGCTCTACCTGCAGTCGGGGCTGATCGTCAGTCGCTCGCACCCGGCGGCGGTGAAGGACAGTTGGTTCGGGCGTTAGGGTGGAACGCGGCGTATCCGGTCGGGCTGGGGTGGGGGTCTGACCTCCATAACGTTTGGGATGAGGTGGGGGATACCCAGATAACTACCCCGTTAACTACCCCGTTCGGGCCGAAGGGGAAAATATTCACGAAGTACCAGGCGCTTGAGTCCGCGGCGCGGTGACTACCGCGACCCCAGGACTTCCCAGCGCTCCATCGCGGCCAGCAGGAGCGCATCGATCTCGGCATGGCGCTGCTGTGCCTGCATCGCGCGATGGGCCTCATCGGCGTAGGACTCGGGCCGGGCCAGGAACTCGGCGAGCGATTTCTGCTCGGCTTCCAGCGCTTCGATGCGTGCCGGCAGCTCGTCGAGTTCGCGCTGCTCCTTGTAGCTGAGCTTGCGCGACTTCGGCGCGGCTGCGACCGCCGGCGCCGCAGCCCGGGGCGGCGTGTCCCGGGTCTTCGCCTCGCGCGCGGCCTGCTCGCGCAGCGCCGTGGCGCGGTCGCGCTGGATCTTCCAGTCTTCGTAGCCGCCCTCGTATTCGCGCCAGCGTCCGGGTGCCTCGTCGCCTTCCCACACGATGGTGCTGGTGACGACGTTGTCCAGGAACCGTCGGTCGTGGCTGACGAGGAACACGCTGCCCTTGTACGACTGCAGCAATTCCTCGAGCAGTTCGAGGGTGTCGATGTCGAGATCGTTGGTCGGCTCGTCCAGCACCAGCACGTTGGCCGGCAGGGCGAACAGACGTGCCAGCAAGACCCGGTTGCGCTCGCCGCCGCTCAGGGTGCGGACCGGCGAATGGGCGCGCTCGGGGGAGAACAGGAAGTCGTTCAGGTAGCTCATCACGTGCTTGCGCTGACCGCCGAATTCGACCCACTCGCTGCCCGGGCTGATGGTGTCGGCGAGCGTCGCGTCGAGATCGAGCGTGCTGCGCATCTGGTCGAAATAGGCGACCTCGAGCTTGGTCCCTTGGCGCACGCTGCCGCGGTCGGGCTGCAGTTCGCCCAGGATGAGCTTGAGCAGGGTGGTTTTTCCGGCGCCGTTGGGGCCGATCAGGCCGACCTTGTCGCCGCGCAGGATCGTGGCCGAGAAGTCCTGGACGATGACCTTGGTCTCCGCGCCGCTGCCGAACCGCAAGCCGACGTCCTTCAGCTCGGCGACGATCTTGCCGCTCGGGGCCCCGGCATCGACCTCCAGTCGCACCTGGCCGAGCGAGTCGCGTCGCTTGTGGCGTTGCTCGCGCAGCACCTCGAGGCGCTGGATGCGGGCCACGCTGCGGGTCCGGCGCGCTTCCACACCCTTCCTGATCCAGATTTCTTCCTGCGCGAGCAGCTTGTCAGCCCGCGCGTTCGCGAGCGCGTCCGAGGCGAGTTGCTCTTCCTTCATGCGCTCGTAGGCGCTGAAGTTGCCCGGGTAGCTGCGGATCGTGCCGCGGTCGAGTTCGACGATGCGGGTCGCGACCGCGTCCAGGAAGGCGCGGTCGTGGGTGATCAGCATCACGCTGCCCCGGAAGCCGCGCAGCAGTTCCTCCAACCACGCGATCGAATCGAGATCCAGGTGGTTGGTAGGCTCGTCCAGCAGCAGGACGTCCGGCACCGCGACCAGCGCCTGCGCCAGCGCGACGCGTTTTTTCATGCCCCCGGAGAGTTCACCGATCTCGCGCGAGCCATCGAGGTGCAGCTGCGCCAGCGTGGTCTCGACGCGCTGTTCCCAGGTCCAGGCGTCGAGTGCTTCGATTCGCGTCTGCAAGGCGTCCAGGTCGACCCCTTCGGCGTGAGCCTCATAGGCCGCGCGCACGGCGCGGGCCTCGGACACGCCCTCGGCGACCGCTTCGAACACACTGTGGCCGGGCTCGAAGACCGGCTCTTGCGGCACGTAGCAGATGCGGATGTTTTGCGTCATCTGGAGCAAGCCGTCGTCGAGCTTTTCGAGCCCGGCGATGATCTTCAGCAGCGACGACTTGCCGGCGCCGTTGCGCCCGATCAGACCGAGCCGTTCGCCGGCCTCGAGTGCGAAGCCGGCGTTGTCGAGCAGGGCCACGTGGCCGAAGGCCAGGTGGGCATTGGAGAGGGAAAGCACGGCCATGGGATCTCACACGGCCCCGGCGACGATGCGGGGCCCTCGGGGTAAACCGGGATTATCCCGCGCCCGGGCGCGGTCGGTTTCAGCGAACCAGCCGCTGCGCGATGGCGTCGGCAACCTGCCCCAACAGCTCGCTCCAGGCC
>JALYHO010000234.1 GCA_030776545.1 Pseudomonadota bacterium | reverse complement strand
GGCCTGGAGCGAGGCGGGTGTGCGTCTGGTCCAGGTGGGACGGCCCGCGCAGGCCCAGGCGCCGCGCGCGCCACGCGAGGCCGGCGAGCACCGCGACCGCCGCGTGGTCGTTCCGCATGACGCCTGGTCGGAGGGCGTGTTGCGGCAGTTGCCTTGAAGGGTCCGGTCGTCAAGCCGGTTCGGGCTCGGCGTCGAACCGTTCGAGCCCGCAGTAGCCGATGAAATGCCGGTTCACGGCACGGCCGAACAGGGCCAGCCCGAGCCGGCACCCGAGTTGGTAGCCCATGTGGGTGATGCCGCTGCGCGACACGACGATCGGCACGCCCATCTGGGCCGACTTGATCACCATCTCGCTGGTCAGGCGCCCGGTGGTGTAGAAGATCTTGTCGCCGCCCCCGATCCCTTGCAGCCACATCCATCCGGCGATCGTGTCGATCGCGTTGTGGCGGCCGACGTCTTCGACAAACAGCAGCAACTCGTCCTGGCGGAACAGGGCGCAGCCGTGGACCGACCCGGCCGACTTGTAGGTGCTCTCCTGGCGCCGGACCGCGGCCAGCAGACGATAGAGCGTGGACTGGGCAAGGCGCGCCTCGGCGTGGTTCGAAGCCGGCAGATCGACCCGGTCGAGGTCGCTCATCAGGTCCCCGAAGACCGTCCCCTGGCCGCAGCCCGTGGTCACCACGCGCTTGGCGGTCTTGGCCTCGAAGTCCGCGACCCCCGATCGGGTCTTGACCGCAGCGGCGTGCACGTCCCAGTCGACGGTGATCGACTCGACGTCGTTCAGGTCCCCGAGCAAGCGCTGATTGCGCAAGTAACCAAGTACCAAGCATTCGGGTGCGACGCCGAGGGTCATCAACGTCACCAGTTCGCGCCGGTCGACGAACACGGTCAGGGGGCGTTCGGCGGGGATCGCGATGCGGCGCGTCGCACCGAACTCGTCGCGAACGTCGACCTCCTCGACCAGTGGCGCCCGCGCCGCCGTGAGGCGTGGCGTGAGCCTGGCAGAAGGACGCTGCTCGGCCACGGGGTCGTCGACGGGTCGCATTCGGCAAGTCTAGGTCAAGCGGCTGCAGGGCGGGAAGGTTCCCGGGGCCGTCGTCCTTGAACGATGGTCGCCGAACCTTCAATACAAACTTTTAGCAACGGCCTTTCAGACCAAGCGCTTCTAGCCTTTCCATTCGTATCAATCGTCGGCGACCTCGCCGTCAAGATCTGGAGAGCTGCCTTGAATCGACGCGACCACCTCAAAACCTTAGGCGCACTGTCGGCTGCACTGCCTTTCGCTGCGCAGGGCGGCCTGCTGTCCCGCGACTACTCGCTGCTGGTCCCCGAGGTCTACGCCCCGGTTCCTCGACCACCGGCCTACACGCAGGCCCTGGTGATCGGCTCCGGCTTCGGAGGGTCGGTCTCGGCCTTGCGGCTGGCCCAGGCGAACATCGACGTCACGGTCCTCGAACGCGGCTTTCAGTGGCCGCGCGACCCATGGCGCGACATCTTCACGAACGACACCTTGCCGGACGGCCGCGGCTTTTGGTTTCGCACGCGCAGCAAATCGGTGATCGACCTGCCCAGCACCCCGGTCGACGCCTTCGGTGGCGTGATGGACGTGACCGAATACGACCACATCGACGTGTGGCGCGGCGCTTGCGTCGGCGGCGGATCGATGGTCTTCACGGGGGCCATGCCGCAGCCTCCGCGCCCTTGCTTCGACGCCATTTTCGGCGGCACGGTCGACTACGCCGAGATGGACGCGGTGTTCTATCCGCGCGTGCGTCGAATGCTGCGGCTGAGTCCGATGCCCGCCGACATCTACGCCAGCGCCCCCTTCGGGCATTCCCGGCGCTGGGATCGCTCGGCACGTCAGGCGGGCTACGCGCCCGCTCCGGTCCAGGGCATCTGGAACTGGGACGTCGTGCGCAGCGAATTGAACGGCGGCTCGCGGCCGTCCTGCATCATCGGGCGCAGCAACCTGGGAAACAGCAACGGGGCCAAGTTCGACCTCAACCAGAACTATCTGCTCCAGGCCCGAGCGACGGGCAAGGCGACGGTGTACCCCGCGCACGAAGTCAAGAGCATCGCGTTCGACGGGTCGCGTTTCGTGGTCGACACCGTCAAGCGTCATCCCCACGGCGCGATCCTCGACCGCTACACCCTCACGAGCGACTACCTCTTCCTCGCGGCGGGCTCCATCGGAACGTCGGAACTGCTGGTCCGAGCCCGGGCCCAAGGCGCGTTGCCGCAGCTCAATGAGCACATCGGACAAGGCTGGGGAGGCAACGGGGACTCGACCGTGGCCCGCAGCGGGGCGTACTCGGACGGTGTCACGCTCGGCGCAGCGTGCGCCTCCATGATCCACGACGACGTGGGCGGGATGCCCGTCACGCTCGAGAATTGGTACGCCCCCGGCGTCCCCTTGAACGTCGCCACCGATGCGAGCCTGGGCATGGCACTCGATCTGACCCGGCGCGGCCGGTTCGAATACGACCCCGCCACCGATCGGGTCCGGCTCGACTGGCCAGCGACCGGCAACGACGCCGTGATTGCCGCGACACGCGCGCTCAACAACCGCATCGCCGCGGCCAACGGCCAAATTCCGGGCGTGCCGCCCATCGTCGCCGACGTGGGCGCCGGGTTCACGGCCCACCCGCTGGGCGGCGCGGTGCTCGATCGGGCGACCGACAACCATGGCGGGGTGATCGGCTACCCACGCTTGAGGGTCATGGATGGCGCGCTGATCCCGGGCAGCACCGGCACCGTCAACCCGTCGTTCACCATCGCGGCGATGGCCGAACGCAACATCGCGCACTTCATCGCCAGCGGGCCGTGAGGGTCAGACCGCTCCGGTTCCGTATCCGGCCGCGGCCTGGGGCGCCCCACCCGCTTCGACCCGCACGGCGCAATACTTGAATTCCGGGATTTTCCCGAACGGATCCAGCGCCGCGTTGGTCATCAGGTTGGCGGCTGCCTCGTAGTAAGCGAAAGGCACGAACACGGCGCCACGCGGGGTGCCGTCGTCGCGGCGCGCATGCAACGAGACGGCCCCGCGCCGCGACTGCAGGGTGATTACGTCGCCGGGCTGCAACTTCAGCATCTCGAGATCGGCGCCGTTCAGCGACGCGGTCGCCATCGGTTCGAGTGCGTCGAGCACCGCGGCGCGCCGCGTCATGCTGCCGGTGTGCCAGTGCTCGAGCTGGCGGCCGGTGATCAGGACGAACGGAAATTCGGTGTCGGGCCGCTCGTTGGCGGGGATGATGTCGGCCGGGACCAGGCGCACCCGGCCGTCGAGGGTCGGGAAGGTGTCGTCGAAGACGATCGGGCGCCCCGGGTCTTCGGCGCTCAGGCACGGATAGGTCACGCTGCCTTCGCGTTCGAGCCGGTCCCAGGTGATCCCGGCGATCGCGCCCGACATCGCCTGGCGCATTTCCTCGTAGACCGCCGCAGCGCCCGAATGGTCGCCTTCGTAGTGCCAGTCGAGTCCGAGCCGGGCGGCGAGTTGCTGGATGATCCAGAGGTCCTGGCGGGCGTCGCCGGGCAGCTCGAGCGCCGGGCGCCCGAGCTGCACCATGCGGTCGGTGTTGCTGACCGTCCCGCTCTTTTCGGGCCAGGCGCTCGCCGGCAGCACCACGTCGGCGAGCCACGCGGTCTCGGTCATGAAGATGTCTTGCACCACGAGGTGCTCGAGCGCGGCCAGCGCATGCCGTGCGTGGTGCAGGTCGGGGTCGCTCATGGCGGGGTTTTCGCCCATGATGTACATGCCCCGGACCTTGTGGGGGTCCGTATCGGGGGCGAGCGCCTTGTGCATGATCTCCACCACGGTGTAGCCGGGCGTCGCGTCGAGCTTCTTGTCCCAGAACTTTTCGAACCAGGCATGGGCGTCGGGGTTGTCCACGCGCAGGTAGTTCGGGAACATCATCGGGATCAGGCCGGCATCGCTCGCGCCTTGCACGTTGTTCTGCCCGCGCAAGGGGTGCAGGCCCGAGCCGGGCTTGCCGATCTGGCCGGTCACCGAGGCGAGCGCGATCAGGCAGCGCGCGTTGTCGGTGCCGTGCACGTGCTGGCTCACCCCCATGCCCCACAGGATCATCGCGCTCTTGGCCTGCGCGTACGCCCGGGCGACCTCGCGCAGGGTCGTGGCGGGGATGCCGCAGATGGGCGCCATCGCTTCGGGGCTGTAGCCGCGCACGTTTTCGCGCAGCGCCTCGAAGTTGGCGACGCGGTCGCGCACGAAATCGAGGTCGGCCAGGCCTTCGTCGATCACCGTATGGATCAATGCGTTGAGCATCGCGACGTCGGTGTCGGCGTTGAACTGCAAGGTGCGCCAGGCGTGACGCGCGAGATCGGTGCGGCGCGGATCGGCCAGCACGATCTTGGCCCCGCGCCGGGCCGCGTTCTTCATCCAGGTCGCAGCGACCGGGTGGTTGGCGGTCGGGTTCGATCCGATGACGAAGATCAATTCGGCGAACTCGACGTCGTTGACGGGGTTGCTGACCGACCCCGAGCCGACGCCCTCGAGCAGTGCGGCGACGCTGGACGCATGGCACAGCCGCGTGCAGTGGTCGACGTTGTTGCTGCCGAAGCCGGTGCGTACGAGTTTTTGGAACAGGTAGGCCTCTTCGTTGCTGCCCTTGGCGGACCCGAACCCGGCCAGCGCCTTCGGCCCGTGCTCGTCGCGCAGCCGCGCCAGCGCGCCGCCCGACAAGGCCAGCGCTTCCTCCCAACTGGCTTCGCGAAACACCGTGGACCAGTCTGCCGGGTCGGGGGCCGTGTCGAAGTTCTTGGGCGCATCGGACCGGCGTATCAGCGGCCGGGTCAGCCGCTGGGGGTGGCTCGCGTAGTCGAAACCGAAGCGCCCCTTGACGCACAGCCGGGAATGGTTCGCCGGCCCGTCGCGCCCGTCGACGCTGATGATCTGGTTGTCGCGCACGTTGTAGGTCAGCAAGCAGCCGACGCCGCAGAACGGACAGACCGAATCGACCTTCTTGTCGACGACCTGGCTGCCGATGGAAGTCTTCGGACTCAGGGCGCCGGTCGGACAGGCCTGCACGCATTCGCCACAGGCCACGCACGTGCTCTCGCCCATCGGGTCGTCGAGATCGAACACGATGCGGCTCTCGGCGCCACGCAGTGCATAGCCGATGACGTCGTTGACCTGCTCTTCGCGGCAGGCCCGCACGCAGCGCGTGCACTGGATGCAGCTGTCGAGGTGGACCGCCATCGCCGGGTGCGACAGGTCCGGCGCCGGCTGCTCGCGGCGCAAGGCACGCAGTTCGGGCCGCACCGCCACGCCGGTGCGCGAGGCCCACAGGCTGAGCTCGCCGTGCGGCAAGGCGCCCTCGGCGTCGGCCCACTTGTAGCCGGTCTCGGGCATGTCCGCGAGCAGCAGCTCGAGCACCATGCGCTGGCTCTTTTTGGCGCGTTCACTGGCGCTGCTGACCGCCATGCCGGGCTGGACCGCGCGGCAGCAGCTCGGCGCCAGGGTCCGCTCGCCGGCGACCTCGACGACGCAGGCGCGGCAATTGCCATCCGGGCGCATGCCCGGCTGGAAACACAAGGTCGGAATCTCGATCCCTTCGCGCCGTGCCACGCTCAGGATGGTCTCCCCAGCCGCGGCGCCGACCACGCGGCCGTCCAGCGTGAATTCGACCGACGCGGCCTGCAGCAGGTCCAAGGCCAACGGTGCGTTCATGGGACAGCTCCGATCTCGTGGGCAAAGTGGGCGACAACGCTGCGGATCGGGTTCGGCGCCGCCTGCCCCAGACCGCAGATCGAGGCGTCGACCATCACCTGGCTCAGGTCTTCCAGCGTCTGCCGGTCCCACGTGGGCGCATGCATCAGGCGCGCCGCCTTGTCGGTGCCGACGCGGCACGGGGTGCATTGTCCGCAGCTCTCGTGGGCGAAGAAGCGCATCATGTTGAGGGCCGCGTCGCGGGCGCGGTCGCGGTCTCCGAGGACGATCACGGCCGCCGAGCCGATGAAGCAGCCGTGCGGCTGCAGGGTGTCGAAGTCGAGTGGCAAGTCGGCCAGGGAAGCCGGCAGGATGCCACCCGATGCCCCGCCCGGCAGATAGCCATAGAGGGCCTGGCCGTCGGCCATGCCGCCGCAGTATTCATCGACCAGCTCGCGCAGGCTGATCCCGGCCGGGGCGAGTTTCACGCCCGGGCTCCGAACCCGTCCGCTGACGCTGAAACTGCGCAACCCCTTGCGCCCGCGCCGGCCGTAACCGCCGAACCAGCCCGGACCGCGCTCGACGATGTCGCGGACCCAGTACAGGGTCTCGAAATTGTGTTCGAGGGTGGGTCGCCCGAACAGGCCGACCTGCGCGATATAAGGGGGCCGCAGCCGCGGCTCGCCGCGCTGTCCTTCGATGCTTTGGATCATCGCCGACTCTTCGCCGCAGATGTAGGCGCCCGCGCCCCGGCGCAGCTCGATCTCCGGCAAGGGCATGATCGCGGCGCGCTGCAGCTCGTCGATCGCCTCGGCGAGCAGGGCGCGACAGCCGTGGTATTCGTCGCGCAGATAGATGTAGACCGCCCTGACACCGACGACCGCCGCGGCGACCAGCAGGCCTTCGAGGAAGCGGTGCGGGTCGCGCTCCAGGTAGGTCCGGTCCTTGAACGTGCCGGGTTCGCCTTCGTCGATGTTGACCGCCATCAGGCGCGGCGCCGGCTGGTCGCGCACGATGCGCCACTTGCGGCCTGCCGGGAAGCCGGCGCCGCCGAGGCCGCGCAGGTTGGCATCTTCCAGCGCCTTGATCACCGTGTCATGGTCGCGCCGGCCGGCCGCGACCTCGGCGGCGAGCGCGTAGCCGCCGCCGTTGCGCAGCATCTGCAGCAGCGTCTGCGCGCCGGCCATCTCGCACGAGAGACCGTCGCACACGCGCACGGTGACGGCGGG
>JALYHO010000233.1 GCA_030776545.1 Pseudomonadota bacterium | reverse complement strand
GCCCGGGCGGCCGCGTCGGCACCGGGGTCGTCGGCTGCCAAGGCACGCAGGGCGAACGACGCGCCTATCAGCGCGGCGACGATGTAGCGGAGCGGGTTCACGGCCAGATCCCGCATGCTCGCGTGTTCATACGGCGCCGCCGGGCGTCCGAGCGGCGACGACGTCTTGCTCGATGGCGCCGAACACGCTCGGCCCCTCACCGTTCCTCATGTCCATGGCCACAGTGTCTCCCGGCTCGAGATAGCGGGTGAGGGTGCTTGTACCCGCCAATGTCTCCCGTGCCCGTTGTTCGGCGACGCAGGCGTACCCCCGCGCTGGATCGGCATTGCTGACCGTCCCCGCGCCGACGATGCTGCCGGCGCGCAGGCGCCGCGTTCGTGCCAGGTGGGCGATCAGGTCCCCGAAATGCCAGCGCATCTCGGGGCCGGTCTCGAGACGCCCGACGCGCTGGCCGTTCCACCGGCATTCGAGGTTCAGGTGGACCCTGCCGCCTTGCCAGGCGTCCTCGAGCTCGTCCGGGGTGACCGCCACGGGGCTGAATGCGGTCGCTGGCTGGCCTTGTACCGGACCATGGGCTCTCGTAGCGTCGGTCGCCAGGACGGCACGCAGGCTGATGTCGTTGGCGAGCATCACCAGCCGAACGGCATCGATGGCGGCCTCAGGGGGAGTGCCGAGCGCGACGTCGCCGCAGATCACGGCGACCGTGGCGCCGAAATCGGCCTCCAGGTCGGCCCCCGTCAGGGCGATCGGGTCGTGCGGTCCCGCCAGGTCGTCGCTGCCCCCCAGGGTCAACCAGGGTTCCGCGCCGGCCTGCGGTGTCCCGTCGCGCGCGCCGCTCAGCAAGGCCAGATGGTTCGGGTAGGCCGGGCCGGTGGCCCACCGATAGGCGCGCGGCAGGGGGGCCAGGCACAGGCGCGGATCGAAGCCGAACGCATGGCGCAACTTGCCGTGGTTGAGCGCCTGGGACATCTCCTCGAGTTGGGGCGAAAGAAACTTCCAGTCGTCCAGAACCTGCTGCATCCGGCTGGCCACACCGAACGCGTGATGGGCGAGGGTCAGGTCGCGCGACACCACGATGAGCTGGCCGTCACGCGAGCCGTCACGGTAAGTTGCAAGTTTCATGTGTTCGAGAGGTGGCGTCGCTGGGCCGGCATTGTCACCGCCTGCGGCTTCCCCCATCCGGGGGGTTCTCGGGGGACAACGCACCGGACGTCTCATCCTTTGGCTTGAAAATTGCGTTCGGGGACACAGGTATCGACGAACGAGGAGGTTTCTTGATGCAGATGCTCTACAACTCCGACAGTTACGTCGTGCTGCTGTTCGAGGTCGCGGCCGCCGTCCCACCGCATGCCCCGGCACCCGCCGCCGACGCCCCCGAACCGCTGCGGCATGGCGGGTACGAAATCGTCGACAAATTCGCGCGCAAGGAAATTTTCCTGCAAGGCGCGATGGCCGAGAGTTTCAAGGAAGGCGTGCAAGCGCTGATCGAGACCCAGCCGTCCGAAGAGGAATTCGACGACTACCTCGGCCGCTTCACCTCCTTGATGCAGCAAACCGTCATCCTCCACTGAACCGTGTCCCGCACCCGGGCAACTTGACCGGGTGTAGCCGCGAACCGCCCGCTGCGTTATGGTCAGGTCCGGCGTGTTCGGTCGGCCGGGGGTTGCCCCCGACCGCCCGCTCGCGCCAAGATCGCCCACCGACTCACCGCACGGAGGTGTCCATGGTCACGACCCACGCCGAGACGAGGATGCTGCTGTCCCCGGGGCTCAAGGACGCCCCCGTGCTCGACCGCATGTGCTCGCAGTTCGTGCTGACCCTCACGATGCACAGCGCCGGGCGCTTCAACTTGCGGCGCGACTGGAACAGCCTCCTGGCACTGACCGGCAAGCATCTCGTCTGGCCGGCGTCGGTGCTCGGTCGCTTGCGCGAGTTCCTCAACGGGCGCTGCAAGAGCAATGAACACTGGCGCGGCCACGAGCTGCTCGGCGACGACGAGTTCATGGCCCGCCACGGCGGCTGGCGCGGCCCGTACGAGGAGGGCACGCTGTTCTTCTACATCGACGAATACATCAAGGACGCCCCCAAAGACCTCCTTTCGGTGCTCGGCGCCACCGCCGACTGGCTCGGTCTGAGCCTGAAGAAAGAGTCGACCCTGGTTCAGAAGAACATCGATTCGCTCGCCGGCTTGTTGCAGCTCAATCCGGCCGAGCGCGCCTTGCTGCTCTACGGCACCCTCGCTCGCTACCAGCGCGACCTTCGCGGCCTGCTGGTCGAATTCAAGGTGGCCAATGCCCAGGAGGCCTACGCCGCGATCGCCAGCGTGGCCGGGGTCAGCGAAACCGACGTCGCCGAAGCCTTGCGCGCCGGATCGCGTCTGGAACGCATCGGCATGGTCGAGAACCTGATCTCCGAGCACAACATCACCGACCTGGCCGATCTCATGAAGGTCAGCGAACAATTGCCGCCGGTGCTGATGCGGCGTTACGAGGGTCCGGCGGACCTGATGGCGGTGTTCACCCGGCCGGCCAAGCGCAGCGAGCTGAACGTGACCGATTTCGATTTCGTCGGGGTCGACCAGAAAATGATGACCGCCCTGCTGGCCAATGCGGTGGCGCGCAAGGAGCCCGGCGTCAACGTCTTGCTCTACGGCCCCCCGGGGACCGGCAAGACCGAACTCGCCAAGGTCGCGGCGCAGTCGGCCGGGCTCGAGCTGTACGAGGTCGAATATGCCGACCGGGACGGCAATTCATTGAGCGGCCGGGACCGCTACCGCTCGCTCCAGATCAGTCAGGTGTTCTTGAAGGGCAGCAGCAACGTGGCGCTGCTGTTCGACGAAGTCGAAGACGTCTTCCCGCCCGTGTCCACCGATGCCGCCCAGCTGATGGCCCGCATGGACACCGGTGACGGCGTGGTCTCCGGAAGCGTCAGCGGCAAGGCCTGGGTGAACCAGATCCTGGAGACCAACCCGGTCCCGGTGATCTGGGTCACCAACCGCATCGAGCAGATCGACCCGGCCTTCCGGCGCCGCTTCCAATACCACCTGGAGCTCAAGAGCCCGCCGCCGGGCGCTCGCGAGGCGCTGGTGGAGCGTGCGCTCGCCGGGGTCGAGGTCGCTGCGGGTTTCGCCGCCAAGCTGGCCGAGCGGAAGGGCCTCACCCCAGCGCAGATCCGGACCGCGGTCAAGTTCGCCCGGCTGGCCAGCGATCCGGCGCTGGGGGCCGGAATCGGTGCCGAGATGCAAACGCTGATCGAACGCCAGCTCGGCAACGCCGACAAGGCCCTCGGGACCGGCGCCGGCGAGCGCGGGGCGCGCCGCGTCGTGACCCACTACGACCTGGATCTGGTCAACACCGAATCGCGCTTCGAAGTGCCCCGCATCGTCGAGGCGCTGCGCCGACGCAGCTACGGCACCCTGTGCTTTTACGGACCCCCCGGCACCGGCAAGACCGCGCTGGCCGAGCACATCGCGCAGCAACTGCAGCGCCCGCTCATGATTCGGCAGGCGAGCGACATCATGAGCAAATACGTCGGCGAGACTGAACAGAACATGGCCGCCATGTTCGACGAGGCGCAGTCCGAAAGCGCCATCCTCCTGCTCGACGAAGCCGACAGCTTCCTGCGCAGCCGTCGCCTGGCCGAGCGCCACTACGAGGTCAGCGAAGTCAACGAAATGCTGCAGGGCATGGAGCGTTTCGCCGGCGTCTTCATCTGTACCACCAACCTTTTTCACGATGTCGACGAAGCGGCATTGCGACGGTTCACGTTCAAGGTCCAGTTCAAACCGCTGACCGGCGCCCAGCGCGAACGCATGTTCGTCGCCGAGGCGCTCGAGGGCGATGCCCACCGCCTGACGCCCGAACAGGCCCGTCGCCTGGCCCACCTCGACGCGCTGGCGCCCGGCGACTTCGCTTCGGTCAAGCGCCAGGTCGACGTGCTCGGCGAACCGTTCGAGCCCGACGAGTTCCTGTCGCAACTCGAGGCCGAACACCGGGTCAAACCAGAAGTGCGCCAACAACGCGCGATGGGCTTCGCGAGGTCGTAGAAGAATGGCGAGAAGCGATTCCTCAGGGTTTCCTACAATACGTCCATGAACACGCCGACCTACACGCGCGCGGCCGAGCTGCCGGCGATCCTGCAGCAGCGCATCGTCATCCTCGACGGCGCCATGGGCACCATGATCCAGCGCTACAAGCTCGGCGAATCCGACTACCGCGGAACCCGGTTCGCCGACCACCCCAAGGACCTCAAGGGCAACAACGACATGTTGCAGCTCACCAAGCCCGAGGTCATCGGCGAAATCCACGCGCAATACCTCGCGGCCGGCGCCGACATCATCGAGACCAATACCTTCGGTGCCACCCGCGTGGCCCAGGACGACTACGGGCTCGGCGCCTACGCGCGCGAAATGAACGTCGAAGCGGCAAGGCTCGCCCGCGCGGCCTGCGCGGCGTACAGCAGCGCCGACAAGCCGCGGTTCGTCGCCGGCGCGCTCGGCCCCACGCCCAAGACCGCCAGCATCAGTCCCGACGTGAACGACCCCGCGGCCCGCAACGTCACCTTCGACGAGCTGAAAGAGGCTTACAAGGAGCAGGCGTCGGGCTTGCTGGAAGGTGGCTGCGACCTCTTCCTGGTCGAGACGATCTTCGACACGCTCAATGCCAAGGCGGCGATCTTCGCCCTCGAGGAACTGATGGAGGACACCGGCGAGCGCCTGCCGGTGATCGTCTCCGGCACCGTCACCGACGCGTCGGGGCGCATCCTCTCGGGCCAGACCGTGAGCGCGTTCTGGCACAGCGTGCGGCACGCCCGGCCGCTCGCCATCGGACTGAACTGCGCACTCGGCGCCACCCTGATGCGGCCCTACATCGAGGAGCTGTCGCGAATCGCCGGAGACACCTTCGTCAGCTGCTATCCGAATGCCGGCTTGCCCAACCCGATGAGCGAGACCGGGTTCGACGAAACCCCGGAAATCACCGGCAGCCTGGTGGCGGAATTCGCGCAGGCCGGCTTTCTCAACATCGCCGGCGGGTGCTGTGGCACCACGCCGGCCCACATCGCCTCGATCGCGGCGCGGGTCGGCCGATACCGCCCCCGCTGCGGCCAGCGCGGTGCGCTGTTCGGCGAGCTCGCTGCCGAAGCGGCTGCCTGATCTGTTTGCGACGAATTCTTTTCTTCCGATGCCCGCTGCGACTGCCTCCGACCTCCCGCTCGTCCCGCCGATGAAATTGTCCGGCCTGGAGCCGGTGCTGATCGGTGAGGGCGCCTTGTTCGTGAACGTCGGTGAGCGCACCAACGTGACAGGCTCCAAGGCGTTCGCCCGGATGATCCTCAACGGCGAGTTCGAGCAGGCCTTGTCGGTGGCGCGCCAGCAGGTCGAAAACGGCGCTCAGGTGATCGACATCAACATGGACGAGGCCATGCTCGACAGCAAGGCCGCGATGGTGCGCTTCTTGAACCTGATCGCCGGCGAGCCGGAGATCGCACGGGTTCCGATCATGGTGGACAGCTCCAAGTGGGAGGTGATCGAGGCCGGCCTCAAGTGCATCCAGGGCAAAGGCATCGTCAACTCGATCTCGCTGAAAGAGGGCGAGGCGAGTTTTCGTCACCAGGCCAAGCTGGTGCGGCGCTATGGCGCCGCCGCCGTGGTGATGGCCTTCGACGAGCGCGGCCAGGCCGACACCTACCAGCGCAAGATCGAGATCTGCGAGCGGGCCTATCGGATGCTGGTCGACGAGGTCGGTTTTCCACCCGAGGACATCATCTTCGACCCCAACATCTTCGCGATCGCGACCGGGATCGAAGAGCACGACAACTACGCGGTCGATTTCATCAACGCGACCCGCTGGATCAAACAGAACCTGCCGGGTGCCAAGGTGAGTGGCGGCGTCTCCAACGTGAGCTTCAGCTTCCGCGGCAACGACCCGGTGCGCGAGGCGATCCACACGGTGTTCCTCTACCACGCGATCCAGGCCGGGATGGACATGGGGATCGTCAACGCCGGCATGGTGGGCGTGTACGACGACCTCGAGCCGCAACTGCGCGAACGGGTCGAGGACGTCGTGCTCAACCGCCGCCCGGACGCGGGCGAGCGCCTGATCGAGATCGCCGAGAGCGCCAAGGGCCTGGCCAAGGACGACACCGCACGCCTGGCATGGCGGTCCAAGCCGGTCGACGAGCGGCTCGGCCACGCCCTCGTGCACGGCATCAACGACTTCATCGCCCTGGACACCGAGGAGGTCTACCAGCGGGTACTGGCCAGCGGCGGCCGCCCGCTGCACGTGATCGAAGGCCCGTTGATGGACGGCATGAACATCGTCGGCGACCTCTTCGGGCAGGGCAAGATGTTCCTGCCGCAGGTGGTCAAGAGCGCGCGCGTGATGAAGCAGGCGGTCGCCCACCTCTTGCCCTACATCGAAGCCGAGAAAGCGGCCATGGTCGAAGCCGGGGGCGAGGCCCGCGCCAAGGGCAAGATCGTGATCGCGACCGTCAAGGGAGACGTTCACGACATCGGCAAGAACATCGTCACCGTCGTCCTCCAGTGCAACAACTTCGAAGTCGTCAACATGGGGGTGATGGTGGCCTGCCAGGACATCCTGGCCCGCGCCAAGGTCGAGGGGGCCGACATCATCGGCTTGTCCGGCCTGATCACGCCCAGCCTCGAGGAGATGCAATACGTGGCCGGCGAGATGCAGCGCGACGACTATTTCCGCATCAAGAAGATCCCCCTGCTGATCGGCGGCGCCACCACCAGCCGGGTCCACACTGCGGTGAAGATCTCGCCGCACTACGAGGGGCCGGTGGTCTACGTCCCGGATGCGAGCCGTTCGGTGAGCGTATGCAGCGATCTGCTGAGCGACGACCGGGCCGCGGCCTATGTGGCCGAACTCAACGCCGACTATGCCCGGGTGCGCGAGCAGCATGCCAACAAGAAGGCCACGCCACTGGTGAGCCTGGCCGAGGCCCGCGCCAACAGGACGCCGATCGACTGGACGGCCTACCAGCCCGTGGCTCCGAAGTTCACCGGCCGTCGGGTGTTCCGAAACTACGACCTGGCCGAGATCGCCGCCTACATCGATTGGGGCCCCTTCTTTCAGACCTGGGACCTGGCCGGACCGTTCCCGGCCATCTTGAACGATGAGATCGTCGGCGAATCGGCGCGCCGCGTGCTCTCCGACGGGCAGCGCCTTTTGCGCCGAACGATCGAGGGCCGGTGGCTCACGGCCAACGGCGTGATCGGCCTCTACCCGGCCAACAGCGTCGGCGACGACGACATCGAGATCTACACCGATGCGACCCGCGAGCAGGTCTTGCTGACCTGGCGCGGCCTGCGCATGCAAAGCGTCCGCCCGGTGGTCGACGGCGTGCGGCGGCCGAACCGCTGCCTGGCCGATTTCATCGCGCCCAAAGGGTCCGGCCGGGCCGACCACATCGGCCTGTTCGCCGTGACCACCGGGATCGGCGCGGAAAAGAAGGACAAGCAGTTCCTCGCCGATCTGGACGACTACAGCTCGATCATGTTCAAGGCGATCGCCGACCGGCTTGCCGAGGCGTATGCCGAGCGGCTTCACCAGCGGGTGCGGACCGAGTTCTGGGGCTATGCCCCGGCGGAGCAGTTGAGCGTGCCCGAACTGATCGCCGAGAAGTACACCGGCATCCGTCCGGCCCCCGGCTACCCGGCCTGCCCCGACCACACGGTCAAGGCGGCGATGTTCGATGCGCTGCGTTGTGCCGAGATCGGCATGGGCCTGACGGAAAGCCTGGCGATGACGCCTGCCGCCAGCGTCAGCGGCTTCTATATGGCGCATCCCGAGGCGGCGTATTTCAACGTGGGCAAGATCGGCCCCGACCAGGTCGAGGACTGGGCCCGCCGCAACGCCCTCGACGCCGACACGGCTCGGCGCGCGCTCGCCCCGCTGTTGTGACCCGGCCGCCGACGTGGACGACCCTGGGCAACAAGAAGACACATTTCAAAGGATGCGATTTCTTACTAGTTGAAGCACTAATACGCAAATCTCGCACAAGCTGTCGCGCGTCCAGGCGGCTTGCTGCGACATGCTGCCAACTTTCGCACAGGTGAGCCGCGTCGACTGACGATCCTTCACCCTGGCCCCCCGGCACGCGGTCTGCGTCCCTCGGCATCACAGCCGCTCACAGGGGACCACGTGCTAGCACTTCAAGTCGACATTCGCCGGGCCCATGCGCCCGGAATCGCGCGCCGCGGCCGCAACGCCCTGGCGCTCGGGCTGTTCGGACTCCTCGCCGCGTGCGGCGGCGGCAGCGGCAGCAGCGCCGACGCCGGAC
>JALYHO010000232.1 GCA_030776545.1 Pseudomonadota bacterium | reverse complement strand
GCCGAGCACCAGCGTGCGGCCCCGCGGCGGCGGCGGCAGAAACGCTGCGATCCTGGGGCCCGGCACCGCCTGGGCCACCGCGGCATCGAACAAGGCCCGCAGGAAGCCGCGCGGGTCGTGGTGGGGTGAAGGCGGGTTCATGCGCGCCATTATCGGGACCCGGCACCCGCCCTCAATCGGGCGTCACCGCATGGCTGGCCATCAGCTCGGTCGCTTTCACCATCGCCGAGTGGTCGAGGTCGCGCCAGCCGTGGGCGGCGCACGCCTGCATCTGTTGAGCGGCCGCCGCCGTCTGGGGCAACGCCACGCCGAGGGCCTGGGCTCCGGCGAGCGCCAGCGCCAGGTCTTTCTGGTGCAGCCGGATCCGAAACCCCGGGGCGAATGCGCGCTCGATCATGCGCTGGCCATGGACCTCGAGGATGCGCGAGGCTGCGAATCCCCCCATCAACGCCTCGCGCACCTTGGCGGGGTCGGCTCCGGCCTTGCTCGCGAACACCAGGGCCTCCCCGACCGCCGCGATGTTGAGCGCGACGATGATCTGGTTGGCGACCTTGCACGTCTGCCCGTCGCCGTTGCCTCCGACCCGGGTGATGTTCTTGCCGAGGAGACGAAACAGCGGCAGTACCTTGTCGAACGCATGCTCCGGGCCGCCGACCATGATGGTGAGGGTGGCCGCCCTGGCACCGACCTCGCCACCGGAGACCGGCGCGTCGAGGTAGTCGCAGCCGAGCGCCTCGATGCGCCGCGCGAACGCCTTGGTCTCGAGAGGCGCGATGGAACTCATGTCGACCACCGTCCTGCCGGGCCGCAGGCCGGCGGCGACGCCCCGCTGCGAGAACAACACGTCGGCGACGTCGGGGGTGTCGGGAACCATCACGAAAACGATGTCGGCGCGCTCGGCGACTTCCTGGGCGTCGCGGCAGGTGTTGACTCCGGCGGCGGTGAGCGCCGCGGGGACCTCGCCATGGGTATGGACGAACAAGGCGTGGCCGGCCGCGGCGAGATGGGCCGCCATGGGCGCCCCCATGATGCCCAGTCCGATGAAGCCCAACTGCAGCGTATCGGTCATGCGAATTCTCCCTCCGGGAACATGCAGGCGCGCCAGCCGAGCCCGGCCTCGGTGCTGGTCGCGGGTTTGTATTCGCAACCGATCCACCCGGCATAGCCGAGCCGATCCAGGGCCGCGAACACATGCGGAAAATGGATCTCGCCGGTGCCGGGTTCGTGGCGCCCGGGGTTGTCGGCGAGCTGCACGTGGCCGATGCGCGGCAGGTGGCGCGTCAGGGTCGCGATCAATTCGCCTTCCATGCGTTGCGCGTGGTAGAGGTCGTACTGGATGAAGAGGTTGTCGCCGCCGACCGCCTCGATGAGCGCGGCCGCCTGGTCGGTGCGGCTGAGGTGGAAACCGGGAATGTCGTAGGTGTTGATCGGCTCGACCAGGAGCCGGATTCCGACCGCTCCGAGGGCGTCCGCGGCGTGCCGAAGGTTGCCGATCAAGGTGTCGTGGACCCGCTCCGGCGCGATCCCGACGGGAGTTTTGCCGACCAGGCAATTGAGCTGGGTGACGCCGAGCGCGCTCGCCCAGTCGATCGCGCGTGCCACCCCGGAGCGGAATTCGGGCACCCGGTCCGGCAGGCAGGCAATGCCGCGCTCGCCCGCGTCCCAGTCCCCGGCCGGCAGGTTGTGCAGCACGAGGCGCAAACCGCAGGCGTCGAGCCGATGGCGAATCTCGGCGGCGGGCCAGGCATAAGGGAACAGCAACTCGACCGCGTCGAAACCGGCACGGGCCGCACGCTCGAAGCGGTCGAGGAAGGGGTGCTCGGTGAAGAGCATCGTGAGGTTGGCGGCGAAGCGAGGCATGGTCGTTCCTGCGGGCGGTCAGTCGAGAAGCCCGACGGCAGTCGGCGCGTCGTCCGCGCTCAGCGCGAGTTCCTCGAACTCGTTGATGGCATCGATCTCGGTGCCCATCGCGATGTTGGTGACCCGCTCGAGCATCACTTCGATGACGACCGGAACCCGCCACTCCGCCATCCAGGCCTCGGCCTGGCGGATCGCCGGCGCGATCTCTTCCTGGCGATGCACGCGAACGAACTTGCAGCCCAGGCCGGTGACCACGGCTTCGTGATCGACCCCGTAGCCCCGCAACCCGGGTGCGTTGATGTTGTCGAAGCCGAGCTGCACGCAGTAGTCCATCTCGAAGCCTCGCTGGGCCTGGCGGATGAGGCCGAGGTAGGCGTTGTTCACGACCATGTGGACGTAGGGCAGCTTGAATTGCGCGCCGACCGCGAGCTCCTCGATCATGAACTGGAAGTCGTAGTCGCCCGAGAGCGCGACGATCTTGCGCGTCGGATCGGCGACCCGGACCCCGAGCGCGGCCGAGATGGTCCAGCCCAGGGGCCCGGCCTGGCCGCAATTGATCCAGCGCCGTGGCCCGTACACGTGCAGGAACTGGGCGCCGGCGATCTGGCTCAGACCGATGGTCGAGACGTAGGTCGTGTCCCGGTCGAAGTGATTGTTCATGCACTGGTAGACGCGCTGCGGCTTCATGGGCACCGCGTCCAGGTTGGTCTTGCGCAGCATCGTTCGCTTGCGTTCGCGACACTCGGCGATCCAGGGGCCGCGCTCCCTGAGGCGGCCTTCGGCCTGCATCTCCCGGGCCACCTCGACGAACAATTCGAGCGCTGCGCGCGCGTCAGAGACGATGCCGAGGTCGGGATTGAAGACCCGCCCGATCTGCGTCGGCTCGATGTCCACGTGGACGAAGCGGCGACCCTTGCAATACACCTCCGGCGAGCCGGTGTGACGATTGGCCCAGCGGTTGCCGATGCCCAGCACGAAATCGCTCGCGAGCAAAGTCGCATTGCCGTAGCGATGGCTGGTCTGCAGGCCGCACATCCCGGCCATGAGCGGGTGGTCGTCGGGGATCGTGCCCCAGCCCATCAGGGTCGGGATGACCGGGGTTCCGGTCAGCTCGGCGAAGGTCTGCAACAGATCAGACGCATCGGCGTTGATCACGCCTCCTCCCGAGACGATCAAAGGCCGCTCGGCCGCCTGCAGCATCTCGATGGCGCGCTCGATCTGCTTGCGCGAGGCACGCGGTTTGTAGACCGGCAGCGGCTCATAGGTGTCGATGTCGAATTCGATCTCGGCCATCTGCACGTCGAAGGGCAGGTCGATGAGGACCGGCCCGGGGCGCCCCGAGCGCATCAGGTGGAAGGCCTGCTGAAACGACCGCGGCACCAGGGCCGGCTCGCGCACCGTGGTGGACCACTTGGTCACGGGCTTGGCGATGGCCTCGATGTCGACGGCCTGGAAGTCTTCCTTGTAGAGCCGCGCCCGCGGCGCCTGGCCGGTGATGCACAGGATCGGGATGCTGTCGGCGATGGCCGAGTACAGGCCGGTGATCATGTCGGTGCCGGCCGGTCCGCTGGTGCCGATGCACACCCCGATGTTGCCGGCCTTGGCACGCGTATAGCCCTCGGCCATGTGAGAAGCGCCCTCGACGTGACGAGCGAGCACGTGGCCGATCGTGCCGCGCTCGCGCAAGCTCGCATAGAGCGGGTTGATGGCGGCCCCCGGAACGCCGAAGGCCTGCGAGATGCCTTCTTTTTCCATCACCAGTACGGCGGCCATCACGGCTTTCATGCGTGCCATCTCGGGACTCCTGTTCGCTTGGGGGACTGCCCGCATCATCCGGGCGGACCCCGCCCACGGCAACGGGACCTGCCGATAAGTGCTATTCCCGTGCGGAATGGGGACGCAGGCATGATCTCGGGCATGGACCGCATCACCGGCGTACAACTTTTTATCCGCATCGTCGAGACCGGCAGTTTCTCGAAGGCGTCGGTCGACCTGGGCGTGACGCAGCCCACCGCGACCAAGCACGTCGCTGCCGTGGAGGCCCGCCTGGGCGCACGGCTGCTCAACCGCAACACGCGGGGCGTGAGCACGACCGAGATCGGTGCGCTCTACTACGAAAAGTGCAAGACCATCCAGCGCGAACTGGCCGAGGCCGACAGCCTCGCCGCGCTGCTGCAGTCGCGGGTCGGCGGGCAGTTGCGGGTCAGCACGTCGGTGGCGTTCGGTCGGCGCGTGCTGACACCGCTGGTGCTCGACTTCATGCGCGAGCACCCCGAGCTGAGCGTCGACCTGAGCTTCGACGACCGCTACGTGAACCTGGTGGAGCAAGGCATCGACGTCGCCATCCGCATGGGGCGCCTGGCGGACTCCTCGCTGGGCGCACGCTACCTGGCGCTCAATCCCTGGGTACTGGCGGCTGCGCCAGCTTACCTCGCCTCGAGGTCCGCGCCACTCACGCCGGCCGACCTGGCCGATCATCCGTGCCTGATCTACAGCACCGTGCAGGGCGACGAACGCTGGCATTTCCGCAATGGCGAACAGCAGGCCTCGGTGGTGGTGCACGGGCCGCTGCGAACCAACAACTTGTCAGTTTTGCTCGAAGCCACCCGCCAGGGCATGGGGCTGGCCATCCTGCCCACCTACGTGGCGCACGAGGCGGTGCAGGACGGCACGCTGGTGGCGCTCCTGGCCGAGCAGGTGCTGCCGGCGCAGGAAATGCACGCCGTCTATCCATCCCCCAAGCTGGTGCCCGGGAAGGTCAGCAGTTTCATCGCCTACTTGCAGCTCAGGCTCCAGGGCTCCTGGTGGGCGCAGCAGCGCTGACGGCGCCAAGATTCGGCGCACCCTCGGGCCGCGTCACCGGCCTCGGCGGTGACGCCGGCGCCGGGTCGCGACGCCCAGCACGACCAGCCCCGCGCCAATCAGCAGCAGCGATCCCGGC
>JALYHO010000231.1 GCA_030776545.1 Pseudomonadota bacterium | reverse complement strand
CTGCGCGCCGGGACCGGGCGCGGGGATGGGCATGGGGCGTGGAGGGTGCGGACAAGGCGGACAACAATGAGTCAGACTGCTAGCGTCGGCATTTCCGGTCGAAACTTTAGCGCCGACGGTCGCGGTCCGGCTGTCAGGACGCGAGTTTGGCGGTCAGCAGGGCCACCACGTCGCCGACCGCCAAGGCGGTGGGACCGGAATCCCGCCGGCCCGCGTATTCCGCCATGCCCTCTTTCAGCCCGCGATCGGAAAGCACGATGCGGTGGGGGATGCCGATCAGTTCCCAATCGGCGAACATGGCCCCGGGCCGTTCACCGCGATCGTCGAGCAAGGCGTCGATGCCGGCCGCCTCGAGCGCCGCGTAGAGTTCGTCCGCGGCGTGCTTCACGGCGTCCGAGCGGTCATAGCCGATCGGACAGATCACTGCGCTGAAGGGCGCGATCGAGGCCGGCCAGACGATGCCGCGCTCGTCGTGGTTCTGTTCGATCGCGGCGCCGAGGATGCGGGTGACGCCGATCCCGTAACAGCCCATCTGCATCAGCCGCGGCTTGCCGGCCTCGTCCAGGTAGGTGGCGTTCATCTTCTCGCTGTAGAACTGGCCGAGCAGGAACACGTGGCCGACTTCGATGCCGCGTTGGATCGCCAGCACCCCCAAGCCATCCGGCGAGGGGTCGCCGGCGACCACGTCCCGAATGTCGACGACGCGTTCCGGCTCCGGCAGGTCGCGGCCCCAGTTGGCACCGGTGTAGTGGAAGTCGGCCTCGTTGGCGCCGCAGACGAAGTCCGCCATGGCCGCCACGGAGCGGTCGGCGACGATCCGTACCGGGGCGCGCAGCCCGATCGGGCCGAGGTAGCCGGGCTTGCAGCCGAAATGTGCGTCGATCTCGGCAACGGTCGCGAAGCGAAAGCCCCGGTCCAGCCCCGGGACCTTGCTGGCCTTGATCTCGTTGAGCGCATGGTCGCCGCGCACCAGCAGCAGCCAGACCGTGCTGCCGCGGGCCTCGCCCGCAGCGTCGACCTCGTCGGTGGCGAGGACCAGCGACTTGACCGTGCGGGCCAGCGGAACGCCGAGCAGCTGCGCAACGTCTTCGCAGGTGGCCTTGCCGGGGGTCGCGGTCCTGGTCAACGCCGCGCCAGGCGCCGGGCGGGGGGCCGTCGGCGCCACGGCCTCGGCCAACTCGATGTTGGCGGCGTAGTCGGAGGTCGGGCAGTAGATGATCGCGTCTTCGCCGGTATCGGCGATGACCTGGAACTCGTGCGAGCGCACCCCCCCGATCGAACCGTTGTCGGCGGCCACGGCGCGAAACGTCAGCCCCATGCGCTGGAAGATGCGGGTGTAGGCATCGAACATCGCGTCGTAGCTGCGGCCGGCCGCTTCGATGTCGCGATCGAACGAGTAGGCGTCCTTCATCGTGAATTCGCGGCCGCGCATCACGCCGAAGCGGGGCCTGCGCTCGTCACGAAACTTGGTCTGGATGTGATAGAAATTCTTGGGCAGCGACCGGTAGCTGCGCAGTTCCTGACGCGCGATGTCGGTGATGACTTCTTCGCTGGTGGGCTGGATCACGAAATCGCGATCGTGCCGGTCTTTCAGACGCAGCAACTCAGGCCCGTACTTCTGGAAGCGACCGCTTTCCTGCCAGAGCTCGGCCGGCTGCACCACCGGCATCAAGAGTTCGATGCTGCCGGCCCGGTTCATTTCCTCGCGGATGATCGCCTCGATCTTGCGAATCACGCGCAGCCCCATGGGCATGTAGTTGTAGATGCCCGCCCCCAGGCGCTTGATGAAGCCCGCGCGCATCATGAGCTGGTGGCTCTTGACCTCGGCGTCGGCGGGCGCCTCTTTCAGGGTGGAGATGAAAAATCGCGATGCTTTCATGCGGCAGCAGTGGTGGGAGGCGTGTCGTTGGGTGGGAAACCGTGCCGCGTGCGGGCTCTTCGGTGGGGCACCGGCCGGCCGGCATCGGGCGCATGGGGCCGAGGGAAACGGAGGACTTGAAACCCCTCACGCCGGTGTAATAATGATTCAACAAATGAACTGGGGTTGATTATGCTCGACCGTGAAGGGTTCAGACCCAACGTCGGCATCGTCCTGCTCAACCAACGCAACCAGGTTTTTTGGGGCAAACGGATCCGCACCCACTCCTGGCAGTTCCCGCAAGGGGGCATCAAGTACGGCGAGACGCCCGAGCAGGCGATGTTCCGCGAGCTCCACGAAGAGGTCGGACTGGTTCCCGACCACGTGCGCATCATCGCCCGCACCCGCGATTGGCTCCGCTACGAGGTTCCCGACCACTTCATCCGGCGCGACGCGCGGGGTCACTACCGGGGTCAGAAGCAGATCTGGTTCCTGCTTCAACTCGTCGGTCGCGACAGCGACATGAACCTGCGCGCGACCGACCATCCCGAGTTCGACGCCTGGCGCTGGAACGACTACTGGGTTCCCCTGGAGCTGGTGATCGAGTTCAAGCGCGACGTCTACCAGATGGCGCTGACCGAGCTGGCGCGTTTCCTGCCCCGCAGTGCCCACCACAATCGCTACCTGCGATCAGGCATGCGGCCGCACCATCGGGACGACATCCATGGCGAGCCGCTCGTCGCCGAGAACACCGAAGCGGGTTTGTCCCGGCCCGGTGAATTCAAGCCGCACGGCTGAGCGGCGTGCCTGCCAGGACCAGGTTGTCCCGGTGGATGAGTTCCGGCTCGGCGGTGTAGCCGAGCAGCTTTTCGATCTCGCCGGAAGGCTTGCGCGCGATCAGGCGCGCCTCGCCGCTGCCGTAGTTGGCCAGCCCCCGGGCCACCTCCACCCCGGGCGGGAAGCACACCGCGATCACATCGCCACGATGGAATTCGCCCGCCACGTCGATCACCCCGATCGGCAGCAGACTCTTGCCCTCGCCGCAAACCTTGCGCGCGGCGCCCGCGTCGATCAGGACCGTGCCGCGCAGCTGGAGATGATCGGCCATCCATTGCTTGCGGGCGGCGAGCTTGTGGGTCGGGGCCAGCAGCGTCGTTCCGATCGCCTCGCCTGCGGCCAGGCGCACGAGGACGTCGCTCTCGCGACCGTAGGCGATGACGGTGCTCGCACCACTGCGCGCTGCGCGTTTGGCGGCCAGGATCTTGGTCAGCATGCCCCCGCGACCCTGGCTTGTTCCGGCGCCGCCGGCCATGCGCTCGAGCTCGGGGGCGCCGGCCGCGGCCGTCTCGACGAACCGGGCCTGCGGGTCCTTGCGCGGGTCGGCCGAATAGAGGCCACGTTGATCGGTGAGGATCACCAGGGCATCGGCCTCGACCAGGTTGGCGACGAGCGCGCCGAGCGTGTCGTTGTCGCCGAACTTGATCTCGTCGACGACGACGGTGTCGTTTTCGTTGATGACCGGAATCACACGGTGCGAGAGCAAGGTCAGGAGCGTGGAGCGAGCATTCAGATAGCGCTCGCGATCGGCCAGGTCGGCGTGCGTCAGGAGCACCTGCGCACTGCCCATGCCATGTTCGCGCAGCTTGGTCTCGTAGATGTGCGCCAGGCCCATTTGTCCCACCGCCGCGGCTGCCTGCAGTTCGTGGACTTCGCGGGGTCGCCGGCTCCATCCCAGGCGTTTCATGCCTTCGGCGATGGCGCCGCTGGAGACCATCAGCACTTCACGGCCCTCGGCGGCGAGCGCTGCCATCTGGCGGCACCAGTTGCCGACCGCTTCGGCGTCCACGCCGCGGCCCTCGTTCGTCACCAGGCTGGAGCCGACCTTGACGACGATGCGCCGGGCCTGCTGCAACACACCGCTCATGGGATCGAGTCGGCGGCCGACGCCGGATCGAAGCGCGGGTCGGGGTCGTCGGGCACCACGTTCTTGAGCGTCGCGACCTGGTCGTAGACGGCGCGGATCAGGGGTTCGCAACCTTCTCGGGTCAGGGCCGAGATCTGAAACACCGGCCCTTTCCACTTGAAGCGCTTGACGAAGTCCTTGACGCGCTTTTCACGCTCTTCGAGCGGCACCATGTCGATCTTGTTGAGGACCAGCCAACGCGGCTTGTCGTACAGCGCGGCGTCGTACTTCTTGAGCTCGGCGACGATCGCACGGGCTTGCGCGACCGGGTCGACCGCGTCGTCGAAGGGGGCGATGTCGACCAGATGCAGCAACAAGTGGGTGCGTTGCAGATGGCGCAGGAACAGGTGGCCGAGCCCGGCGCCTTCGGAGGCGCCTTCGATCAGACCGGGAATGTCGGCCACCACGAAACTTTGCTCCGGCGCGACCCGGACCACCCCGAGGTTGGGATGCAAGGTCGTGAAGGGGTAATCGGCAATCTTCGGACGCGCGTTGGACACCGCGGTGATCAGCGACGATTTGCCCGCGTTGGGCATGCCCAGCAAGCCGACGTCGGCCAGCACCTTCAGCTCGAGGCGCAACTTTTTCTGCTCGCCCGGCCACCCGGGCGTCTTCTGTCGCGGCGCCCGGTTGGTGCTGGTCTTGAAATGCAGGTTACCGAAACCGCCATCGCCCCCCTTGACGATCAAGACCGGCTCGTCCGGCACCAGCAACTCGGCCACCACCTGCTGGGTGTCGAGGTCGGTGATGACGGTGCCCATGGGCATGCGCAAGACGATGTCTGGCGCGGCCGCCCCGTACTGGTCCGAGCCTCTCCCGTTCTCGCCGCGCCGGGCCTCATGGCGGCGCGCATAGCGGAAGTCGATGAGGGTGTTGAGATTGCGGTCGCCGACCGCGTAGACACTCCCGCCGCGGCCGCCGTCACCGCCGTTGGGCCCGCCGAAGGGCAGGAACTTCTCGCGCCGAAAGCTCATGCAGCCGTTGCCGCCGTCGCCGGCGACGACATCGATGGTGGCTTCGTCTACGAATTTCATGGGAAGGGGGCGAGTGCCCGGTATTTTAGTCGGCCTGGCCAGCCGTTCGAGAAGGCGCCTTCGGCAACGCCGAAGCCCCGGCAGGCCGGGGCTTCGAGGGGGAGCGGACCATCCACGCGCCCGCAGGCGCGCCGCCTCAGATCGCCGTGACGAACACCGTCTGGCGGTTGCGAGGTCCCTTGACCGCGTAACTCACCTGACCATCGACCAGCGCGAACAGCGTGTGGTCCTTGCCCACGCCGACATTGGTGCCGGCATGGAACTTGGTGCCGCGCTGGCGAACGATGATCGAGCCGGCCGGAATTTTCTGGCCGCCGAACACCTTCACGCCGAGCATCTTCGGTTGGGAGTCGCGGCCGTTGCGGGTTGAGCCGCCGCCTTTTTTCTGTGCCATGAGTTCTCTCCTTGCGGGTTAGGCGCTTACCGCACCGATTTCGATCTCGGTGAAGTTCTGCCGATGGCCCTGCCGCTTCTGGTAGTGCTTGCGGCGACGCATCTTGAAGATGCGCACCTTGTCATGCCTGCCATGCGCCAGGACCGTGGCCACCACCGTTGCGCCCGCCACCAAGGGAGTGCCGATCGTCAGGTCAGCGCCGGCACCGATGGCCAACACCTGGTCGATCGTGATCTCTTGGCCGACGTCCGCAGCAATCTGTTCTATTTTGATCTTTTCGCCGGTGGCCACCTTGTATTGCTTGCCACCGGTTTTTATGACCGCGTACATATCAGCCCTTTCGAGGGGCCGGCTGCGCCTGCCCCATGTTGTATCCACGTGCTTTCCCGCCGCCCCTTGTCGACCCGAAAGCCCGACCGATGTCGAGCTGGCTCCGGGCCCCCCATGGCGCTGCGGCCCTGCAAAATGAGCAGAGCCTGTGAATATAGCATGACTGCTCATATTTTTGGGAGCCGATACGCGGGCCGCGGCGCCTTTCTATAATCCGCGGCATTGAACGAGCCCAGCGTGCACCCCAACTCACCGACCACCGACCCCGAGGTCGACCACGAAGCAACCTCGGGTGTCATGGCCTTGGTGGCTGCCGACATGCGCGAGGTCGACCGCGTGATTCGCGAGCGGCTCGCCTCGGACGTGGTGATGATCAACCAGATCGCCCACTACATCATCAGTGCGGGCGGCAAGCGCCTGCGTCCCATGCTGGTGTTGCTGTTTTCCCGCGCTCTCGGCTTCGAGGGCCGCGAGCGTTACGAGCTGGCGGCCAGCGTCGAGTTCATCCACACCGCCACCTTGCTGCACGACGACGTGGTCGACGAGTCGGCACTGCGGCGCGGACGCCAGACCGCCAACGCCTTGTTCGGCAACGCCGCCAGCGTTCTGGTCGGCGACTTCGTCTACTCGCGCGCGTTTCAGATGATGGTCTCGGTCAACCGCATGCGGGTGCTCGAGGTGCTGGCCGACGCGACCAACGTGATCGCCGAGGGCGAGGTGTTGCAGCTGATGAACATGCACGACCCGGACATCGCGGTCGACGACTACCTGCGCGTGATCCGCTTCAAGACCGCCAAGCTGTTCGAAGCCAGCGCGCGCATCGGCGCGATGCTGGCCGAGCCCGGCACGGCGATCGAGGAGTCCTGCGCCGCTTACGGCCGCTCGCTCGGCACCGCGTTCCAACTGATCGATGACCTGCTCGACTACGAGGGCGCGACCGAACATCTGGGCAAGAACGTGGGCGACGATCTTCGCGAGGGCAAGCCGACCCTGCCGCTCCTGGTGGCGATGGAACGCGGCACGGCGCCCGAGCGGGAGCTGATCCGCCATGCGATCGAGCACGGCGAGGTGGCGCGGCTGTCCGACATCGTCGAGATCGTGCGTCACACCGGCGCGATCGCTGCCACGCGCGAGGCCGCCCGCGCGGAGGCCGACAAGGCGGCGCTGGCGCTGGCTGCGCTCCCCGAGTCGCCCTATCGGCAGGCTCTGCTAGAATTCTGCGCTCGGTCGGTCGACCGCTCCTCGTGAGCGGCATCTCGCGGCGGCCGAGGTCGAAGACTCGGCCGCGGCTTTCGTGGCCGCAGCAGCATCGGGGTGTAGCTTAGCCTGGTAGAGCGCTACGTTCGGGACGTAGAGGCCGGAGGTTCGAATCCTCTCACCCCGACCAAAGACCCGTTTGTTCCTTCTGGGCCATCCCTCCGGGTATTTGCAACCTCGACACCGGCCGCATTTCTGTCTCGACTGTTCCTGGGGCACACGTGGGGCCAGCCGCGTGGCGTCGGCTGCCACCACCCTCCCAGCTGCTCGCACGACGTGCTGCGCCGCGAGCCATGGCGCAAATCGTGCTTCAATTGGCTGCCTTGTCAACATTTCCCTCGATGAACGAGTCTCTCATTGCCCAGGCGCATGCCGGCCGCTCTGCACCGTTGTGCATTGCCATCCCGGGTCAGCCGGCCAATGTGTCCATCACGCTTCTCTATCAAGGCGACCTTCCGGACAGCAGCCAGATCTTCATCGTGCAGGATCCGCAGGGCGTGGCGCGCGCGGTGGTTCAGTTGTCGTCGCCCCTTGCGCCCGACATGGTGGCGCGCGGGATCGCCCGGGCGCGCGACGCCGCGGCGGCCATGGGCCCCCTCCTGGCACCGTCGGTCCTCCTGCCGACATCCGAAGGCGACATCGGGGGTCGCACCTACTCCGTCATGCCCTACTGCCTGGCGCTCTCTTCCGCGCGGCTGCAGTGGCATGTCGAGAGAATACGGTTGCGCCCGGTGATTTTCAAATGGCTGCGTGGCATCACCTCGACCACCAAAAGACCGGTCGGTTCGGCCGAGCTCGCCACGGGGTATGAGCTCGCCTTGAAGCGCCTCTTGAAATTCGACCTGGCGAACCCTTTCAACGCCTACACGCGTCGAGCGCTCGATCGGCTGACCAACGCAAGCTGGTCGCCCATGAGCGTCCTGATGCATGGCGACCTCTGGAAGGGCAACTTGCTGCTGCGTCAGACCCCCGCGTCCCTGGTTCGACCCCGGTTGAGCGAACGGCTGGCGGTGATCGATTGGGGGGCGGCCAAGATGCAGGGCTATCCGTTCTTCGATCTCGTGCGGGTGTCCGAATCGTTGCGCGCGAGTCCCAAGAGGCTGCGCGCCGAGGCCTTGCAGCACGGCACGCTCCTGGGTTGCGACCCGGTCGACAGCATCAGTTACCTGCTGGCCGCTGTCGGAGGGCTGCTCGGAGATCACGGCGAATTCCCACTCGATCGATTGGCCGGGATGGCCAGTTCGAGTTTGCAGACCTTGCTGCTGGCGCTGCCCGAGCTCCAGCTGCCGCAGTGACGTATCGCCTCGCGCTTTTTTCGCCTATCCCCGTGGTGCGCGAAATCGACGGGTTCAGCACGCTGGATCTCTGGGCGATCGACCTCGTCGCTCAACTGAAGGTCACTTCGGAACTCCAGCTCGTTTGCCCGCTGGTTGCGACCCCGCCGTCGGGATGGCAGGGCCGGGGTTCGCTCCCCGACGCGATCCGGGTCCTGGATTCGACGTCGCTGCGACCGCCCGAACTCGACCGACTGATCAGGGACTGCGACGTCGTGCAGGTCTATGGCGGTCAGGGCTGGCATGCGTCGCGGCTGTGCCGACAGGTGGTCTCGGCGGCCCGCCGGGTCGGGCGCAAGACCGTCGTCGGCCTGTCGAGCAACCGCGCCCGTTCGGCATTGCTCAACGAAGCCCCCCACGGTGCGCGTGATCTGCCGCGCGCAGCGCGTGCGCTGCTGGCGTATGTCGGTCTGCGCGCCAACTACTGGTGGCTGACCTCGCGCGCCGACGGCACGTTCATCGTCGGTGAAGGCTTACGCCGCTTGGTCGCCAAGAGCTGCCCGAGCTTGCACGTCGGCATCGCGAGTTGGCTGCAAGCCAGCGACATCGCCGCGGCGCGGGAGCGGCTGAATGCCGAGCGCGGGATGACCCCCTCGGTCGCGCGATTGTCGAGGTGGTGCATCGCGTCGCGGCTGGAGCCGATGAAGGGAATTCATGTGGGCATCGACGCATTGGCTCGGCTGCGCGCCGCCGGGCGCGCCGATGGCCTGACGCTGACCATCTACGGTGCAGGCCCCGAGCGCGCACGCCTGGACGAACAAGTCGCACGCAGCGGGCTCGGCGAACAGGTGGTATTTGCCGGAACGCTGACGTATCCGTTGCCTTTTCTCGACCGGTTGCAGGAACACGGCATCGTCGTTCTTCCCAATCTCAACGACGAACAACCCCGCATCCTTTTCGATGCCATCAGCTGCGGTTGTTTGCCGGTGTGCCCGGACACACCCGCCTACCGAGCGCTAGGACTCCCTGCCGCGTTGCTGTACGAGGTGGGCGACAGCCGCAGCATGGCGGCCGCTCTGGACGCCCTGCGTCAGAACTCGGCAGCGCTCGCGGAACTCCACAAGACCTTGTATGACATCGCGGAACGACATACGCTCGAGTCGATGCATGCGAAGCGGGCGGCGTGGATCAACCACGAGATCCTGAAGGCCCGGCCGGCCGGGACATAGCATCAGGCGCCAGTGGCCGGCTCTTGGTTTTCCGATACCCAGCGCCGAAGTGCGAGATCGACCAGGTGACATTCGACCGAGCTCAGTTCACCCGCCGGTTCGGCGCGGACCATCGACCGCGCCCCCCGCAACGAATTCAGGAAAGAGGCGACGCGCGACGACCCCGCGAGCGGCCGAAAGGTCGGGCGAACGGAGGCCGTGACCCGCGCCGGGTGGCCAAAACTGCGAAACGCATCCACGGCAATGATTTGTGCTTTGTGCATGTTTTCCATGCTAGCGGGCTCATGTGACAGTTTTATGCAGTGCTGCGCCACGGAACGAACCGGACCGTGGAGTAAGCCCGGTTTCGACGAGGCGCAGGCCCGGCGCCGCCCGCTTCCGTCTCAAAGCAACCAAGACGTGGGGTCGTTTCGAATCACTTCCATGCAGACTTCATGCTAATCTTTTGATTGCGCGGGCTTTTTCTTCACGCGGCGAGGTCGGCGCCGGCGCGGCACGGGGTCTGTCCGCATCAGAATCACCCTGTTTCAAATAGCCTGGAAACACCCGTGATTTATCGGCCTTAGGCCACATCCGGCGCGTTTACAGTGATCGGCCGATCGAGGAAGATCGCCGATTAACCCTGGACTGAAGCACCGACACGTGGACACATTGGCAGATGCGCCGCACTCTGCGCTCTCGGGCGTGGCACGGGTTCTCGTGCATGCCGGCAGGCTCAACGCGAAGGTCGCCGAAGACCTGGTTCGCAGTTCGAAGGACAAACACAACAGCTTCGTCTCGGCGGTGATCGCCGCGGGCGCGGTCTCGCCCGCCGATCTGGCTCACACGCTCGCGACCGCGCTCGCGCTGCCCTTGCTGGACCTGGCCTCGGTCGACCCGCAACGCCTGCCGCGCAACGTCATCGACCTGAAGCTGGCCGTTCAGTACCAGATCGTGGTCCTGGGCAAGCGCGGAAACCGCCTGTTCATCGCCGGCGCCGACCCGACCGACCAGGAGGCCGTCGAGCGGATCAAGTTCGCCACCCAGATGGCGCCCGAATGGGTGATCGTCGAACACGACAAGCTGGCCAAGGTGCTGGAAGCCAACGGCGCGAGTGCCAACGAAGCGATCGAGTCCATGGCCTCGGGCGACTTCGAATTCGACGTCACCGACGACGTCACGGCGCCCCAGGAATCAGCCGACGCGACCGAGGTCGAGGACGCGCCGGTCGTGCGCTTCCTGCAAAAGATGCTGATCGACGCCATCAACCTGCGCGCCTCCGACCTGCATTTCGAACCCTACGAATACCACTACCGGGTGCGTTTTCGGGTCGACGGCGAGCTGCGCGAAATCACCCAGCCGCCGATTGCCATCAAGGACAAGCTGTCGTCCCGCATCAAGGTCATCTCGCGCCTGGACATCGCCGAGAAGCGGGTGCCGCAGGACGGCCGCATGAAGCTCAAGTTCGGCGCCAAGGCGATCGATTTCCGCGTCTCCACCTTGCCGACGCTGTTCGGCGAGAAGATCGTGATCCGGATCCTGGACCCGAGCAGCGCCAAAGTCGGCATCGAAGCGCTCGGCTACGAGAAGATCGAGAAGGACCGGCTGCTGAAGATCATCCAGCGCCCCTACGGCATGGTGCTCGTCACGGGCCCCACCGGCAGCGGCAAGACGGTCTCGCTCTATACGTGCCTCAACATCCTGAACCAGCCTGGGGTCAACATCTCCACGGTCGAGGATCCGGCCGAAATCAACCTGCCCGGCGTGAACCAGGTGAACGTCAACGACAAGGCCGGCCTGACCTTCTCGGCGGCGCTCAAGTCCTTCCTGCGTCAGGATCCCGACATCATCATGGTGGGCGAGATCCGCGACCTCGAGACCGCCGACATCGCGATCAAGGCGGCACAGACCGGCCACATGGTGATGTCGACGCTGCACACCAACGACGCGCCGACCACGCTGACCCGTTTGCTGAACATGGGCGTGGCGCCCTTCAACATCGCTTCGAGCGTCCTGCTGATCACCGCGCAGCGTCTGGCGCGCAAGCTCTGCGAAGTCTGCAAGGCGCAGGCCGACTATCCGCGCGAGGCCATGCTCAAGGCGGGCTTCGCCGAGAACGACATCGACGGCACCTGGCGCCCCTACCGGGCGGTGGGGTGTTCGGCCTGCACCAACGGCTACAAGGGCCGCATCGGCATCTACCAGGTCATGCCGATCACCGAGGCGATCCAGCGCATCATCCTCAACGAAGGCACGTCGATGGACATCGCCGTCCAGGCGCAGCGCGAGAACGTGCGTGACCTGCGGCAGTCCGGGCTGGTGAAAGTGCGCGCCGGCGTGACCACCCTCGAGGAGGTGATCTCGGTGACCAACGAGTAAGTCAGCAGACCAGCGCTTGAAAACAACAGCATTCCAACATCGAAGGGACGGGGAAGCGATTCCCCGACGATGACCATGGCGACAGCGGCCGCGAAGAATTTCAAGGAACTTGTCTTCGAGTGGGAAGGCAAGGACAAGAACGGCAAGATCGTCCGCGGCGAGATGCGTGCCGGCGGCGAGGCCGTGGTCGGGGCGAGCCTGCGGCGCCAGGGCATACTGGTCAACAAGGTCAAGAAGCGCCGGCTGAGCGGTGGCAAGTCGGTCAAGCAAAAAGACATCGCCATCTTCACCCGGCAGCTCACGACGATGATGCGCGCCGGCGTGCCGCTGATCCAGGCTTTCGACATCGTCGGTCGGGGCAGCGTCAACCCGCGCATGACCCGGCTGCTCAACGACATCCGCAGCGACGTCGAGACCGGCACGAGTCTGTCCGCCGCGTTCCGCAAGCACCCGCTGCACTTCGACGCGCTGTATTGCAACCTGGTCGAGGCCGGCGAGGCCGGCGGTATCCTGGAGGAGTTGCTCGATCGCCTGGCGATCTACCAGGAAAAGACGATGGCGATCAAGAGCAAGATCAAGTCGGCCCTGATGTACCCGATCGCGGTCCTGGTCGTGGCCTTCATCGTGCTGGCAGTGATCATGATTTTCGTGATTCCGGCCTTCAAGGAGGTGTTCTCCTCGTTCGGTGCCGACCTGCCAGCGCCGACGTTGATCGTCATCGCGATGTCCGAATTTTTCGTCAAGTATTGGTACCTCATCTTCGGCATCCTGGGTGGCGGCATCTACTTCTTCCTCCAATCCTGGCGGCGTTCCGAGAAGATGCAAAAGTTCATGGACCGCCTGCTGCTGAAGATCCCGATCTTCGGCGATCTGGTCTACAAGTCCTCGGTGGCGCGCTGGACCCGCACGCTCGCGACGATGTTCGCGGCCGGGGTGCCGCTGGTCGAGGCCCTCGACTCGGTGGGCGGTGCCTCGGGCAACGCGGTGTTCGCCGAAGCCACCGAGCAGATCCAGAAAGACGTCTCCACCGGTTCGGCCCTGACCACCTCGATGCAAACGACGGGCATTTTCCCGACCATGGTGACCCAGATGTGCGCGATCGGCGAGGAGTCGGGCTCGCTCGACCACATGCTCTCGAAAGCGGCCGAGTTCTACGAAACCGAGGTCGACGACGCGGTCAAGGGCCTGTCGAGCCTGATGGAGCCGGTCATCATCGTCGTGCTGGGCACGCTGATCGGCGGGATCGTGATCTCGATGTACCTGCCGATCTTCAAGCTCGGCCAGGTCGTTTGAGCGCCTGGATCGATCCCCAGGCCGCCGCGGTCCTCTTGTCGCCGGCGGTCCTGGCGGTCCTGGGGCTGCTCATCGGCAGCTTTCTCAATGTCGTGATCCACCGGCTGCCGCCGATGATGGAGCGGGGATGGCGCATGGATAGCGCCGAACTCCTCGGAGTGACGATCGAGCCGACTCCGGAGATGACGCTTTCCACACCGAGGTCGCGCTGCCCGGCGTGCGGACATGCCATCCGCTGGTACGAGAACATTCCGGTGGTGAGTTATGTGGCCTTGCGCGGCAAGTGCTCCGCCTGCCGGGCGCGCATTTCGCTGCGGTATCCGGCGATCGAGGTGTTGACCGCCGCCCTGTTCCTCGCCTGCGGCCTGCATGTCGGTCCGCAGCCGGAAGCGCTGCTGTGGTGCGGGCTGTGCGCGACGCTGGTGGCGCTGGCTTTCATCGATCTCGACACCACCTTGCTTCCCGACGACCTGACCCTGCCACTGATGTGGGCCGGCATCGTTTCGGCCGCGCTGGGCTGGATCGCCACCCCGCTGCTCGCGTCGGTCGTGGGAGCGGTGGCGGGGTATCTCGCCCTGTGGTTCGTCTTCCACGCCTACCGGCTGATCCGGGGCCGCGAAGGCATGGGCGCGGGTGACTTCAAACTGCTCGCCGCGCTCGGCGCCTGGATGGGGTGGCAGGCGCTGCCGTCCATCATCTTGTTGTCGTCGGCCGTCGGGGCCGTGGTGGGCATCGCATTGATCGTCCTGCGTCGGCACGACCGCGAGGTGCCGATTCCCTTCGGCCCCTACCTGGCCGGGGGAGGCGTCGCCGCGCTCTTTTTCGGCGACCAGCTGTCGCGCCTGTGGCTGGCGCCGATGTGATACCGACACCGCTGCGCATCGGCCTGACCGGTGGCATCGGCAGCGGCAAGAGCACGGTGGCCCGGCTCCTGGTGGCGCGCGGTGCGGCGCTCATCGACACCGACCTGATCGCGCGTCGACTGACCCTGGCCGGAGGCGCCGCGATCGCGCCGATCGCGGCCGAATTCGGCGCGACGCTGATCGATCCGCAGGGTGCCCTCGACCGGCAGCGCATGCGTGACCTGGTGTTCTCCGACCCCGCGTGCAAACGCCGGCTGGAGGCCATCCTGCACCCGCTGATCGGTCAGGAAACGGCGCGCCAGGCGGCGGCTGCGAGCGACGCAGCGGCGCTGGTCTTCGACGTCCCGTTGCTGGTCGAATCGGCGCACTGGCGCCAGCGCGTCGACAAGGTCCTGGTCGTCGACTGCGCGGTGGCGACCCAGGTCGACCGGGTCGTCAGCCGCTCGGGCTGGACCCCGGAGGAAGCGCGCGCGGTGATCGCCCAGCAGGCCACGCGCGCGGCGCGGCGGGCCGCCGCCGACGCGGTGATCCACAACGACGGGATCGGTCTGCCACAACTCGAGGCCCAGGTCGCCGATCTCTGGGACCGCTGGATCGGGCAGCGGGCGTAGCGTCGGCGGCGATCCGTGTCCCTGTGGAACAATCGCGCTTCGGCAGGCCCGTCGTGCGCCTGATCAGGACCCCCCACCTTGATCCTCTACGAATACCCCTTCAACGAAAGCATCCGCACGATGCTCAGGCTCGAGCACCTCTTCGACCGGCTCGGTCAGTTGATCGCGCGCGAGGCGGCGGTCGACCACCACTACGCGTTGGCGACCTTGTTCGAGATCCTCGATGTCTCCTCGCGAGCCGACCTGAAGTCCGACTTGCTCAAGGAACTGGACAAGCACCGCCAGCTTTTCAATAGCTACCGCGGCAATCCGTCGATCTCGGAGAGCGCGCTCGACGTGGCGGTCGCGCGCATCGACCATGCGTTCAACGGCTTGAACGAGATGCAGGGAAAAGCCGGCGCCAGTCTCGGCAGCAACGAATGGCTGATGAGCATACGCAGCCGCATCAGCATACCCGGCGGCACGTGCGAATTCGACCTGCCTGCCTACTATGCCTGGCAAAAACTCGAGGCGCCGCGCCGACGTGCCGACCTGATGCAATGGGTCGCCACGCTCATGCCCCTGGCCGAGGCCTTGCAGGTCCTCCTCGGGCTGCTGCGCGATTCCGGGGTGCCCCACATGGTCAGCGCGCCGGCCGGCCACTACCAGCAAAGCCTTCCCCAGGGCCGGATCTATCAGCTGATGCGTGTCCGCCTCGAGGTGCCCGAAGACATCGTCCCCGAAATCAGCGGGCATCGCCTGATGGTGTCGGTGCGACTGATGCGACAGGACGCCGAGGGGCGCCTGAAGCCCAGTGGTGGCGATGCCGACTTCGAGTTGACGCTCTGCGCATGAGCCAGCCCAAGCGGGCCAGCCCCGTCATCCGGTGTCCCGGTTGCGGCGGGCCGAGCGTCTACGCGCCCACCAACGTCTGGCGGCCCTTTTGCAGCATTCGGTGCCAGACGCAGGATCTCGGCGCCTGGGCGAGCGGTGGATATGCCGTGGCAGCGGACCCCGACCCCGAGTCCAGCGAGACGGACGATCCGAAGCCCACGGCCCATTGACGAGACCGGCCCGTCAACGCGCGAGCCAATGATCGGCAAAGCCCGCCAGATCGTCGTGCACCGACTTGGCCAGCGCGAGTTCCGGTCCGACGTTGGGGCTGCCGTTGGGGCCCCTCAGGATCAAGGCCGTGTGGATGTGGCGCGGCAGACCGCGCATGTAGACGATGTAGTCGTCCACGAACGCCGCCGGGTCGAGCGATTCGATCGCGTCCGCCTTGGGACTGCGCTCACCTTCCGAATGGCCGGTCGCCACCACCCGCTCGATCGGGAATCCGAGGCGCCGCAGGTTGGTGAGTCGTGCGCCCTCGTACTCGTTGTCCAGCGCCGTGATGCAGATCAGTTCGTGACCGGCGTCGTGCAAGCGGTTGCAGGCATCGAGCGCTCCCGGCAAGGGGGGCATCGTGGTCCAGAAATGGGTGTCGAACGCGGCCCGGAACGTCGGGCGATGTTCCGGCGCGAGCCGCTCGACGTTCCAGCGGTCCATCGGCCAGTACGCCAGCGGGTCGCGCTCCTGAGGCATCGCGCCGAAGGCCCGCTTCCACGCGCCGGCGTAGCCCAGATGAAAATCCAGCAGGACGCCGTCGCAATCCAGCGCAATCAAGGGTCGGCGAGCCATGCCCGCACTGTAGCCCCGAAGGCGGGCAGGTGCTGTCACCTGGCGGACGCCGCCAGGCCGACACCACCTCCCCTGCCAGGGTCGGAACCTTATCCGCGTCCGCGGCCGAACAGGAACGATGCGACCGCGAGAATCGCAAACACAACGAACAGGATCTTGGCGATGCCAGCAGCGCCAGCGGCGATCCCGCCGAATCCGAAGAGCGCCGCGATGAGCGCGATGACGAGGAAAACGACGGCGTAGTGAAGCATGGACGCTCCTTGCAGGTGGATTGAAGGGCCGAAGGCTGCGCCATCGGGGTGGCCGTAGCATCGCCGATGGCGTGCTGCGTGTCGGAAAGCACGGAGCCCGGTTCGGTGCAGGCCCCCTGCCCTCGTGCGTGTCGGAGTCGTCCGACCGGGCTCAAGCAAGCATCTCGCCGGCTCAGGCGCCCGCGCGGCGCCTTTCCTCTTCGACCAGCTCGCGCTTGAGGAGCTTGCCGACCGGCGACTTGGGGAGCTCCGCGCGCAGTTCCAGCGCTTGCACCATCTCGTGCCTGCCCACGCGTTCGGCGAGGAATTCCTGCAGCGTCTCGAGCGTGAAGGCAGCGGCATCGCGCCTGAGCTTGATGAATGCCTTGGGCGTCTGGCCGCGATAGGCGTCCGGGATGCCGATCACGCAGACCTCCTCGACCGCCGGGTGCTCGTAGATCGCCTCTTCGATCACGCGCGGATAGACATTGAAGCCGCTGCACAGCAGCATGTCCTTGGTGCGATCGACGATGAAGACGAAGCCGTCCGCGTCCATGTAGGCGACGTCGCCGCTGCGGAAGAAGCCGTCCGCCGTCATCGACTCCGCGGTGGCCTGGGGGTTGTTCCAATAGCCTTTCATCACGTTCGGGCCCCGGATGCACAGTTCGCCCGGCTCCCCCGGCTCGGCGTCGCGGCCGGGTTCACCCAGGCGCTCGAACTTGAGTTCGATGCGGGGCAGCGGCATGCCGCACGACCCGGCCTTGCGCATGCCGTGGACGGGCGTGAACGTGCCGGTCGGCGCGGTCTCCGTCATTCCCCAACCCTCGTTGAGCGGGGCGCCGGTGAGCGCCGTGAAGCGCTGCGCCACCTCGACCGGCAGTGGCGCGCCGCCCGAGCCGCAAAACTGCAGCGAACGCAATTCCCCGGCCCGCACCCGCGGGTGACCGGCCAGGGCCATGTACATGGTCGGCACCCCGGAAAAGACGGTGATGCGCTGCTCGACGAGGTCGGCGACGGCGGCATCGACGTCGAACCGCGAATGCAACACCTGCAAAGCTCCGAGCCGCATGCCGAAGAGCAGATTGACCGTCAAGGCATAAATATGAAAGAGCGGCAGCACGCCCAGCAGGCGTTCGGATCCCTCGGAGAGGACCGGCGGGTCGCCGCGCGAGATCGCCATGTATTGCGCACAGGCGGCGCTCAGGTTGGCGTGGGTCAGCATCGCCCCTTTGGGCAGCCCGGTGGTGCCGCCGGTGTACTGCAACACGGCCACCGCCTGGCGCAAATCGCCGAGCGCGTGCGGTTCGAACGCGCCGTCGTTGGCGAGCAGTTGCTCGAACGGGACATGCTGATCGTCGCTCGGCACGACCACGAGTTGGCCCGCGCCTTGAAGTCGAGCCCGCACCGTCGCCGGCTCGCCCGCGTAGTCGTCGAATCGGCCGACGACCAATTTGCGCAGGCGGGTCGGCCCCAGCTGACGAGCCATTTGCGGATAGAGCGCCGCCAGGTCGAGCGTGACCAGAATGTCGGTCTGGCTGTCTTCGATCTTGTGGGCCAACACGCGCTCGGCGTCGAGGGGCGAATAGTTGACGACGGTGCCACCGGCCTTGAGCACCCCGAAAAAGGCAATCGGGTAATGCGGCGTGTTCGGGAGGAAGAGCCCCACGTGCACCCCCGGCCCCACGCCGAGCCGCTGCAGGCCCTTCGCGGCGCGATCGGCCAGTTCGCCCAGGCGGCGGTAGGTGAGCGTGCCCCCCATGAAGGCGAGCGCCGGATGGTCGGGCCAGCGCAGCACCGCGTCGTCGAGCAATTGCTGCACCGGCATGAGCTCGAGCTCGGCGTCCCAGCGAACGCCGGCCGGGTAATTCTTGATCCAGGGGTGATCCATCACGACGTCTTCTCGGGCTGCAATGAGTGGGATGAAATTTCAGGCGCACTATCGCCCGGCACGCGGCCCGGGCGCTTGCGGGTTTGCCCGACGTCGCCGAGGCGACGCGCCAGGCCGCCCGAAGACGCGCCTTCAGTTCGGCGCCGCAAGGCCGTAATCGACCCAGCGGCCTCGCCCGCGCTGATCGAATGTCCCCATGAGCCCGCCGAAGTACCGACTCGTCACCCGCAGCGATTTCGATGGCCTGGTGTGCGCCGTGTTGCTGAAAGAGTTGAAGCTGATCGACGAAATCAGGTTCGTTCATCCGAAGGACATGCAGGACGGCAAGGTCGCCGTCGGTCCCCGTGACATCACGACCAACCTGCCCTATGTCCCGGGGCCCTGTCTCGTCTTCGACCACCATCTTTCGGAGTCGGTTCGAACCGGCAAGCATCGCAATCACATCCTCGAGGTCGATGCGCCCTCGGCTGCGCGAGTGGTCTACGACCACTATGGCGGCAAGGCCGTCTTCGCCGGCATCTCGGACGCCATGATGGCTGCGGTCGACAAGGCGGACTCGGCCCAGTTCACCCCCGATGAAATTCTTGCACCGAGCGGCTGGGTGCTGTTGAGCTTTCTGATGGATGCGCGCACCGGGCTCGGCCGTTTCCACGACTTTCGGATCAGCAACTATGCGTTGATGATGGACTTGATCGACTGCTGTCGAGATCGACCGGTCGAAGCGATCCTGCAGTTGCCCGACGTCCAGGAACGGGTCGAGCTGTACTTTCGGCATGCGGCGCTGGCGCGCGATCAAATCCTGCGCTGCGCCCGAGTGCACGGCAAGCTGGTGGTGCTGGACCTGCGCGGCGAAGAGACCCTCCATGCAGTCAACCGCTTCGTGATCTACACGCTCTTTCCCCACTGCAACATGTCGATCCACGTCTTTTGGGGCGCGCAGCGGCAAGGCACGGTGCTCGCGGTCGGAAAGTCGATTGTCGACCGCAGCAGCCGAACCGACGTCGGCCAGCTGATGCTGCACCACGGCGGCGGGGGACACCGGGGAGCAGGCACGTGCCAGTGCGAGAACGCCAAGGCCGACGCGCTGCTGCGCCGGCTGATCAAAAGGATCGGTGCAGACGGCTGAAGCAGCCCGAGGGGGCCGTGCCGACGAGCCCTGGCGGTGCCATGCTTCGGTGCTTCCCTAGTATCCTTGCCCGATGACGGACGAGCAGTTGCTGCGCTACTCGCGCCACATCCTCCTGGACGACCTGGGAATCGAAGGCCAGCGACGCCTCCTCGACGCGCACGTGCTCGTGATCGGCGCCGGGGGATTGGGCTCGCCGGTGGCCCTCTACCTGGCGACGGCCGGCGTCGGCACCTTGACCCTGGTCGACGACGACTGCGTCGATTTGACCAACCTGCAGCGTCAGATCCTCCATGGCGTCGACCGGATCGGTCGTCCGAAGGTGGAATCGGCGGCCCGTACGCTCGGAGCGATCAACCCCGGGGTGCGGGTCCAGGCGCTGCAGGAGCGTGCCGGAAGCGAACGGTTGTCGGCGCTGGTCCGACACGCCGACGTGGTGGTCGACTGCAGCGACAACTTCGCCACCCGGCAGGCCACCAATGCCGCGTGCGTGGCCCATGCAAAACCCCTGGTGTCCGGGGCGGCGATCGGTTTCGACGGCCAGGTCTCGGTCTACGACACGCGCGACCCATCGAACCCTTGCTATGCCTGCCTTTTCCCGCCCGCCGCCGCGGTCGAGGAGGCACGCTGCGCCACGATGGGCGTGTTCGCACCGCTGGTCGGGATCATCGGCAGCGTCCAGGCTGCAGAAGCATTGAAGCTGCTTTGCGACGTCGGAAGCTCGCTCGCCGGCCGGCTGCAGATGCTCGATGCGAGAACGTCGACATGGACGGAGATCCGGGTCGGGCGGACCCCGGAATGCCCGGTATGCGCGGGGCGTCCGTCCCGGCCGAGTTGAGCGGACGATCGGTTCGACGGTCAGTCGCCACCGGCTGCGACCGTTGTCACGTCCTTCGACTCATATAAATGACCTATGTGAATTGTATCAACTCTATCATTTAGCTTACACTCTGCGCCCATGGAACCTGCGCCGCGCGACCAGCTGTTCCCGGCCATCGCGCCGGAAACGGTCGCCATGCCGCTCTATCAGGCGGTCAAGCGCTCACTGCTGCACGCGATAGAGACCGGTCGCTGCGCGCCCGGCAAGACCTTGCCGAGCGAGGGCGAGATCGCCACGGCGATGGGCGTGTCGATCGGTACCCTGCGCCGCGCGGTCGACGAATTGGTGGCCGAGCAGATCCTGGTTCGGCGCCAGGGCCTGGGGACCTTCGTCGCGAGCCACGGTCCGGATCGCTCGTTGAGCCAGTTCTTTCGCATCGAACGCGCCGACGGCCTGCGCGAGGCGCCGCACGTCGATCTCCTCTCGTTCGAACGGTCACGGCTCCCCGAGGAGCCGGCCAAAGCCTTGCACCTGCGCACCGGCGAGACGGTGTTCCAGGTCGAAAACCGGCTGAGCCTGCAGGGCAGCCCCGTGATCTACGACAAACTTTTCCTCCCGTCGACCCTTTTCAAGGGCCTGACCGAAAAGCGTTGGCGCGAGCGCAGCGGCACGCTCTACCAGTTCTACCAGTCGGAGTTCGGCATCACCGTCGTGCGAGCCGGCGAGCGCGCCCGGGCCGTGTCCGCGGACCAGCAAGCGGCCCGGGTGCTCGACCTGAGTGTCGGGCAGCCGGTCATGCAAGTGCGTCGCACCGCCCTCGGCTTCGGCGACCGGCCCGTCGAGCATCGCATTTCGATCATCAACACAGCCGGCCACGACTACGTGAACCTGCTGTCTCGACCGGCAGCGAAAAATGCTTGAACTGCTCACGGATCTCCAGCGGGCGGCGCGGATCGCCGAACAGGCGGCCTACGCCGCGGGCACGCACTTGCAAGCCTCGCGCGCGCGCCTCACCGAGGTCATGGTGACGCAGCAAGCACCGGGCGACGTGGTCGCTGCCATCAAGCGGGAGGTTCGCACGCTGATACGCGACGTGGTCGCGCGCGCCTTTCCCGACCACGGGTTTGCCGGCGGCCCACCCGATCATGCATTCGACCCGGATCTGCCGTGCTGGGTGGTGACCCCGCTGGACGGCACCCTCAACTACCTGCGCGGCTACCCGCAGTACGCGGTCTCGATCGCACTGGTCGAGGACGGGCGGCCGCGCATCGGTGTGATCTACGACCCCTGCCGGAACGAGTTTTTCGGCGCGATCGCAGGACAGGGGGCGGTGCTCAACGGGGTCCGGATCACCTGCGCCAAAGGGCGGCCGGCGCAGGAGTCGCTCGCTGCCACCGTGTTCCCGCGACCCGCGAGCCCGCGCATGCCGGTCTACATGAGCGAGCTGGGCCGGGTGCTTCGTGCGTACGGCGGCGTGCGCCGTTCGGGGTCGATGGCACTCGAACTGGCCTGCGTGGCGGCAGGCCGGCTCGACGCTTTCTGGCAGCACGACCTGGACCCCCTGGACGCCAGCGCCGGCATCGTGCTGCTGCAAGAGACCGGCGCTCTCCTCCATGCCCGCGACGGCCTGCCGCTGCTGCGCAGCCACTCGGTGCTCGCGTGCACCCCGCCGCTGTTCGAATCCTTCCTGGGCCTGCTGGCCGACGGCTGACCTTCCCGCCTTTGCGCACGCCGCCATCCCTTAAGCTCTCACGGATGAACAAGCCCACCCTCACCGGTCGCAACTTTCCGACCGCCCAGCAAGACGCTGCCCAGGACGCTGCCAACTCGCTCGCCCGTTACCAGGGCCCCGAAAGCTCCTACAAGCTCGCCTTCACCGACACCCGTTTCTTGCTGCGCGAGGAGTTGCGTCCCGTGCGCATGCAGCTCGAGCTCCTCAAGCCCGAACTGGTCCAGGACGAGCAGGGCATTCAGTCGACCGTCGTGATTTTCGGCAGCGCGCGCATCGTGGCGCCGGAAACCGCCGAGCGCCTGGTCGCCGACGCCGCCTCGGCCGGGGACGCCGCCGCGCTGGCGATCGCCCGGCAGCACCTGGCGATGTCGCGCTACTACGCCCAGGCGCGTCGCTTCGGCGAACTCGTCACCGAAAAGTCGCAGTATCTCGAGACCCCTCTCTACGTCGTCACCGGAGGCGGACCCGGCATCATGGAAGCCGGCAACCGCGGCGCTTTCGACGCGGGGGGAAAGAGCATCGGCCTGAACATCGTGCTGCAGCACGAACAGGCGCCCAACCCCTACATCACGCCGGAACTGTGCTTTCAGTTCCACTACTTCGGCCTGCGCAAGATGCACTTCTTGATGCGCTCGGTCGCACTGGTGTGTTTCCCGGGCGGGTTCGGGACACTCGATGAATTGTTCGAGGCGTTGACCCTCATGCAGACCGGCAAGTCGCGACGGCGTCCGGTCCTGCTCTTCGGACGCGATTTCTGGACCCGCCTGCTCAATTTCGACCTCCTCGTCGAGACCGGCATGATCAGCGCGCTCGACCTGCAACTGTTTCGCTTCGTCGAGACGGCCGAGGAGGCGTGGCACGTCCTGGAAACCGAATACGGCTTCGAAGCGCCGGACAATCCCAAGGACCCGCCACCAGCGAGCCTGTGATTCGGCCCCCCCACGGAACCCATCATGAACCGCCAAATCAGCCTGATCGGAGCTCCCACGGACATCGGCGCCGGCATCCGCGGCGCCAGCATGGGGCCGGAGGCTCTGCGCGTCGCCGACATCGGACCGGTTCTGGAGAGCCACGGCCTGGAAGTCCGAGACCTGGGCAACCTGTCCGGCCCGGCCAACCCCTGGCAGCAGCCGGTGGACGGGTGGCGCCACCTCGACGAGGTCGTGGCCTGGAACCAGACCGTGCACGAGGCCGTGCACGGTGAATTGCAAAAAGGCCGCCTGCCGATCCTGCTCGGCGGCGATCATTGCCTCGGGATCGGCTCGATCAGCGCGGTGGCGCGACACTGCCGCGAAAGCGGCAAGAAACTGCGGGTGCTGTGGCTCGATGCACACGCCGATTTCAACACCAACGCGCTCACCCCGAGCGGCAACATCCACGGCATGCCCGTGGCCTGTCTTTGCGGTTACGGACCGCCCCGTCTGTGCGAGATCGGCGGCACGGTCCCGGCGATCAGTCCGAAGGTGGTGCGCCAGATCGGTATCCGCAGCGTCGATCCAGGAGAAAAGCGCCTGGTTCATGAAGCCGGCCTGGATGTGTTCGACATGCGCTACATCGACGAGATGGGCATGCGTCACGCCATGGAACTCGCACTCGCGACGATCGATGCCAACACCCATCTGCATGTGAGCTTCGACGTCGACTTTCTCGACGGTTCGATCGCTCCCGGAGTCGGGACCACCGTGCAGGGCGGCCCCACGTACCGGGAAGCCCAGTTGTGCATGGAAATGATCGCGGACACAGGCCGCCTGGCGTCGCTCGACGTGATGGAACTCAATCCGGCACTCGACGTGCGCAACGCCACGGCCATCCTGGCGGTCGATTTGATCGAGAGCTTGTTCGGGAAAAGCACTTTGATGCGTCGATGAGCGCGACAAAGGTGTCGGAGGGCCCGCGACGGGCAGGCAGGCCTCGACAAGCTCAGCCCGAACGGTAGGTTTGTAGTGGCGACCCCGTTCGCCGTGAGCTTGTCGAACGGCCAGTGATCAGGCACGCGAAGCTTCGACAAAGCCAGCCCGAACCGGAACTTTGCGCCTCCAAGACTCACCCAGCCCCCGTCAACGGGCACCCCGATTGCCGGCTCCGAAACCCTCGACCGCCCCAGGACCCGACAATGGACGACAACGACATCTCCACGGCCCGCCGTCAACTTTTTCGGGCCGCAGGCGCCGGGACCGCGGGGCTGTTGTTGGCGCCCGGTGTCGTCGCCCAGACCTTCGTGCCACCCTCCGTCGTCGACACCGGCCGGGTGGAACAGGGCAAAGTGGTGTTCCCGACCTGGCGCGCGCCTGCCGACACCCCCTCGGCCCCGACCCCCGCCCCCTTGCCCCCCGAACAACGCGTCGGTTTCGCGGTGGTCGGGCTCGGACGGCTCGCGCTCGAGGAAATCTTGCCGGCTTTCGGCGCCGCCTCGAAGGGCCGGTGCGTGGCCTTGGTCTCCGGGCGGCCCGAGAAGATGCGTCTGGTGGCCGCACAGTATGGAATCGAGCCGGCCGCCTGCTACAGCTATGAAGCGTTCGACTCGATCGCCGCCAATCCTGCCGTTCAAGTGGTCTACATCGTTCTGCCCAACGCGATGCACCGACTGTATTGCGAACGGGCGGCGCGGGCTGGCAAGCATGTTCTGACCGAAAAGCCGATGTCCATCAGCTCGAAAGACGGACAAGCCATGGTGGCCGCTTGCGCCACCGCCAAGGTCCACTTGATGGTCGCCTACCGGATCCAGTACGAGGCCTACAACCGCCGGACGATGCAGATGGTGCGCAGCGGGCGCTATGGCCGCCTCCTGGCGATCCATGCGGTCAACACCCAGACCGTGGCCGAGGACGGTGCGCAGCAGTGGCGGCACAAGCGCGCGATGGCAGGAGGCGGGTCGCTCTACGACATCGGCCTGTACTGCTTGAACACCGCGCGCTTCATGACCGGAGAAGAACCGGTCGAGATCTACGCCAACAGCTATTCGCCGCCTGGCGACCCCCGCTTCGCCGAGGTCGAGGAAACGATCTCGTTCAACCTGCGCTTTCCTTCCCACACCATCGCCAACTGCCTGGCGAGCTATGGCGGGCGCGACGACAAATACCAGCGGTTCAACCTCGAGACGGTCGCGCTCGACATGGCCAACGCCTACCAGTACAAGGGCCAGCAACTGGCCGTGATCGGTCGGCGCGACGACGCGACCAGCCGGGACCAGTGGGTGCTGGAGCAGAAAAACCAGTTCGCCGCGGAGATCGACCACATGGCGGAGTGCGTGATGACCAACCGGCGGCCCTACACCCCGGGAGAGGAAGGCGTGCAGGACCAGGTCTTGATGGAGGCGATCTACCGATCGGTGGCGGAGGGCCGGCCGATGCGGCTGCCGGTGCTCGAGGGCAAAGACCGCTTCCGGGGACCGCCACCGGTGTGACTCACCGCGTCATTGGCCCGGGGCATTCCAGACCACGGGCGCCTTGGCGGCCTTGTCGGCCGCTTTTTCCATGTCGCGCAGCAACCGGTCCAGGCGGTCCTTGAGTTTCTCGGTGGAAAGCTTTTCCCTGAAGCGCTCGACCATGAGCGGCAGCGCGAAGGGGCTCGGGGTGGCGAGCTCGACGTAGACGACGCTTTGGGCCCGCATCCGCGCAAGCGCGTCGCCCAACCGGCGGATGTCGAGTTCCTGGCTCAGCACCTCGGTCTGGGCCTGGGTCAACAAGAGATTGCCGGCATCGTATTTGGCGAACACCTCGTAGAACAAGGAACTCGACGCCTGCAGTTGGCGCGTGCTCTTGGGTTGACCCGGGTAGCCGGTGAAGATCAGCCCGGCGACGCGCGCGATCTCGCGAAAGCGCCGCCGGGCGAGTTCGCTGCTGTTGAGGCTGGCAAGGACGTCGTGCAGGAGATTCTCGGCACTGAAGACGCTCTGGTCGCACAGCGGTGCCGGATCGACCGGCTCGGCGCTGAGCAGCTCGAAGCCGTAGTCGTTGATCGAGATGCTGAAAGTGTTGGGCGCGTCGCGCGCCAGCCGCCATGCCAGCAGGCTGCCCAGTCCGATGTGGGCGTTGCGACCGGCGAACGGGTAGATGAACAAATGCGAGCCCTCGCGTGAGCGGAAGCGCTCGATCAGCAAGGTCTCGGGGGTGGGCAGGCGCGAGAACCGCAGTTGGGTTTCGAGCATGGGTCGCGCCGCCTCCAGTTCGGGTTCGCCGAAGTCGCCGCGAGCGACATCGGCAAGGACGTCGAGCACCGCGTCGGCGAGTTCGTTGGACAGTGGCATCTTCGCCCCGGCCCAGCTCGTGATGACGCCCTTGGGCTTGTCGGCGCGCCTGACATAGGCGGTCATTTCCTGAGTACGGACATACTCCAGCGCGCGGCCCGCGAAAATGAAACAGTCGCCAGGTCGCAAGCGCGCCACGAAGCCCTCTTCGACGACGCCGATGCGGCCGCCGCTCATGTATTTCACCTGCATCACCGAATCGGAGACGATCGTGCCGACTTGCAGCCGGTGCCGCCGACCGATGGCCGCATCGGGCACGCGGTAGCGCCCATCGACGAGCTTGACACGGTGGTATTCGGGATACGCCGCCAGACTCGCACCGCCCTGCACGACAAAATCGAGCGACCACTGGAATTCGGCGTCGGTGAGGTCGCGGTAGGCATGGGCGCTGCGCACTTCGTCGCGCATCGCGAGCGCTTCGAACCCGCCGCCGAGCGCCACGGTCACGAGGTGCTGGACCAGTACATCGAGCGGCTTGTCGGGGGTCGAGCGTTTCTCGATGCGGCCCGCGAGCGCAGCGCGCCGGGCGGCGACCGCTTCGACGAGCTCGAGCGTGTTGGTGGGCACCAGGGTGATCCGGCTCGGTCGCCCGGGGGCGTGACCGCTGCGGCCGGCGCGCTGCAGCAAGCGCGCCACGCCTTTGGCCGAACCGATCTGCAGCACCCTCTCGACCGGCAGGAAGTCCACGCCGAGGTCGAGCGAAGAGGTCGCGACCACGGCCTTCAGGCGTCCTTCCTTCAGGCCGGCCTCGACCCATTCGCGCATCGCCTTGTCGAGCGAGCCATGGTGAACCGCGACCACGCCGGCCCATTCGGGACGCTCTTGCAGCAGGAGCTGATACCAGGCCTCGGCCTGCGATCGGACGTTGACGAAGACGAGCGTGGTCGCGGCCTGCTCGATCTCGGCGATGACGGGCAATTGCATCTGTTTGCCGAGGTGTCCGCCCCACGAAAAGCGCCCGGGGTGCTGGGGCAGCACGGTATCGATCTGCAGCGCTTTCTCGACCCGCCCGCGCACCAGCTCGCCGGGCGCGTCACCGAGCAAGACGCGCAGGGCGTCGGGCAGATTGCCGAGCGTCGCGCTCAGCCCCCAGACCGCCAGCGCGGGGTTCCATCGCCGCAGGCGCGCCAATGCGAGCTGCACTTGGACCCCCCGCTTGTTGCCCATCAGCTCGTGCCATTCGTCGACGATGACGGTGTGTATGCCGGCAAGCTCCTCCTGCGCCCGGGCGCGCGTGAGCATGAGGCTGAGCGACTCGGGTGTGGTCACGAGCACGGTCGGAAAGCGTCGGTCTTGCCGCGCCCTCTCGGCAGGCGCGGTGTCGCCCGTGCGCAGGCCGACCCGCCAGTGCAGACCGAGGTCGTCGATCGGGACCTGCAGGGCCCGCGCCGAATCGGCGGCGAGCGCGCGCATCGGCGTGAGCCAGAGGACGCCGAGTGGCGGCGGGTGCGCGCCACGCAGCGCCACGCCCAAGCCGAGCGCGCGCTGCAGGGCGCCGAACCAGACCGCATAGGTCTTGCCCGAACCGGTCGTCGCGTGCAGCAAGCCGCTGCGACCGGCGCCGAGCGCGTGCCAGACGTCGCGCTGGAAACCGAACGGCTGCCAGCCGCGCTGGGCGAACCAGGCCTCGGCCAAGGGGCTGGCAGCGTGGGGAGGAGCCCCGAGACCGCCGAGTTCAGACGCCTGCATGCGGGGGGACCATAGCAGGGCGGCGGCGCCAGGATTGTCGGACGGCGCCCCGCCTCGCGGGGGCGCGCCGGAGCCCCGGCTTTCTTGTTGCCAATCGATCCGCAATAAGATCTCGTCATGGAACGACACACTCGCCAACGCCAAGCCGTGCTCGATGTCATCGCGAGCGCCGAGCGCGCGCTCTCCCCGGCCGAGATCCTGGCGCTCGCCAGGACCCTCGTGGCGAGTCTCAACCTGTCGACGATCTATCGCCACATCCAGGCCTTGCAACAGGAGGGACGGATCGTGAAGGTCCTGCTCCCCGGGGATCCGGCACGCTACGAGGCGGCGTGCCACGCCGCGGACGCCGCGCATCATCACCATCACTTTCACTGCCGGGGCTGCGACCGGGTCTATGCGCTGCACGCCTGCCCGGGGCCGATGCAGGACCTGGCGCCCGCAGGGTTCCAGGTCGAGGCGCACGAGGTGACGCTGCGCGGCCTGTGCGCCGGCTGCGATGCGGGCGGATCGGCGTGAGCGGCCTGGCCCTCCCGGCGAGCGGCATGGCCCTGTTTTTTTTGTTGGGCTTGCGGCACGGCATCGAACCCGACCACATGGCGGCCATCGACGGCCTGACCGTGCGTGCCCACGACCACCAGCTGCGGCACGCGCCCTGGACCGGCAGCCTGTTCGCGCTGGGTCACGGCCTGGCGATCGGCCTGATCGCGATCGCGGTGAGCCTGGCCGCCGCCTCGGTCGAGCTGCCGGCTCGGCTCGTCGGGGTGCTGGACTGGCTGCCGATCGGCTTGCTCGCCCTGCTCGGGGCCTGGAACCTGCGCGCCCTGCTGCGACCGGGCACCTACCGGCCCGCCTCGGTACGGATGAAACTGGTGCCCGCGGCCCTGCGCGAGCGCACCGACGTGTGGTCGACGGTCGCCGTCGGACTCTTCTTCGCCCTGGTGGTGGACACGGTCGCGCACATTTCGGCCTGGAGCGTGTTCGCGACCCACCACGGGGGTTGGCTGGCGGGAGCGGCCGCCGGCCTGCTGTTCTCGGTCGGGATGCTCATCGCCAGCACGGCCGATTCGCAACTGGTCTCGCACGTGTTGCGCCGCGCCGCCACCGATGCCGCGGGTTCGCGCCTGCGGCGGGGCATCGGCTGGTTCGTCGTGCTGCTCTCGTTCGGCATGGTCGCCCAGGCCGTCTACACCAAGCTGGGCTGAATTGCCCGACCCGCGTTACTCGAACCGGCAGGCGGCCTCGAAACTCAGCCGGGGGCTGCGCGGGAAGACCTTGTCCGGGACGCCCCGCCCGAGGTTGACGATAAAGTTGGTCTTGACCGTCGTGCCGCCCCAGAACGCGGCGTCGACGGTGGCGGCGTCGAAGCCGCTCATCGGCCCGCAGTCGAGGCCGAGCGCCCGCGCCGCGAGGATCAGATAGGCCCCCTGCAGGCTGGAGTTGCGCATGGCAGTGGCCTCGATCATGGCCGGCTTGCCCGCGAACCAGGGGCGCGCGTCGGCGTGGGGGAACAGATAGGGGAGCTGGTCGTAGAACGTCATCTCCATGCCGACGATGACCGTGACGGGCGCCTCGCGCGTCTTGTCCTGGTTGCCGGCCGACATCCCCGCGAGCAGCTTCGCCTTGGCTTCGGGCGAGCGCACGAACACGAACCGGGCCGGGCTGCAGTTGGCCGACGTCGGGCCCCATTTCAGCATGTCGTAGAGCCGGCGCAGCGTGTCTTCGGGGATGGGCTCGGGGGTGAAGCCGTTCTGGGTGCGGGCGTGTTCGAACAGTTGTTCGGTGGTGATGTTCATCGCGGGAGTCCGAAAGGGGGCAAGGATCGATTCTCGCGCAGGCGCGATTCCCTCGCTCTCTCGCCCGCGGGCGCTGGCCGTGACCGCGAAGGGGCAAAATTGGCGTCATGTTCCAGCCCTCCCAGCACGATGTGCGGCGCTTTTTCTGCGAGACGCACCGAAAACTGCGCGACCGTCTCCCGCTCGACCCGATGGAGGCGATCGCCTCCGACTGGATCACCCGGCATCCCGAATACCACCCCGATCTGAACGACCTGGAGGCGGCGCTGGCCGAGGTCTACGACATCGAAGGGGGCCGGAGCAATCCGTTCCTGCACTTGTCGATGCACGTGTCGATCACCGAGCAGGTGGCCATCGACCAGCCGCGTGGCATCGCGCAAGCGTACGCGCTGCTCGCGGCCAAGCTCGGTTCGGCCCACGACGCGCAGCACCAGGTGATGGAGTGCCTGGGCGAGATGATCTGGGCCTCGCAGCGCAGCGGCTTGCCGCCCGACGGCGAGCGCTACCTGGCGTGCGTGCGGCGCCGCGCCACCCGCGCGGCATGAACCCGAATGCCGGGGCCTACTCGCTGCCCACCAGGCCGTTGCGAATCGCGTAGACGGTCATCTCGGAATTGTTGGTCAGCCCGAGCTTTTCGAGCACCCGAGCCCGATAGACGCTGACGGTCTTGGGGCTCAGCATGAGTTCCTCGGCGATGTCGGACAAGCGCTTGCCCGACGCGATCATCACGAGAGTTTGCAACTCCCGGTCGGAGAGCTTCTCGTGCGCGTTGGCGATCAGGGGGGTGGTGAGGCTCTCGACCAGCATCTGGGCGATTTCGGGCGTGACGTACTTGCGGCCCTGCGCGACGGTCCGTACGGCGGCCACGATCTGCGCCGGGTCGCCGCCCTTGTTCACGTAGCCGTAGGCGCCAGCGCGCAACGCACGGATCGCGTACTGGTCTTCTGGATACATGGACACCACGAGGACACGCATCGACGTGGCCTCGTCCTTGAGCACGTGCAGCACGTCCAGACCGCTGCGGCCCGGCAGGTTGATGTCGAGCACGAGCACGTCGGCCTGGTGATCGCGCATCAGGGTGCGGAGTTCGCCGTAGTCGCCGGCCTCCCCGACCACCTCGATGTCGGCGGCGTCCGAGAGCGTGTCTCGAATGCCGCGTCGGATCAGCGCGTGGTCGTCGCAGAGAAAGACCTTGATCATCGTTGGACTCGAATCATGGCGGCGGAGGTCATAGCGCCCCCCACTGGCTGGGGTCGTCCGCATCGTGCGGGTTTCCAGCCGGAATGGGAGGGGTGGCCTGGGGGTTCAAGGGTACCGAGAGAATCATCGTCGTGCCACCGGTACTGCTGCTGAGTTCGATCCATCCGCCGACCGTTCCGGCACGCTCGTGCAGGCCGCGGATGCCGAACGAGCGCGCCTTGGCCAGGTCGTCCTGGCTCAGGCCTCGGCCGTTGTCGCTGATCTCGAGCGAGAGGACGCCGCCGGCCAGCGAGAGGTCCAGTTGTACCCGGCTGGCTTGCGCGTGCTTGCTGATGTTGGTGAAGGCCTCCTGGGCCGTCCGATAGGCCACCAGCGGCACGCCCGGCGGCAGGTCGGCCGCCTGGGCGGGCAGCCGGATCAGGCACTCGATCCCCGTGCGTTTTTCGAACCGGGTGGCGAGCCAGTGCAGCGCGGCGACCAGGCCTTGCTCGAGGATGGCCGGGCGCAGGTTGTGCATGATTCGCTTGCTCGAATCGATCGCCAGCGTCACGGTTTCCAGCGCCGAGGTGACGCGTCCCAGGACCTCGCGCGAGTCCGAATGCCGGGCGATCCAGGCGAGATCGAACTTGAGCGCGGTGAGCGAGCCGCCGACGTCGTCGTGGATCTCGCGGGCGATCGAGATCCGCTCCTGCTCGATGCTGTTTTGCAGGTGCTGGGCGAGTTCGCGCAGGCGCTGCTTCGATTCGTCGAGCTCGCGATCGGCGCGGACCCGGGCGCGCCGGGTTTCGGTCGCCTCGACCGCATGCATCAGCGCGGGCACGAGCCGGGCGAGGTTGTTCTTCAGCAGGTAGTCGCTGGCCCCGTTGCGCATGGCCTCCACGGCGGTGTCCTCGCCGATTTCGCCCGACACCAGCACGAAAGGGATGTCGCGGCCGCCTGCCTTGAGCAGGTCGAGCGCCACCAGGCCGGAAAAGCCGGGCAGGTTGTAGTCGGAAATGATGGCGTCCCAGGGACGTTCATCGAGCGCATCGAGAAACTCGGCCTCGGAATCGACCCGCCGCACGCGGGTTCGCAGACCGCCGCGGGCCAGGTGCGCCAAGGTCAATTCGTGATCGAGTTCCGAATCTTCGAGATGCAGTATCTGCAACTCGCGCTCGCCGGCCATGCTGGGGCTGACAGAGGGACGGGCGTATTGCATGACGCCAAGTATGCGCCCGTCGGCCCACAAATGACCGGGATAGCGGCCCCAGTTCTGGCCTCAGGTCCGCGCCCGGCTTGCCGAAAACCGACTGTAGCGATGGTGCGGGGGGCCCCTTGGCCGGTTCTGGCAAGGGTCGATCCGCACCGTTCCCCCGACGAGACGGAGCCCGCATGCTCAACCCCACTTTCACGGAACCGAGTGGCACGACCACCCTGCCGCTGCTGGCAGCCATCGACCTGCAGGACAACCTGCTGACGGCGACCCACGACCTGGACCGTCTGCAGACCCTGCTGGCCGACGCCTGCACCGAGCTGATGCGAGGGTTTCACGGCGCCGCCGGCGAGATCCGGGAACTGGTGGTCGCGGCCCAGGACACGCCGTCCCAGGAATTGTTCGACAGCGTGGTGCAACACCTCGGCGGAGCGATCACGGCACTCCAGTTCCAGGACATGGCCTCGCAGCTCATCGCCCACACCCACAAGCGGCTGCGCAATTGCGCCGACCGGCTCGCCCGGGAAACGATGGAAGACGAAGACGGTGCCGCGGTGGTCGAGGAAGCCCCGCTGCGCCCGAATCCAGTGACCCAGGACGAGATGGACGCCGGCTCGATCGAGCTCTTCTAGCGCGCCCCGTTCAAGAACGCCCCCGCCAAACCGAAAACGCCACAGGAAACCCGGAGATTCACATGCTTTCAATTCTTGCAGTCGACGACTCAGCGTCCATGCGCCAGATGGTGGCCTTCACGCTCAAGAGCGCGGGCTATGGCGTCACCGAGGCCGTCGACGGCCAGGACGCCTGGGAAAAAACCGGCAAGAGCGACTTCGACCTGGTTCTCACCGATCAGAACATGCCGCGTCTGGACGGCATCGGACTGACACGCAAGCTGCGTGACAACCCGAAGTTCAAGAGCACGCCGATCCTGATTCTCACCACGGAGTCCAGCGACCAGATGAAACAGGCGGGCCGCGCGGCCGGAGCCACCGGTTGGCTCGTCAAACCGTTCGATCCGGCCAAGCTGATCGAAGTCATCAAGAAAGTGATCCGCTAGTCGGCCTCCCGGGCCCGAGCGACACGACACGACAAGACAGCATTGGAGAGATCGAAATGGGTGACATGACCACGGAAGGCGCCAACATCGGAGCCGGCATCGACCTGAGCCAGTTCTACCAGGTGTTTTTCGAAGAAGCAGGCGAGAACCTGGACCGGATGGAGGCGCAGCTTCTCGAGATCGACATCGAAGCCGCCGACGACGAGGAACTCAATTCCATCTTTCGTTGCGCGCACTCGGTCAAGGGCGGGGCGGCGACCTTCGGCTTCGCCGACGTGGCCGAGCTCACCCACCAGATGGAGACGCTGCTGGACAAGCTGCGTCGTCACGAGCTGGTCCCGACCGCCGCCATGGTCGACGTGCTGCTGCAAGCCGGCGACGCGCTGCGCGCCCAGCTCGCTCGCCACCAGGGCGCCGGGGGGGATGCGATCGATACGTCCGAGCTCCTGGTCGGAATCCGGGCGATGCTCACCGGCGACGCCGGACCGGCGTCGGTCCCGGCGGCTCCCGCGACGCCCCAGCCAGCGGCCGCGACCGCAAGCGTCGACACCGTGCCGGCC
>JALYHO010000230.1 GCA_030776545.1 Pseudomonadota bacterium | reverse complement strand
GACCTGACGCGCCGCCTCGCCGTCGAAGCCGAACGCGACGCGATCGGCCACCGGCAGCAACGCGCGGGTGCTCATCAGCAGTGACGCGTCGGCGTTCACCAGCAGCAGCGGGCGCCTGAGCAGCGCGGCCATGAGGCCGCCGGGAAAGCACACGTAGCCGCCCATCCCGAGCACGGCCGACGCACGGCGCCGGCGCAGGATGCCCAGGCAGGTCCAGAACGCTGCGAGCAGCCGCAGGCCGCCGCCCACGGTGTGCCGCAGCCCCTTGCCGCGCAGCCCGGCAAAGCCGATGCGGTCCATCGGGATTCCGCTCGGTGGGACCAGACGATTTTCCATGCCCGAGCGGGTGCCGAGCCAGCTCACGCTCCAGCCGCGCGTCTGCATTTCACGCGCCACGGCCAACCCGGGAATGACGTGGCCTCCGGTGCCCGCGGCCATCACGAGCAGGTGCTTCACGACCGCGTGTTCGTGCCGGGCGCTCATGCGCGACCCCCCCGCATCAACTGCCGGTTTTCGATGTCGACGCGCACGACGATCGCCAGCGCCACGATGTTCACGACGATGGCCGACCCGCCATAGCTCATCAGCGGCAGGGTCAGGCCCTTGGTCGGCAGCACCCCGAGGTTCACGCCCATGTTGATGAATGCTTGCCCGCCCATCCAGATGCCGATGCCTTGCGCGTAGAGCCCGGCGAACACCCGGTCGAGCGCGATCGCCTGGCGGCCGATGTGAAAGAGCCGCCGCGCGACCCAGAAGAAAGCGAAGATCACGCAGGCCACGCCCGCGAACCCGAGCTCCTCACCGATCACGGCGAGCAGAAAATCGGTGTGCGCCTCGGGCAGGTAGTGCAGCTTCTCGACGCTGCCGCCCAGGCCCTGCCCGAACAGCTCGCCCCGACCGAGTGCGATCAGGGAATGGGTCAGCTGATAGCCCTTGCCCATCGCGTACTGCGGATCCCAGGGCTTGAGGAAGGCCAGGATGCGCTCGGCACGCCACGGGCTGGTGACGATCATGAGCACGAACGCGCCGACCAGCACCGCGATGCTGAGGAAGAACATCCGCCCGTTGACGCCACCGAGGAACAGGATCCCCATGGCGATCACGGCGATCACCATGAACGCGCCCATGTCGGGCTCGGCCAGCAGCAGGAGTCCGATCACGCCGAGCGCGACCGCCATGGGCGCGACGGCGCGCACGAACTTCTCCTTGATGTCCATCTTGCGCATCATGTAGCTCGCGGCATACATCGCGATCGCGACCTTGGCGAGCTCGGAGGGCTGGAAATTCAGGACGCCGAGCGGGATCCAGCGTTTGGCGCCGTTGACGCCCTTGCCGATCCCGGGAACCAGGACGACCACGAGCATCAGCAACGACACCACGAAGATCCAGGGCGAGGCTTTTTCCCAGAACGTCACCGGGACCTGCACCGTCACCAGGGCCGCGACCAGCGAGATCGTGACGAACATGATCTGACGCGTCATGAAATAGGTCGGCACGTAGCGTGCGAACTTGGGACTGTCGGGCAGCGCCACGGTGGCGCTGTAGACCATCACGATGCCCATCGCGAGCAGCGCGATGACCACGCACACGAGGGCCTGGTCGAAACCCAGCAGGCGTGCCGGCGGATGGGCCACGCCGACATCGATCCAGTCGCGCACCGGAATGGCGGCGCCGGTCCCGGGGCCCGCAGCGGCTGCCGCGCGCGTGGAGAACCGGCTGCGCACCGCGTCGACCCAGCCGAGCGGACGACTGCTCATGCGGCCACTCCGCCATGCTCGGCCATGAGCGCCTGCACTTCGGCCACGAACACCTCCGCGCGTTCGACATAGTTGCGGAACATGTCGAGGCTGGCGCACGCCGGGCTCAACAACACGGCGTCGCCGGGGCGGGCCTGCTGGAAGCTCCAGCGGGTGGCCGCCTGCAGCGTCGCATGGCGTTGCAGCGGGACCCCGGTGCTCTCGAGCGCAGCGCCGATGCGCTCGGCGTCGCGGCCGATCGTGGCCACAGCACGCGCGTGGCGCCGCACCGGTTCGGTCAGCGGGCCGAAGTCCTGGCCTTTGCCATCACCGCCGAGGATCACCACCAGACGCGCCGGCGCCTTGTCGGCGCCCAGTCCGTTCAGCGCAGCCACGGTGGCGCCGACATTGGTGCCTTTGCTGTCGTCGAACGCGTCGACGCCATCCCATGTCGCGACCAGGGCGAGCCGATGCGGCTCGCCGGCGTAGTCTCGCAGGCCGTGCAGCAGCGGCGCGAGCGGACAGCCGATCGCGGTGGCCAGGGCCAACGCGGCCAGGGCATTGGCGGCGTTGTGGCGGCCGCGCACTCGCAACGCATCAACCGGCATCAGTCGCTGCAGGGTCAGCTCCTCGCCACCGATCCCGCTCTTGCCGCGCTGCAGCGTCTCGTCGACTTCGCGGGCGCGCACCAGCCACGCCATCCCGCCCTCCTCGATCAGGCCGAAGTCGCCGGGCCGGTCCGGGGCGCCGATACCGAAACGCACGACCCGACGTGGCACGACCAGGGGCTTGCGTCCCTTGGCGCCGCGAACGACTTCCGGCGCGGGAACGAGCGCCTCGACCGCAGCGTCGTCCCGGTTGACGACCATCACCGCGTGGCGGCCGAACACCCGGCGCTTGGCGGCCGTGTAGTCCGCCATCGTGCCGTGCCAGTCGAGATGGTCCTGCGAGAGGTTGAGAAGCGCGGCCGCGCTGGGCTCGAATCCCTGCACGCCGTGGAGTTGGAAACTGGAGAGTTCGAGCACCCAGACGTCGGGCAGGAACTGCAGCCCGGACGGCGCAGCGGCTTCGGACGACCCCGCGAGCGCCTGGTCGAGCGCGTCCGAGAGCGTTTGCAGCATCGTCGGGCCGATGTTGCCCGCCACCGCGACGCGGCGGCCGGCGCGCGCGACGAGCTGCGCGGTCATCGCGGTGGTCGTCGTCTTGCCATTGGTCCCGGTGATCGCGAGCACTTCCGGGGCATAGCCGCGTTCGGCGCGCAGGTCCGCCAGGGCGGCTGCGAAGAGGTCGAGCTCGCCTTGTACCGGCACCCCGGCATCGATCGCCCGCTGCAGCGGGCCATGGATGCGTTCGTCGATCGGCGCCAGCCCGGGGCTTTTGAATACCCGCTCCACGCCTGCGAAAGCCGCGTCGTTCAAGGGCCCATCGAGCCAGCGCGCGTGCGGCACGTGCTGCGCCAGGAGCGCCGCGTGGGCCGGCCGGCCGCGCGTGTCCCAGACCCGGACATCGGCGCCCCAGCGGTCGCACCAGCGTGCCATCGCCAGGCCCGACTCGCCCAGCCCGAGCACGAGGACGGAGAGATTCTTCAGGTGTTTCATCAACGCAGCTTCAGGCTGGCCAGGCCGACCAGGCACAGCAGCATGGTGACGATCCAGAAGCGAACCACGACCTGGGTCTCCTTCCAGCCCGACTTCTCGAAGTGGTGGTGCAGCGGCGCCATCTTGAGGATGCGTCGACCGGCGCCGTAACGGCGCTTGGTGAACTTGAACCAGCTGACCTGCAGGATCACCGACAAGGCTTCGGCGACGAACACGCCGCCCATGATCCCCAGGACGATCTCCTGGCGGGTGATCACGGCGATGGTGCCGAGCGCGCCGCCGAGCGAGAGTGCGCCGACGTCGCCCATGAACACCTGGGCGGGGTGGGTGTTGAACCAGAGAAACGCCAGCCCGGCGCCGCCCATCGCCGAACAGAAGATCAGCAGCTCGCCGGCTCCGGGGATGTAGGGAAAGAGCAGGTAGCGGCTGTAGACCGAACTGCCGACGATATAGGCGAAGATGCCCAGGGCGGCTGCGACCATCACCACCGGCATGATCGCCAGCCCGTCGAGCCCGTCGGTGAAGTTGACGGCATTGCTCGCGCCGACGATCACGAAATAAGTGAGCCCGATGAAGCCGAACACGCCCAGCGGGTAGCTGATGGTCTTGAAGAACGGCACCATCAGGTCGGCCTTGGGAGGCAGCTCGTTGGCAAAGCCGCTCTGCACCCAGCGTATGAAGAGCTCGAGGACCCGGAAGTTGGAGGTTTCGCTGACGCTGAAGGCGAGGTAGAGCGCCGCCACCAGTCCGATGACGGATTGCCAGAAATATTTCTCGCCCGAGGGCATGCCCTCCGGGTTCTTCTGCACCACCTTGCGCCAGTCGTCGACCCAGCCGATGGTGCCGAAGCCGAGCGTCACCAGCATCACGATCCAGACGAAGCGGTTGCTCCAGTCGAACCAGAGCAGGGTCGAGACGCCGATGGCCATGAGGATGAGCACCCCGCCCATGGTCGGGGTGCCGGTCTTGGAGAGATGCGCCTGGACGCCGTACGCACGCACCGGCTGGCCGATCTTGAGCGAGGTCAGGCGGGCGATGACCCACGGGCCGAAGGCCAGGCCGATGAGCAACGCCGTCATCGCGGCCATGACCGCGCGGAAGGTCAGGTACTGGAAGACGCGGAAGTAGCCGAACTGCGGCGACAAGGTCTGCAGGTAGTCGGCCAGGCTAAGCAGCATGGGGAGGGTCTCCGCGGCCGATCAACGCAGCCACCACTTGTTCTGTTTTCATGAATCGCGAGCCTTTGACGACGACCGACGCGCAGGCCGGGGCCTGGGGCAGCGCGGTGATCAGGCTGGCGACGTCGTCGAAGTGGCGGGCGCCGCCGAAGGCCTCGGCGGCGTGGGTGCTGGCGCGGCCCACGGTCCAGAGCGCGTCGATGCCGCGCGCCTTGGCGTAGGTCCCGACCTCGCGGTGGAACGCCGGTCCCTGCTCGCCGACCTCGCCCATGTCGCCCAGCACCAACCAGCGCGGGCCGGGCAGCGACACGAGGACGTCGATCGCGGCACGTGCCGAGTCCGGGTTGGCGTTGTAAGTGTCGTCGACCAGGGTGACCCCCTGGCCGTCGCGCGAGAAATGCCGGACCTGGGACCGGCCCGCGACCGGCCGGAACGCTTCGAGCCCGCGCTGGATCGACGTGAGCGAGGCCCCTACCGCCAGCGCACAGGCAGCCGCCGCGAGCGCGTTCTTGACGTTGTGCCAGCCGGCGACCCGCAACTGCACGGTCGAGGCCCCCGCCGGCGTCTGCAGCAGGAGCGCCCAGTGGTCGTCGACCCATTCGGCGTGGCAGGTCAGGTCGGCCGCGCCGCTGAGCGCGAAAGTCAGGATCGGACGGCTGCCGGCGAGCCGATGCCAGACCGGCGCGTGCAGGTCGTCGGCGGGGAAGACGGCCGTGCCCGAGGCGCCGAGCGCGGCGAGCACCGCGCCGTTTTCGTGCGCGACAGCTTCGACGCTCGCCATGAATTCCTGGTGTTCCCGCTGCGCGTTGTTGACAAGCGCGACGGTCGGCGCCGCGAGTTCGGCCAGCGCCGCGATCTCGCCGACATGGTTCATGCCGAGTTCGACCACCCCGGCCGCGTGGGTCTCGCGCAAGCGCAACAGGGTCAGCGGAACGCCGATGTGGTTGTTGAGGTTGCCGACCGTCGCGAACGCCGCCTCGCCCCACCAGGCGCGCAGGATCGCAGCGATCATCTGGGTCACGGTGGTCTTGCCGTTGCTGCCGGTGACCGCGATCAGCGGCAGCACGTGACGTCGCCGCCATGCGGCCGCGAGGTCGGTCAAGGCCTGCTGGGTGTCGGCCACTTCCAGGCCGGGCAGCCCGGCCTGCGCCAGGCCGCGCGTCGCGATGGCGGCGACCGCACCGCTCGAGCGCGCCTGGGGCAAGAAGTCGTGGGCGTCGAAGAACTCGCCGCGCAGGGCAACGAACAGATCCCCGGCCAGCAGGCTGCGGGTATCGCTGTGGACGCGCGAGAATTCGAGCGCGCCGTCGCCGACGAGCCGGGAGTCGGGCAGCAGCGCGTGCGCCTGGGCCAGTGTCATCATCATTCGCCGCCCCCGGCCCGCGCCGCCAGCGCCGCGGCGGCCTCTTCGGCATCGGAAAAATGAAGCTTCTGGCCGCCGATGTCCTGGGTGTCCTCGTGACCCTTGCCGGCCACCAGGATCACGTCGTGCGGTCCGGCGTGGCGCACGGCGTGGGCGATCGCCGCGCGGCGGTCCTCGATGACGCGGACCCCTGCCGAGGCCGCGCCGACTCCCGCCAGGATCTGCTCGATGATGACGGCGGGCGCCTCGTTGCGGGGGTTGTCGTTGGTGACGACGACGTGCAGCGCCAGGCGCTGCGCCAGCGCCCCCATGAGCGGACGCTTGCCGGGATCGCGATTGCCGCCGCAGCCGAAGACACACCACAACTCGCCAGCGCGCTCGGCCACGAACGGCTGCAGGGCGAGCAGGGCCTTCTCGAGCGCGTCGGGGGTGTGGGCGTAGTCGACCACCACCTGCGGCCCGCCGGCGTCCGACGGAATGCGCTGCATGCGACCGGGCACCGGTGTGAGCAGCGCGCACGCCGAGGCCGCGTCGGCCAACGGCACGCCCAGGGCGCGCAAGCCGCCGAGGGTCGCCAGCACATTGGCGACGTTGAAGTCGCCGATCATTTGCGTGCGCACGGACGCCCGTTGGTCGCCTTCATGCACCTCGAACCCCAGGCCACCGCCCGGGTAGGAAACGCCCGACGCGCGCAGCCGGGCAGGTGCGCGGGTCGAATAGGTCCACACGTCGAGCACGCCGGCGGCGGCCAACTGCTGCGCCAGCGCGGCACCGTGTTCGTCGTCCAGGTTGAGCGCCGCGGCGCGCAGTCCCGGCCACGCGAACAGCGCCGCCTTGGCGGCCCAATAGGCCGCCATGGAGCCGTGATAGTCCAGGTGGTCGAGGGTGAAGTTGGTGAAGAGCGCCACGTCGATGTGCGTGCCGTCCAGCCGGTGCTCGCTCAGGCCGATCGACGTGGCTTCGATCGCGCAGGCCTTGAAGCCCGCGTCGGCGAAGCGTTTGAACCCGGCCTGCACCGTGACCGGGTCTGGGGTCGTCATGCCGGTGAATTCGAGCGCCATCGGCTGCAGCGGCGACGGCGGCTCGCCGACCCCGAGCGTGCCGATGACGCCGCAGCGCCGGTCGAGCGAACTCAGCGCCTGCGCGATCCACCAGGCGGTCGACGTCTTGCCGTTGGTTCCCGTGACCGCGACCACGGCCAGGCGGGCGCTCGGGTCGCCGAGGAAGCCGCTGGCCAGGGCGCTGGTCCGGCGCTTCAGGTCCGGCAGCGCGGCGACTTGGGGCCGGTCGAGCGACTCGAACGCCTCGGCGCCGTCGGCCTCGACCAGACAGGCGCAGGCGCCCGCCGCCAGCGCCTGGGGCACGAACTCCCGCCCATCCGCCGCCAGACCCGGCCAGGCGATGAAGGCATCGCCCGGGGTCACGCGGCGACTGTCGACCGTGAGCGCGCGCGCCCCGTGCTGGGCGAGCCAGTCGAGCGCGTCGGCGGTCGAATCGAGGCGGCGCAGGACCATCAGAAACTTTCCTCCTCGGCCGGCACGTTCTTGGTGGTGATCTGCATCTTCACGTCGATGTCGGGCTGGACGTTGAGGGTGCGCAAGGTCTGCTGGACCACGTCGCTGAACACCGGACCCGACACCTGGCCGCCGAAATGCTGTCCGGCGGTCGGTTCGTCGACCATGACCGCCACCACGATGCGCGGGTCGCTGATGGGCGCCAGGCCGACGAACCATGCCCGGTACTTGCTCTTGTTGTAGCCCTTGCCTTCCTGCTTGTAGGCGGTTCCCGACTTGCCGCCAGTGGAATAGCCGATCGCTTGCGCCTCGGGCGAGGTGCCGCCCGGCAAGGTCACGGAGTGAAGCATCGGCAGCAATTCCTTGATGGTCGACGGCGCCAGCACGCGCACCCCCGCGACCGGCTGCGGGTCGGGGTTCTTGAGCAGGGTCACCGGGATCAGCTCGCCATCGTGCGCGAACACCGTGTAGGCATGGGCGATCTGGAACAGGGACGCCGACAGCCCGTAGCCGTAGCTCATGGTGGCCTGCTCGATCGGACGCCAGCTCTTGTAAGGCCGCAGCCGGCCAGTCACGGCGCCCGGAAAACCGAGCTGCGGCTTCTGGCCGAAACCCGCGGCCGAGTACAGCTCCCACATCTCCTTGGGACTGAACATCATCCCCAGTCGCGCCGCGCCGATGTTGCTCGACTTCTGGATCACCTGGGCGACCGTCAGATTGCCATGGTCGTGGGCGTCGGTGATGGTCGCGCCGAACATCGTGACCCGGCCGGGGGTGTTGGGAAGCAGCGTGTCGGGCCGGACCCGGTGGGTCTCCAGCGCCCAGGCGGCGATGAAGGGTTTCATCGTGGACCCGGGTTCGAAGGTGTCGGTCAAGGCGCGGTTGCGCAGTTGCGCACCCGTCAGGTTGCGCCGATCGCCGGGGACGTAGCTCGGGTAGTTGGCCAGGGCCAGCACCTCGCCGCTGCGCGCATCGAGCACCACCACGCTGCCGGCCTTGGCCTTGTTCGCGCTCACCGCGTCGCGGATGCGCTGGTAGGCGAAGAACTGGATCTTCGAGTCGATGCTGAGGTCGATGTCGCGGCCGTCGAGCGCGGCGACGCTCTCGCCGATGTCTTCCACCACCCGGCCCAGCCGGTCCTTGATGACCCGGCGCGAGCCGTTGCGCCCGAACAGGTCCTTCTCGTAGGCGAGCTCGATGCCTTCCTGGCCGTGGTCCTCGACATTGGTGAAACCGACCACGTGGGTCGCCGCCTCGCCTTCGGGATAGCGCCGCTTGTATTCGCGCACCTGGTGCACGCCCTTGAGGTTGAGGGCGAGAATTTCCTGGGCGACCTGGTCGTCGGCCTGACGTTGCAGCCAAACGAAATTCTGGCTGTCGTCGAGCTTGTCGCCGAGCTGCTTGGGCGTCATGCCGAGCAGCCTCGCGAGCTGCTTGCGTTGCGCGGTGTCGGCGTCGAAATCCTTCGGGATCGCCCACAGCGACGGCGCCGGAACGCTCGACGCCAGGATCAAGCCGTTGCGGTCGAGGATGCGCCCCCGGCTGGCCGGCAATTCCAGGGTGCGGGCGTAGCGGATTTCGCCTTGGCGCTGGAAGAAATCGGTGCCGATCACCTGCACGTAGAGCGCGCGGCCGAGCAGGCCGCAAAAGCTCAGTCCGACCACCGCGACCAGGAACTTCGAGCGCCAGGGCGGCGTCTTGGACGCGAGCAGGGGGCTGGTCGAGTAGCTCACGCTGCGCACGCTCGCGCCCGGCGCACGGCCCTGGGCGGTGGCCCGGCGGGGGCTGGCCGGGCCGGACCCGGAGCGCCGAGGTCCCGCGAAGCGGTCGAGCCAGTTCATCGTGCGAGGCCTCCCGCGCCGCGCGCGGCATCGGCCTGGCTGACGTACTGGGTGACGGCCGGCCCGGCGGTGCGCATCGCGAGCTTCTCGCGCGCGGTTTTTTCGACCCGCAGGGGGGTCGCCTGGGACTGCTTGTCCGACTTCAGGCGTTCGAATTCGGTGTCGAGCAGGCGCTCTTCGCTGCGCGCCTTGTCGAGTTCGGCGAACAGCCGGCGCGATTCGTGCGAGACCCGCACCAGGTAGGCCGCACTCACGATGAGCACGACCAGGAGCAGCGCGTTCAGTCGCGTCATGCCGCCACCTCGGTGCGTTCGGCCACCCGCATCACGGCCGAGCGGGCGCGGGGATTGGCGCGCACCTCGGCGTCACCGGGCTTGATCCGTGCCAGCGCGCGCAGTCGCATCGCCGGGGGTTCGGCAAACGGCGCGCGGCGGTCGAAGACATGTTTGCTCTCCCGCGCGATGAAGGTCTTGACGATCCGGTCTTCCAGCGAGTGAAAGCTGATCACCACCAGCCGCCCGAGCGGCGCGAGCAGGCCCAGGGCCGCGTTCAGACCCTGTTCGAGCTCCTCAAGCTCGGCGTTGACGAAAATCCGAAGAGCTTGAAATGTGCGCGTTGCAGGGTTCTGGCCCGCCTCGCGGGTCCTGACCGCACCAGCCACGACGTCGGAAAGCTCCCCTGTGGTTCGAACCGGGTTCCCGCTTTCGCGCCGAGCAACAAGCGCCTTTGCAACCTGTAGAGCAAACCGTTCTTCCCCATATTCACGTATCACCTCCGTCATTTGCCGCACGTCCGCACGCGCCAGAAAGTCCGCGGCGCTTTCGCCTCGGGTCGTGTCCATGCGCATGTCCAGCGGCGCGTCGAAGCGAAAGCTGAAACCGCGCGCCGGGTCGTCGATCTGCGGCGACGAGACGCCCAGATCGAGCAGCAAGCCGTGCACCTTGTCGATACCGAGCGCGGCGAGCAGGGGTGCCATGTGCGCGAAACTGGTGTGGTGGATCGAGAAGCGCGGGTCGTCGATGGCTTGCGCGCCCGCGCTGGCCGCGGCGATCGCCTGGGGATCACGATCGATCGCCACGACGCGACCGCGCGTCGACAACCGGCCGAGCAGGAGGCGCGTGTGACCGCCGCGACCGTAGGTGCCGTCGAGATAGACGCCGTCGGGAGTCGTGACGAGGGCATCCACCGCCTCGTTCAGCATCACCGTCGTGTGCTGCAGGTCGCGCTCGGTTGTCATGGGATGGATCAGAAGCTGAAGGACTTCAGCGACTCGGGCATCTCGGACTGCATCACCCTGGCTTCGTGGTCGGCGTAGCGTTGCGCGTCCCAGAGTTCGAGGTGGCTGCCCATGCCGATCAGCATCACGTCACGCACCAGGCCGGCCGACTGGCGCAGCTCGGGGGCGATCAACACGCGACTGGAGTTGTCGATGTCGACGTCCATCGCGTTGCCCAGGAAGACGCGTTTCCATCCGGCCGCCTCCATCGGAAGGGCCGCCACCCGATCGCGAAACGACTCCCACGCGGGGCGCGGAAAGACCATCAGCGAGCCCTCCGGATGCTTGGTGATCGTCAGCTGGCTGACACCCATCGCGTTCAGGAGCTCGCGGTGACGCGCCGGCACGGCGATACGCCCCTTGCCGTCCAACGTCAGGGCCGCGGGCCCCTGAAACACGATATTTGCCACAAATATCCAAGAAAGTGCACTTCGCGCCACTTTAGCGCAGGGTGCCTGGGTTGGCAATCAGATTTGGGGGAGAAAAACCAATCAAATCAACGACTTAGAGGGTGCTTTGAACCCACTTCGAGGTTAAAACTCGTTTAAAAACAACAACCTGTGCATGGATTGAAAAGTGATGGGTGAGATTTGTACCTTTGCATTCGTGACAGAAAGTACCTTTTTGCTCTTGAAGGCACCGCGTGCGGCAAGGACCTGCGGCGTCCCGGTTAACAATCCCCCGCCCGCGCCGATAACAGCTCGACCGTCACAGACACTCCGTCCGTGCCCCATCCCATTCCCACCTCCCATGAAGCACGGCGCGGAGCCCTTCCAGTCAGTTCTCCCGGCGACTGCCGTCGTCACGGAAACCCGCGCGCTTTGCGCAAAGCTCGTGGACGGCGCGATGAATCGCCAGGTGTTCCTCGAGCGCTGCGCGCGGCTGGCCAATCAGGCGGTGGGTTGCTCCCGCACCGGCATCTGGTTGTTCGTCGACGAAGCCGATGGGCGCATCCTGCGATGCATCGCGATGTATGACGCCCGCGCGGACCGGATGACCCACGCGCCGGACGAAAGGCGGGAGGTCCAACCGTACTTCGATGCGCTGGAGACCGAAGGTTACGTCAGCGCCAGCGACACGCTGAGCCACCCGGCCACCGCGGGGATCTTCGGCTCGCGTTTGAACGACCGCGGGGTCCAGTCACTGCTGGCGTCGAGTTTCGCCGTGAACGGACACCTGTTCGGCGCGTTCACCTGCACCCAGGTCGGCGCGCGCCAGGAATGGACGTCGCGCCAACTGGGCACGCTGCGGCAGATCGGCGCCCAGGCCAGCCTGGCCCTTTTCACGTCGAGCCGTTTCACGCCCGACACGGGCCTGGCACCGCTGCTCAACTGACCCGCCTGCCCGCCGGCACGCGTCACCGCGCGAGCAGGCGCCGAATCCGGTCGCTCAGCGCGTCGACACCGATCACCAGCAGCAACATCGCCAGCAGGACGGTGGCGGTCTTGCCCATCTGGAAGAGTCCCATGTGAAAGGCCAGCATCTGGCCCAGCCCGCCGGCGCCGACCACCCCCAGGATGGCCGCGGCGCGAATATTGTTCTCCCAGCGGTAGAGCGTGTAGGAGATCAGTTGCGGGAGTATTTGCGGCAGGGTCGCGAAGAGGAACACCCGCCCTGCCCCGATGCCCTGGGAGCGCAGCGCCTCCGCCGGCCCGCGCGGCGCGTTCTCGACGGCTTCGGCGAAGAGTCGGCCGAGAACACCGCCGGTATGCAGCGCCAGCGCCAGCGTTCCGGCAAACGGGCCGAGGCCGGCAGCGATCAACAGCAGAGCAGCCCAGACCAGTTCGGGAACCGAACGCAAGGCGTTCAACAGCCACCGGGTCGGCGCACGGGCCCGGGCCCGGTCGCCGGCATGGGTGCGGCTGGCCGGCAAGGCCAACACCAGGCCCGCGACGCTGGCCAGCAGGGTGCCGAGGGCCGACATGGCCAGCGTCTCGAACGCCGCGCCGCCCACCTGGCGCACGAACGACGGCGTCAGGTTCGGAGGAAAGAATTCAGCGACGAAGCGGGCCATGCCGCGCGCCGCCTCGAGCGAGAAAAACGCCCGCCACTGCAGGTCGAGGCTCCAGAAACTCGCCAGCACCAGGGCCAGGAGCGCAGCGCCGAACCAGCGGATGCGGGTCGCCGCCGTGGGCGGCGGCCGACCTGCCGCGGGTCCCGGCGACCTCATTGCAGCGCCTCGCGCAGCCCCGCGCTGACGCGATCGGCCAGTCCCACCAGGCCGACGAACACCAGCAGCATCGTGGCGACCTCGCCGCCGGCGAACATCTTGGTGGATGAATCGAGCAACTGGCCCAGACCTCCCGCGCCGACGAAACCCAACACCACCGAGGACCGGATCGCACACTCCCAGCGGTAGACCGTATAGGAGGTCAGTTCGAGCGCGTTGTGCGGCAGCAGCGCATAGGCGAACGCCTGCAGACGGCCCGACCCGTTGGCGAGCAAGGTGCGCGCGGCATGGCTTTCGCCGCTTTCGAGGATGTCGCCGTAGACTTTTCCGAGCATTCCGCCATAGGTCAGCGCGATCGCCAGCACCCCGGCCGTCGGGCCGAGTCCGACCACCCGCACGAAGACGAGCGCCCACACCAGCTCGGGCGTGCTCCGCAAGGTCACCAAGGTCCAGCGGACGATCCGGCGAGCCGCCGCCGGCAGCGGCGCCATGCGTCCGGACAGCGACGAGACCGAGAGCACGCGCGCGGTCAGCAGGGCGCCGGGGACGGCGATGACCAACGCGAGCGTGATTCCGGCGGTGGCGATCGCCACGGTCCGCCAGGCCTCGATCGCCACGAGGCGCAGGAATGCAGGGTCGTGCGCAGGCGGGAAGAACGCGGCGAGAAACTGACGCGTCGGACCCAGACTGGCCTCGCTCCACAACAACCAGGGCCGAAATTCGGTCGCCACGAGCGTGGGCCACAGCAGCAGCAGCGCCGCGCCTGCCCAAAACATGCGGCGGCCGAAGGCCGGGTCGCGCAGGGGCGGCAGGGCGCTCATCCGCTGCGCCCTCAGCGCGCGTCCACGGGCACGGCCGGCGTCCAGGTGACCGGGGAACGGACGTCGGACGCGTCGGTCCGCGCCGGGTCTTGGGCGTAGAGCCGGCGCAAGGCGGCGGGGCTCACCTCGGCGGCCGGCAGATCGAAGGCCACCTGGCCCTCGCGCAGACCGATCACCCGGTCGAAGTGGGCCAGCGCGGCGTCGACCTGGTGCAACGCGGCCAGCATCCCGACGCCCCGTTCGCGCGCGACGTCCAACAGGGCCTCGATGGCCTGCTCGGCACGCGTCGGGTCGAGCGCCGAGAGGGGTTCGTCGATCAGCCACAGGCTCGCCGGCGCGAGCAGCGCCCGGGCCAGGGCGACCCGCTGGCGCTCGCCGCCGGACAGCCGATCCGCCCGGTCGAAGAGTTTGTCGGCCACCCCGAACCGGGCGAGTGCGGCGTGGGCGGCCGGAAGTTCCACCGGATAGACCAGCGAGCGCAGGCTGGTCGCCAGGCTCCAGGCCGGCAGCCGGGCCGCCAGCACCGCGGTGACGACGCGCTGCCTCGGTGGCAAAGGGGGGGTTTGCGGGGCCAGGAACAAACGGCCGCGGCACTGCCGCAACGCCAGCGTCGACAGGGCCCACGGATCGGCGCCTCCGATCGTCACGCGTCCGTCGCTCGGCCGAAGCGCGGCGGCAGCGACGTGCAACAGCGAGGTCTTGCCGGACCCCGACGGGCCGATCACCGCGACCTGTTCCCCTTCGGCCACCCTCAAGCTCACGCCGCGCAAGGCGTTGGTTCCCGACCGAGCGGCCGGGTGGCGGGCGACCACGCCGTGCAGGTCGAGCTTCATGGGATGCCGGCCCGTACCGTCAGAGCAGGCCGGCGCTCCTGGCCGCCGCTTCGATGCCTTTGTAGTTGTCGACCTGGGTCGGCACGAAGCGGGTCGCGCGTTGCAGATCGAGGATTTCCTTGCCCTCCGGCGTGCCGCGATCGAGCGCCAGGAAGGCCTGGGTGATCCGGCCGCGCAAGGCCGGTGCCATGCCGCTGCTGACCGACCAGTTGTAGTCATAGAAAGGCGGCGTCGTGAAAAACACCCGAACCTTGTCCGTGTCGACCCGCTTGTCGGCCACGAACTTCTCCCAGACCGACATGTTGAGCGCACCCGCCTGCACCTTGCCCGCGGCGACTGCCGCGATCGTCGCGTCGTGAGCCCCGCTGTAGGCCACGCGCTTGAAGTCCTTGTCCGGGTCGATGCCGGCCTCTTGCAGCGCGTGGCGGGGCATCAGGTGGCCGCTGGTCGAACTCTGGGCGCCGAAACTCACGTCGCGTCCCTTCAGGTCGGCCAGCGTCCGGATGGCCGGATCCGACGTGATGAAGACGGACCGAAACCGTGCGTCCTCCTCGCGCTGCACGATCGGAACGACATTGCCGCCCGAGCGCACGTACGCCTGCACGAAGGTGAAGCCGCCGAACCAGGCCAGATCGATCTTGCGGTTGACCAGGGCTTCGACCGAGGCGGCGTAGTCCGTCACCGGGATGAACTCGACCTTCATGCCCAGCCGGGTTTCGAGATACCTGACGAGCGGCCCGGCCTTGCGGGCGAGTTCGGTGGGCGATTCGTCAGGGATGGCCGTGACGCGCAACACCTCCTGGGCGTTCGCGACGCCCAGGAGGGCGAGCAAGAAGCCAGCGGTGAGGACTCGCAAGAAGGAAAATCTGGAAAGTGGCGGCATGGGAATCGAAGAGCTCGGGGTGGCGACAAGGCGCCATTAGACCCCGGAAGTCGCGCCACCCTCCGGCTCGGCTCCGATCGCGGCACGACGGCGCCGTCCCCGCCATACTTCGGATCCCCAGTGGGCGACTCGGCCCGCACTCACACCGCGAACAAGGCTTTTCAATGACTGCCACTCCCCCGCCGGAGCCTCGTCTCACCTCCCTCTCGCACGGCGGGGGCTGCGGCTGCAAGATCGCGCCCGGCGTCCTCACCGAGATCCTGAAGAACACGCGCGGCCTGCCCGTGCCACCGCAATTGTTGGTGGGCATCGAGACCGCTGACGACGCGGCCGTCTACCAGCTCACCGACGAGATCGCGCTGATCGCGACGACCGATTTCTTCATGCCGATCGTCGACGACCCGTTCGACTTCGGCCAGATCGCAGCCGCCAACGCGCTCAGCGACGTCTACGCGATGGGGGGCCGACCCATCATGGCCCTGGCGCTGGTCGGGATGCCGATCGGCGTGCTGTCGACCGCCACGATCGGGCGCATCCTCGACGGGGGCGCGTCGATCTGTGGACAAGCGGGCATTCCGATCGCGGGGGGGCACACCATCGACTCGGTCGAACCGATCTACGGCCTGGTCGCCCTCGGCGTCGTGCACCCGAAGAGGGTCAAGCGCAACGCCGATGCGCGGGTGGGCGACCGGCTCGTCCTGGGCAAGGCGATCGGGGTGGGGGTGATGTCCGCGGCGCTGAAAAAAGGCGCCCTCGGCGCCGCGGGCTACGCCCGGATGCTGGCGACCACCACCCAGCTCAATACCCCCGGGCCGGAGCTGGCGTCGATCGAGGGCGTGCATGCGCTGACCGACATCACCGGGTTTGGCCTGGCCGGTCATGTGCTCGAGTTGGCGCGAGGGGCCGGCGTCGGCGTCGAGCTGGCGTGGGATCGAGTCCCGCTGCTGGAGGGCGTGAGCGCGCTCGCGGCCCAAGCCGTGGTGACAGGGGCTTCCGGGCGCAACTGGGGCGCTTATGGCGCCGAACTGGCGCTGCCGCCCGGCTTTGCCGAGGCGGATCGGGCGCTCCTGACCGACCCGCAGACCAGCGGCGGCCTTCTGGTGTCATGTTCGGCCAGTGCCGTGGGCGACGTGCTGGCGCTGTTCCGGCGCCACGGTTTCATGGCTGCGGCGGACATCGGGCAGGTCGTCGAGAGGCCGGTCGGCGGCGCCCTGCTGACGCTACGCTGAGTCTGCCCGCCGGCGCGGCGCCCACCTCATGCCGGCCCCGTGCGTTTCACGATGGTCACGGCGACCGGCGTGTGCTTGACGACGAATTCCGCGACCGAACCCAGCGATCCCGTCTCGAACTCGTCCTGCCCACGGGCGCCCATGACCACCGCGTCGCACGGCAACTCGGCCGCGAGTTCGACCAGGACCTGACCGGGACTGCCGTGCGCGATGCGGGTGTCGAACTCGATCCCGCCCAGGCGCAACATGTCCTCGGCCGGCGCGAGCGAATGCGCGGCGGCGCGAGCGCTGACCTCGGCGATCACCCCGGCGTCGTGGGCCGTGACCATCTCGTAGAGGGAGGCCGGCTCCTGGACGTTGACCAGCAGCGCGCGCACCGGCAGGCCGGCTCGCGCCAGGCCGAGCACATGGCGAACGGCGACGAGTGCGCCGGCGGATCCATCGACGGGCAGCAAGATGTTCATGGCGTCTCCAAAAAGGCAATGCGCGAGCTTAAGCCTGCACGCGCGGCCGATCGGAGCGACACTTCCGGGCTCGATGCAATTGACCGCTACACGCGCCCTGTCGTGGACACCCTCATCCACCTGATCGCCCACTACGGGCTGCTTTTCGTCTTCGCCAACGTCCTGGTTCAGCAGCTCGGTGCGCCCGTGCCGGGCTATCCGATGCTGATGATCACGGGGGCGCTGGCCGCGCGTGGCCAGTTGAACCCGGGCGCGTTGCTGGTCACCGCGGTGGCGGCCTGCCTGCTGGCCGACTCGGTCTGGTATGCGATCGGCCGCTGGTCGGGGCGGCGGGTCCTGCGCACGTTGTGCAAGATCTCGCTGTCGCCGGACGGCTGCGTGCGCCAGACCGAATCGATCTTCACCCGCTTCGGGGCGGCCTCGCTGCTGGTGGCCAAGTTCATTCCGGGCTTCGCTTCGGTCGCGACCGCCCTTGCCGGGGCCATGCGGATCCCGCGCGGTGCCTTTGTCATGTTCGACGCCTGCGGCTCGGTCCTGTGGGTCGGTGTCGGGTTGGCCCTGGGGTGGCTGTTCGCGCCCGCCATCGAGCAGATCGTCGCGGGCCTGGCACGTTTCGGGGAAGGGAGCCTGGTCGTCGTGGGGCTCTTGATCGCCGGCTTCGTCCTCGCGAAATGGTGGCAGCGCTATCGCTTCAATCGGCAGCTGCGCATGGCGCGGGTCACGGTCGAGGGATTGAGCGAGCTCCTGGCACGCGGAGAGCGGCCTCTCATCGTCGACGTTCGCTCGACCCTGGCGCGCGAAGACGGCCGCATCCCGGGGGCGACGGTGGCGCTGATCGACTCCCTCAGCCCGGAGCTGCTCGCCCACCCCAAGGACCGGCCGATCGTGGTCTATTGCGCCTGCCCGAACGACGCGTCGGCGGTCCTTGTCGCACGCAAACTGCTCGAACTCGGCTATCGGGACGTGCGCCCCCTGGCCGGCGGCATCGATGCATGGACGGCGGCAGGGCGCGCGCTCGAATTCTCCGCCAGCGACTCCGCCTCGGGGCGCGCCGCGGAGCCGCCCAGCGTCGTCGGTGCCACCGAACCCGCATAGGTCGCCACAAAACGAAGAAGCGCCCGCAGATCGCTCCGCGGGCGCCCAAACAACCGGCGTTCGACGCGCCTCGGCGCGTCAGGGAGCGTGTCGCACGCTCAAGGTTTGCGCAGATCCTTCGCCGCGTCCTTGACGTTTTCCTTCGCGTCGCCGTAGGTGGCTTGGGCCTTGCCGGATACCTTGTCGACTTGGCCTTCAGCTTGCAGCTTCTGGTTGCCCACGACCTTACCCGTGGCTTCCTTGACGCTGCCCTTCACCTCTTCGGCGCGGCCTTTGACTTGGTCCTTGTTCATGCTCGTTTCCTTTGCACTGAGTTTGCTGAGAGTCGGTCCCGTGGAACCGATGGCCTCACTGTGCGCCCGGGTCGAGGGAACGGTCTGTCGGGATCCGCAGTCCACCCCTGTAGGACGTGGCGCATGCCGAGCGTGCGGCTTGCCAACCCGGAGAGGTCGTTTCAGGACGCGAAGCCCGCACGGGGGGAAGATCCCGGCGCGGCCTCAGTTCGATTCCTTGACGAGGCGCTCGCCGGCGGGCTGCACCGGCCGCGCGTTCATCGGATAGAGGCGGGCGAAGATGGCGATCTGTTCCGCGGAAATCGGCACCGGCTGCTTCATCACCATCCACAACACGCCCTCGCTGCACGGCGGGGTGGTCAGGGACCCCATGTACGTGAAATAACCGCGCTCGGTGGGCAGGAGTTGGCCCGGATCGAGCGTCCCGCGAGCCGCGACGTCCTCGCCCTTCTCGAGCGGCAGGTTGTTCCAGACCGTCTGGACGATGGCTTGGGCGCTGCCGCGCTCCAGCAGCACGGCCACCACCGCGAGACGGCCGGCGGTGTCGCGGTGCAGCAGGTGCACCACCATGTCGAACGGCTTGCCCTCGATGCGCTCTTCCGAGGGCCGGTGGAAATGAAACTGCAGCAGTTCGAAGCGCCGCCCTGCGACCTCGATGAAGTTGCCGGGTGCGACGTCCACCTCCACGGTGTGGCCGGTGTCGATCACGCGGAAGGTGCTGGGCTGGTAGCTGAACTGCACCGGCTCGAGCTCGACCTTGATCCCGTCGCGAATGTCGATCGGACTTTGCCGCTTGCCGCTGCCGCAGGTGGCGAATTCGGGGTTCAGGCGAGCCCATTCGGCCGGACCGGCGGCGCCAGCGTAATCCCAGGATGCGGGCCGAGACGCGGGGGCGCCGACGGGCACGGC
>JALYHO010000229.1 GCA_030776545.1 Pseudomonadota bacterium | reverse complement strand
ACTCGGCACCGAGCGAGTCGCCGAGCGGCGCCCGAACCTGCGCGGCAGACGCGGCGGCCTCGTCGAGCCGGCCCAGGCGCTCCAGCGCGAGCGCCACATCGAGCGTCGCGAATTGCGTCTGCGGGTGGGCCCCGCCGTACACCGCGGCCATGAAGCGGCGCGCGGTCTGCAACAGCGGCAGCGCCGCGGCCACCTGGCCTCCTTCGAGCTGCGCCAGCCCCCAGAGCATTTGCGCGTGCGCGCCCACTGGCGACGCCGGTTCCTGCCCCAGGCGTTCGTGGACCATCGAGAGGGCGGCCTGGATCCAGCGCTCGGCGCTGGCGACATCGGCGCCGCGCAGTGCCGCACTGGCCAGCCCCAAGGCGGCGCTGGCGCGCAACGGGCCGTCCTGGTTCGAGGCGTCGGCGAAGCGCTGTACCCGCAGGACGGCGTCGGCGCGCGCCGGCGAAGCCGGTGCCTGGGCCTGCAGTGCCAGGTCGATCAGCCAGGTGTCGATCTGCAAGAACGGCAAGTTGGCGTCTTCGGCGTGGTGCATGAGCTCGGGCAAGGCTTGCGCGGCGCGCTCGGCCCAGCCGGCCACGCGAGCCAGCCTGGCGCTCTCGACGGCCAGGTAGCGACACCCCGGGTAACGCGCGCCGAGCGCCGCGACGCAGCGCGGCAGGGCCTGGTCGCTCAGGCGCAAGGCGGCGGCGTAACGACCGGCGCGGGAGAGCAGGCTGAACTGTTCCCAGTCGAGGTCGGCGTAGGCATCGGCGCCCAGGCTCGGGATCGCGCTCGCCGTACGCCGCAGCCGCTCTTGCAGCAGCAATGCCGCGTCGACCCGGCCGAGGTCCCGGTCGGCGCGTACCAGTGCCTGTCCGAGCCCGTAGGTGCGCAGATCGCTGTCGCCCAGTTTTCGTTCCGCGCGGTCATAGGCGTTCTCGAGCAGCGGGCGCGCCTTTTCGGCGTCTCCCGCGTCCAGCGCCAGGAGCCCGCTCACCTGAGCCAGTGCCGCCTTCACGGATTCGTCGGCGAAGAGAGCGGCGCCGACCCCGGCCTGGGTCTCGTCGAAGAGGTGTCGGGCGAGGTCGGCGCGGTTCATGGCCAAGGCATTCGAGGCGCGGTCGAGCCGGGCAAGTGCCGCCTCGCGGGTCTCGCGAGCAGCCTCCAGGGTTCGCACCAACTCGGCCGAGGTGGCGTCGGCGGCTGCATATTCACCCATGTTCTGCTGGACCTTCATGACGCCATCCAGCAGCTCGGCCTGCAGCCGCGGCTGTCCGGCCAGCCGGGTCATCACGTCCTTGCGCCCGCGGTCGAGCACGTCCCGCGCCGTGATCTCGGTGCCGCGCGATTTCTCCTGTTCGGCGAGCTTGAAAATGTTGAGCATGAAGTCGCGCGCCGCCAGGGCACGTGCGGATTCCTGGCGCGCCTGCAGCCCCATCGACACCGCGGCGACCGTCACCGCCACCAGTGCCGACACGGCCGCGGTGCCGAGCGTGACCGCCAGCACATGGCGCCGCACGAACTTGTTGGCGCGGTACAGGCGGGTCGGCGCACGGGCCTCGACCGGCAGGCCGTCGAGCCAGCGGTCCAGGTCGGCGCGCAACGCTTCCACCGACGCATAGCGGTCGGTCGGCCGCTTGGCCAGCGCCCGCAGCACGATGGCGTCGAGGTCGTTGGCCAAGGTCCGACGCAGGTCCGGCCCCGAGCTGCCGCGTGCCGCCGCGACCGGTTCGAGGATCGCGCGCCGACTCGGCGCCCGCGGCTCGGTCTCCAGGATCGCTTGCTCGAGCTGCGCGGGCGTGGCGACCTTGAGCTCGTAGGGGCGCTCCCCGCACAGGAGTTCGTAGAGCACCACGCCGAGCGAATAGATGTCCGACCCCGTGTTGAGCGGCTGGCCGGCGAGCTGCTCCGGGCTCGCGTACTCGGGGGTCATCGGGGGGCCGGCCAGGCGGGTCAGCTCGGTCGCGGCCAGCGGGCTTTCGCCGCCCTCGCGCTCCATCAGTTTGGCGATGCCGAAGTCGAGCAGCCGCACCTGGCCGTCGGCACTCACCAGGATATTGCCCGGCTTCAGATCGCGATGGATCACCAGGTTGGCATGCGCATGCTGGACCGCGAGCAGCACCTGGCGGAACAATTCGACGCGCGCCCGCGGTGTCAGCCGCTGCGCATCGCACCAGGCCGTGAGGCTCTGGCCTTCGACGTATTCGAGCGCCAGCCAGGGCTGGCCGCCCGGGGTGACGCCGGCGTCGTGCAGCCGGGCGATGTGAGGATGGTCCAGGGAGGCGAGGATGTCGCGCTCGCGTTCGAAGCGGCGCGCGAAGGTGTTGCGATCGCGCGCGCCGGTCTGGCGAAACAGCAGCTTGACCGCCACCTGGCGCCGGAAGGCCCCGTCGTCGCGGTCGGCCAGCCAGACCTCGGCCATGCCGCCCGCGCCCAGGCGCCGCTGCAGCCGATAGGGGCCGATGCGCGCGTCCGCCTGCCATTCGGTCGGCCGCGGCTCCGGTGCCAGCGGGAACTGCGGCAGGGCGCCCAGAAAGCCGTTGTGGCGGATCTGCACCCTGGCCTCGAGCATCTGCTCGAGTTGCGGCAACAGCGGATGCGGCAGGCGTCGCAACTCGCCGAGCCACGCGTCGAGCGCCACGGGATCGAGCGCGTCCGCCTGCTCGTAGAGCGCAGACAGTTGTTGCCAGTCGGCGACCGGGGTTCGATTCATGGGTGGGGCTCGTGAAATCCTGGCTCCGAGCTTAGGAGGACCCGGTCGCGGCAGCAATCCCGACAATCATGGGAGCCGCCCCACCGAATCGAGGTGGACGTGGGCCGCGCCGCGCGCTAACGTCCGCCACCCGACCCCCGCCCGCCCATGACTTCCGACGCCCCGCCCCACCCACCGGCCGATCCGGCCACCGCCGCGGCCACCGGACCCATCACCCGGCTGCTCCAGCGCGCCGCCGGGGGCGACCGCACCGCCCTCGACGAAGTGTTCGCCTCGCTCTACCCCGACCTCAAGCGCCTGGCCCGCTCGCGGCTTTGGCAACAAGGCCGGAGCGACGGCGTCAGCACGACCATGCTCGTGCACGAAAGCTTCTTGCGCCTGGCCGCCTCCGAAGATCTCCAGCTCCAGGACCGCCGCCACTTTTTCGCCTACGCCGCCAAGGCCATGCGGCACGTGATCATCGACACCGCCCGCGAGCACCTGGCCGAGCGCCGCGGCGGCGGCGCGACCCACCTCACCCTCGGCGCGGCCGATGCGGCCGCGATCGCCGACACCAGCTCCAGCGACGAACTCATGCGGGTGAACGACGCGCTGCGCGAGCTCGAGGCCCTCGACCCGGAACTGGCGGAGCTGGTCGAGATGCGCTACTTCGGCGGCTACGCCGAACTCGAGATCGCCCAGGTGATGGGCATCCACGAACGGACCGTGCGGCGGCGGTGGGACAAGGCGCGGGCCTGGTTGTTCGTGGCGCTGGCACCGGGGTAGGGAGCGATTGCGCCCAAGGGCCCCGCAGGCGGCTTCAGCCGAGTGCTGGACTCCCCGACGCTCTCCAGTCGGCGCCGGGCATGGTCCTTCGCATGGACCGGTCGAACCAAGGCAGCGTGAACGCGGCGTCTCCGCTATCGGCCTCGGAGAAAAAACCCGGGGCGCGTCAGCTCGGAATCACACTCACCTCCACGTCCATCAACTGCTCCCCGCCCCCATAGATCACCCCGCGCAGCGGCACCACGTCGGCAAAGTCGGCGCCCCAGGTGAGGGTGATGTAGCGCTGGTCGGCGAGTTGGCGGTTGGTGGGATCGAACTCCACCCAGCCGTGTTGGGGTGAATAAGCCGCCACCCAGGCGTGCGAGGCGTCCACGCCCATCAGCCGCGCCATTCCCGGCGGGGGGTCGGTGAGCAGATAACCGGAGACGTAGCGGGCCGGCAGGCCCTGGCCGCGCAGGCAGGCGAGCATGAGGTGGGCGAAGTCCTGGCAGACCCCGCGGCGCTGGTGCAGCACCTCGTCGACCGAGGTACTGACCGTGGTCGCTCCGGGCTCGAATTCGAAATCGTCGTGGATGCGGTGCATCAGCTCGGTCACCGCGTCGAGCCAGGGTCGGCCGGGCGTGAACGAGGGGTTGGCGTACTGGCGCGCGGCTTCGGAGAGGGGCACGAGCGGCGTGGCCTCGCTCATGCTGGCCGGTGCGAGGTCGTCTTGCCGCGGCTCGCGCCGGATCGCGTCGTGGACCGCGGACCAGGACAGCGGCGT
>JALYHO010000228.1 GCA_030776545.1 Pseudomonadota bacterium | reverse complement strand
CCACAGCAGCCAGGCGACCAGCGCCAGTCCGGCCAGCCAGACCCAGCCGGGCACCCCGCTCGAGCGGACCGGCTCGGGGGCCGGCGCCGGTGCGGGCGACAACGCGCGGCTGCTACCCAGTGGGGTCGCTGCGGCATTTCCGCTGCGCGGCGGCGGATTCACCTCGCGCTGCACGAGTTGCTCGAACGCACGAAATTTTTCGGGATCGGCGAACTTGATCTGCGGGTCCAATTCCCTGGCCTTGGCGACCTCCGTGGCGGCCAGGCCGAATTGGCGGTTGTGCGCGAGCAGTTCCGCGTAGAGATACCGGGCCTTGGCGCTCTCGGGTTTGGCGGCCACGACCTCTTTCATCATCGATTCGGCCTCGGTGTAGTGGCCCTGCTTGACCTGCGCGTCCACGTCCTGGACGCTGGGCAGCGCCCAGGCAACCATGCACAAAAGCGCCATCGCCCACCCGACCGCAAGCTTTTTCATATTGCCTCTCCAGAAATGGTCTGAACGCGCCCGCACCAGGGCCCCAAGGGCGCAAGGTGGCACCGACCGCAGCGAATTCAAGAGCGCCCCGGCTGCAGTGCGCTCCCCGAAGCGGACGGGCGCCAACCCGGCGACAATTCCCGCTTCGATCGTTACCTTGCTCCCCCATGCATCCCCTGGACAGCGCCACCTGGCTCGAACCGCTGCCCGACGGCAGCTTTCGTGGTCATACCCACCCGGCCTACGCCAACATGGTCGGTCCGTTCGGAGGCGTGATCGCGGCCTGCCTGCTGCAAGCGCCGCTGCGCCATGCGGCCCGGATCGGCGAACCGATCGCCCTGACCGTCAATTTCGCGGCAGCGCTGTCCGATGGCGAATTCAACATCACGGCCCGGCCGGCGCGCACCAACCGCTCGACCCAGCACTGGTCGGTGGAACTGACACAGGGGGGCGAGGTCGCCGCCAGCGCGACCGCGGTGTTCGCGGTGCGACGCCCGACCTGGTCGGCCCCCGAGGCGGCTCCGCCGGCGAACTTGCCGCCGCCCGAGGCGCTGAGTCGTTCGCCCTCGATCGGTCGTCCCGCCTGGACCCGCCACTACGACATGCGGTTCGCTCGCGGCGGCATGCCCGAGGCCTTCGACGGTGAGCCGCAGCTCGACTCGGTGAGCCAGGTCTGGGTCCGGGACGAGCCGCCACGGCCGCTCGATTTCGTTTCGCTGGCTGCCTTGTGCGACAGCTTCTTCCCGCGCATTTTCGTACGCCGACGCAAGGTCGCGCCGATCGGCACGGTCTCGCTCACGACCTATTTCCATGCCGATTCGGCCATGCTTGCGACCCAGGGCGAAGGCCACGTGCTCGGGACCGCGCGCGGGCTCAATTTTCGCAATGGCTACTTCGACCAGAGCGCCGAGGTCTGGAGCCAGGACTGGCAGCTGCTGGCGAGCAGCCACCAGATCGTCTACTACCGCGAGTAGTCGGGGCCCGGACGCGGCCCCCCGCCCTTGCCCGTGGTCGGGCGGGACGGCGCCGCAGGCGCCTGGGCCTTTAGACGCTCGCCCGCCGCGTGACCAGGCGCGCCAGGGTCTGGCGCAGCCGATTGGCATCGATGGGCTTGGTGAGGAAGTCGTCCATCCCGGCCTCCAGGGCCTCCTCGCGTTCCGACACCAGCGCCGCCGCCGTGAGGGCGACGATCGGCACTTTGCGGGCCGCCTCGTGCCGGCGCAGTTCCCGGGCGGCCTCGTAGCCGCCCATCACCGGCATTTGCAGGTCCATGACGACGACGTCGTAGGGGTGCCCGGCATCGGCCGCCGCGAGCACCGCGTCCACGGCTTCGCGGCCATCCACCGCTTGCGCGACCGCCACACCCCAGTGCTCGAGCATGGCCACCGCGATCATCATGTTGACCGGGTTGTCTTCGGCCATCAGCACGCGCGCGCCGTCCAGGCGCGCGAGATCGACGGCTTCGGTGTTGGCCGGGGCCCCCGTCGGCAGGCAGTGCGGCAGGGGAAGTTCGGCCCAGAAGGTGCTGCCGCTGCCGACCATGCTGTCGACCCCGACCCGTCCGCCCATGAGTTGCGCGAGCTCGCGGCAGATCGACAACCCGAGGCCGGTGCCGCCGAAACGCCGGGTGGTCGACGAATCGCCTTGCGAGAACGGCCGGAACAGGCGCTCCTGGGTTTCGGCCGTCACGCCGGGTCCGGTGTCGCGAACCGCCAGATGCACCCAGTCGCCCTCGCCCCGCGAGGCTTCGATCCGAACATGCCCGCGGTCGGTGAACTTGAGCGCGTTGGTGATGAAGTTGGCGAGGATCTGCCGAACGCGGACCGGGTCGCCGCGAACGATGGCCGGCAGGTCTTCGTCGATCGACAACAGCAGCGCCAGGCCCTTGACCTCGGCGAGCGACTCGTAGGCGTGGTGCACGGCGCGCAGGGTCTCGCGCAGGTCGAAGGCGATGTCGTCGAGGGCGAACTTGCCGGCTTCGATCTTCGAGACGTCCAGGATGTCGGACATGATCCCCGCCAGGCTCTGCGCACTGTCGAGGATCTGGACCAGGTACTGCTGGCGCCGCGCGTCGGGCAGTTCGGGCGCCATCGCCAGCCGGGTGAGCCCGAGCAGGCCGTTGAGCGGCGTGCGAATCTCGTGGCTCGTGTTGGCGAGAAAGGCGCTCTTGGCGCGGCTCGCCGACTCCGCCGCGTCACGCGCGGCCGCCAGCGCTTCGTCCAGGCGCCGCCGTTCGGTCACGTCCTCGGCGATCCAGATGGTCCCCCCCCGGCTGGGCTCGTTGCGGTCGACCGCCTGGGCCAGCAGCCGGCACCAGAATCGGCTGCCGTCGCGACGCCGCATGCGGCGCTCGATCTCGAAAGGATGCCCCGCGCTCAGCAACGGTCCGGCCAGTTCGCCGATTTCGCGGTGGTCCTCGGGGCTCGGCCAGACGACCGCGTCGGGCTGGCCCACGAGCTCGCCCGAGGGCCAGTCGAACATGCGCTCGAAGAAGGGGTTGGCCTGCACGAAGCGGTTGTCACGCGTGAAGGCGATGCCGATCGAGGCCCGCTCGAGGATCGCCGCGTGTTGCAGGCGGGTGCGCTCGCTCTCGGTCACGTCGCGGGCGTTGACGACGAGGTAGTCGCGCCGGTCCATCACGAAGCGTCCGGCAGCGAGCAGCATCGAGACTTCGGACCCCGATTTCGAGATGAACACCGCGGGCATGTCGAGCACCGTGCCTTCGCGGGCCAGCTCGGCCAGTAGCCGGTCGTACTGGCTCGGGTCCTGCCAGAGCGAGAGTTCCGGCCCGGTGCGTCCGACCACCTCCTCGGCACCGTAGCCGGTCAGGCGGCAAAAGGCCGGGTTGACCATGGCGTAGCGCCCGCTGGCCATGTCGGTGAGCGAGATGCAGTCGGGACTGGTCGCGAAGAGATGCGAGAGCATCGCCTCGGAGCGGCGCAGCGCGCCTTCGACGGCCTTGCGCGCGCTGATGTCGAAAAAGATCGACAGGTTGGCGGGACCGCTGGTGGTGTCCACCCGGACCGCCGTGGACTGCACGCTGAGCGCCCGGCCGTCGACCGCGCGCAGCTGGAAATCGGTGACGGCGAGTCCTTCACCGACGGCCATCGTCTCCAGCATCTGGAGTCGCTCGCCGACCCGCTCGCGCGGCCCCCCGGCCGGAAACAAGGTGACGATGTTGAGTCCGTTCATCGCAGCCGCGTTCGGATACCCGAACAGCCGCGCGGCAGCCTCGTTGGCGTCGAAGACCATGCCTCGCCGATGCAGGAACAGAGGCGAGGGCGACCGCGTGAAGAGTTCCCGGTAGCGCGTCTCGCTGGCGGCGACGGCGCGCTGGGTCAACACCTCGTCGGTGACGTCGCGGGCCACGCCCCAGTAGCCCGTGAACGCACCGCCGGGGTCGTATTTGGGCTCGCCGCTGACACTGAGCGTGCGCCAGCGCCCGCCCGCGTCGCGCCGGCGCGCCAGCAGGCCGCTGAACGGGCGATGCGTTTCCAGGTCGGCCCGGTGCGCGTCCAGGGCCTCGTCGGAATGCCCCATGCCGTCGGTCTGCCAACCCAGACGGTCGGCGTGCTCGGGGTGGGCCGGCGCCAGCAGGTCGGCGCTCGCTTCGGTCATCGCGGTGAAGCGGAAATCGCGGTCCTGCTCCCAGTACCAGTCGGTGGCCAGGCGCAGCAGACCGCGAAACCGCTGCTCGCGCTCTTCGGCCGCCCGCAGGTAGTGATCGATCACGCGCGCGATCAGCGCGCCTCCGACGATGCCAAAGCACACCACCAGGGCCTGGAACGCCAGCGCCAGGTGCAGCGACGCGGCCACCGCGCCGACCACCAGCGCGCCGCTCGCCTCGGCCCAGCCCAGGAAAACGAGCGTCGCAAGGGACAGGGCGCCGAGCACCAGTCCGTTGCGCAGACCCGTGATGGCGCCGATGATGCAGACGATCAGACTGTAAAAACCGAGTGTCGGACTGTGCACGCCCTCGCTCAGCATCCACGCCGCGAAAGCGATCAGCGCGATCGCACCGGTCGCCAGCGCGCACCAGACCGCGTTCAAGGCAAAGTTCGGGCGTCTGCTGCGACTGACCGCCAGGCCGCAAGCGAGCGCGAACGCCACGCAGCAGGCCACCAGCGGCAAGCGGCGCGAAAGCGCGAGATCGGGCGGGAGAAGTGCCAGGACCGCGGCGCTGAGGAGCGCGGTGAGTGCCGCCAATGCGGTGGTGCCGACGAAGATTCGGCTGATCATCCGCGCCGCGGAATGAGGCGGATCGGTTTCGGCGGAAAGGGCGTGGGGCATGCTGCAGGGCAGGTGACGCCCGATGGTACAAGCTGATATCGGGGCTCGCTCTGCCGCGTCGATGTCAGGTGAGGGTGCGCGCCTGGTTCAATTCGTCGCGCGTGGTCTCGGCGACCTGCCGCGCGGCCTGCGCGAAATTGTCGTTGCGGCTGGCATAGAGCACGGCGCGCGACGAGCTGACGATGACCGGCGCGTCGGGACGCCAGCCGGCGCGCACCGCAGCGGCCGCGTCACCCCCCTGCGCCCCGATCCCCGGGATCAGCAGCGGCAGCGTCGGTGCGAGCTGGCGGACGCGCTCGATCTCGCCGGCGAAAGTGGCTCCCACCACCAAGGCCAGTTGGCCGCCCGCGTTCCAGCGCCCGGCGGCCAGCCGGGCGATGTGCTCGAAGAGCCGGTCGCCATTGGACAGCTGCTGCCCTTGCAGGTCAGTGCCACCCGGATTGGACGTGCGGCACAACAGGATCGCGCCTTTGCCGGCGTAGGCCAGGTACGGCTCGATCGAATCGAACCCCATGAAGGGAGAGAGCGTCACGGCGTCGGCGCCATAGCGCTCGAAGGCCTCGCGGGCGTATTGCTCCGCCGTGCTGCCGATGTCGCCGCGCTTGGCGTCGAGGATCACGGGAACGCCCGGGGCCGAGCGGTGGATGTGCGCGATCAGTCGTTCGAGCTGTTCTTCGGCGCGCTGGGCGGCGAAGTAGGCGATCTGGGGCTTGAAGGCGATCACCAGGTCGCGCGTCGCATCGACGATGGTGGCGCAGAAATCGAAGATGCGACGCGGGTCGTCCTTCCAGGAGCCTGGAAAACGGGCCGGGTCGGGGTCCAGGCCGACGCACAGCATGGAGTCGTTCTCGCGCTGCGCCTGCGCGAGCATCGCCGTGAAGCTCGGTCCCGAGGCCATCAGGGCTCGCCCCCGACGCGCCGCGCCAACTCGGCCGCCTGTCCGATGTAGTTGGCCGGCGTCATCGCCAGCAAACGGTCGCGCTCGGCGGGTGGGATCTCGAGGCCGCGGATGAACTCGGCGATCACCTCCCGTGTGATCGCCTTGCCCCGCGTCAGTTCTTTCAGGCGTTCGTAGGGGTGAGGAAGCTGATAGCGCCGCATCACCGTCTGGATCGGTTCGGCCAGCACTTCCCAGGCGTGGTCGAGGTCGTCGCTGAGCGCGGCTTCGTTGACCTCGAGCTTGTCCAGCCCGCGCCGGAGCGAGTCGTAGCCGAGCAGCGCATACCCCAACGCCACGCCCATGTTGCGCAGCACGGTGCTGTCGGTCAGGTCGCGCTGCCAGCGGCTGATGGGGAGCTTCTGCGACAGATGCGCGAGCATGGCGTTGGCCAGTCCGAAGTTGCCTTCGGCGTTCTCGAAATCGATGGGATTGACCTTGTGCGGCATGGTCGACGAGCCGATCTCGCCGTCCCGGGTGCGCTGCTTGAAGTAGCCCAGGCTCACGTAGCCCCACACGTCGCGCGACCAGTCGATCAAGATGGTGTTGGTGCGCGCGACCGCGTCGAACAGCTCGGCCATCCAGTCGTGCGGCTCGATCTGGATCGTGTAGGGGTTGAGCACCAGGCCGAGCCGCTCCTCGACGACGCGCCGTGCGAAGGCTTCCCAGTCGAAGGCCGGATAGGCGGCCAGGTGGGCGTTGTAGTTGCCGACCGCGCCGTTCATCTTGGCGAGCATCTTGACTTCCGCCACGCTGGCGCGCGCGCGCTGCAGGCGCGCGACCACGTTGGCGATTTCCTTGCCCACGGTGGTCGGGCTGGCCGTCTGGCCGTGGGTGCGCGAGAGCATGGCGACGCCGGCAAAGGCGCGCGCCATGGCGGCCAGCTTGGCAATCAAACCGTCGAGGGCGGGCAGCAGCACCTCGGCGCGCGCACTGCGCAGCATCAGGCCGTGGCTGGTGTTGTTGATGTCCTCGCTGGTGCAGGCGAAATGCACGAACTCGCCCGCGCGCTGGAGCTCGGGGCTCGTCTCGAACCGCGCCTTGAGCCAATATTCGACCGCCTTCACGTCGTGGTTGGTGGTGCGCTCGATGTCCTTGATGGCTTGCGCGTCGGCCTCCGAAAAGCGCAGCACCAGGCCGCGCAGCAGCCCGCGGGCGGCCTCGGAGAGCGGCGGGAATTCCGCCAGGCCGGCGTCGGAGAGCGCGATGAACCACTCGATTTCGACCTGCACGCGGCGGTGCATGAGGCCGAACTCCGACAGCAGGGGCCGCAGCGCCGCCACTTTGGAGGCGTAGCGGCCGTCGAGCGGCGACAGGGCGGTCAGGGCGGAGAGGGTCATGGCGGCTCGCGCGAGGCGCTTCGTGCAGGGGACGTGGCCGGATTGTAGGAGTCGACCCGCCCCGATCGCCCGGAGCGTGGCCGCACCACGCTAGATGTGCAGCGCGGTGGCGAGCGCGTCGATCCGGCGCTTGAGCCCGTCGATCCAGCCCGGCTCGGCATGGGTGCGGTCCTGCGCCGCGATCACCAGGACCGTGGTCACCCCGGCGAGCGTGGCCGCGAGCAGCCAGACCGCGGTTCCGAGCACGAAATCCATCGAGACGGTCCGACTCCACGGGCGGGCGATTCCGAGGAACGCGCAATACATCCAGAGACAATTTGAGATGGAAACCGGCAATGCCACCCGCAAGAAATCCGCGACCTTCCAGCGCGCCACGCGACGACCGCGTGCCAGGCCCGGGAAGGTGTAACGGTGCAGCACCATGGCATTGATGCTGAGTATCGCCACCAGCAGCAGCTTGGCTTGCAGTTTGGGGTTGCCGCTGAGATAGGTCGGGTCGTCGCGCCATCCCAGGCCGATCAAGGCCACGCCGGTCACGAACAGCGTGACCAGGGCGAGCGTGATCAGGCGCATCACGAAGGGATTCGGCGGCGCGATCCGCACCCGGTCGTCGGCCAGGCGGCGCAGCAGGCGGATGTCGGTGGCGACGATGGCGCCGAGCGCCAGGCTGGTGCCGAGCAGGTGAACGAAAAGGAGCAGGAGCTTGAACACGTCGAAAAGGGCCAAGACAGATCCGGGCGGAATAGACTGAACGCAGTTTCGTATTTTCGGCGCCGCAGCAACGGGCTGAAGTGCGGTGTGTTTCAGTACGTAGCAAAGGTGTCGCTCATGGAAGCCCTCCGGCCGCTGCTGGTGCGTAACGTTCGCTTTCCCGGTGCAGACACCCTGCAGGACCTGCTTGCCGAGGGCGAACGCATCGTCGGCGTGGGTCCCGGTCTGCCGGCGCCGCCGGAGGCCCGCGTCGTGGAGGGCGCCGGTCAGCTGCTGAGCCCGCCCTTCGTCGACGCCCATTTCCACATGGACGCGACGCTCAGCCACGGCTTGCCGCGGGTCAACGGCAGCGGCACCCTCCTCGAGGGAATCGCTTTGTGGGGGGAGCTCAAGCCGGTGTTGACCCAGGAAGCACTCGCCGAGCGCGCGATGCAATATTGCGATTGGGCGGCGGCCAAAGGCGTGCTGGCGATACGCAGCCACGTCGACGTCTGCGACGACCGGCTGCTCGCGGTCGAGGCGCTTTTGCAAGTGCGTCGAACTGTACGCCCCTATATCGACCTGCAACTCGTCGCCTTCCCGCAGGACGGGCTGTTGCGCTCTCCCGCCGCGCTGGCCAACCTCGAGCGAGCGCTCGACCTCGGCGTCGACGTGGTCGGCGGGATCCCGCATTTCGAACGGACCATGGCCGAGGGCGGCGAAAGCGTGCGGTTGCTGTGCGAACTCGCCGCAGCGCGTGGCTTGCGGGTCGACATGCACTGCGACGAAAGCGACGATCCGCTCTCGCGCCACATCGAGACCCTGGCCTTCCAGACCCAACGGCTGGGGCTCCAGGGGCGGGTGACGGGGTCGCACCTCACCTCCATGCATTCGATGGACAACTACTACGTCAGCAAGCTGTTGCCCTTGCTCCGCGAGGCCGAGGTCCACGCGGTCGCCAACCCGCTCATCAACATCACGCTGCAAGGGCGCCACGACACTTATCCCAGGCGCCGCGGCATGACTCGGGTGCCGGAGCTCCTGGCCGCGGGTGTCAATGTCGCGTTCGGGCACGATTGCGTGATGGACCCCTGGTACGGTCTCGGCAGCGCCGACATGCTCGAAGTCGCCCACATGGGCCTGCACGTGGCACAGATGACCTCCAGGAGCCAGATGGAAGCGTGTTTCGACGCGGTCACCGTGAACGCCGCTCGGGTGCTCGGGCTCGAAGGCTACGGGCTCGGCGTCGGCGACTTCGCCGATTTCGTCCTGTTGCAGGCGCGCGACCCGGTCGAGGCGATTCGTCTGCGTGCCAGCCGGCTCATGGTCGTCCGCCGGGGGCGGGTGATCGCCGAGTCGCCGGCGGCGGTGGCGCGCCTGGATCTTCCCGGGCGACCTCCGAGTGTGGACTGGACGCTACGCCGCCCGGCCCTGGCGGCGGGGGTGGACCGCTAAAATCCCCCGCAACCACATCGAAGGCGCCAGGGACGGCAACAGGCAATGAAACTCATCGGTTCACTCACCAGCCCGTACGTGCGCAAAGTCCGAGTCGTGATGGCGGAGAAAAAGCTCGACTACCAGCACGAGCTCGAAGACGTGTGGGGAAACGACAAGATCCTGAAGGCCAACCCGCTCGGCAAGGTGCCCTGCCTGGTCCTGTCGGGTGGCGAGGCGGTCTTCGATTCCCGCGTGATCGTCGAGTACCTCGACACCCGCTCGCCCGTGAGCCGCCTGATTCCGGAAGGCAGCCGCGAGCGCATCGAGGTCCGCACCTGGGAAGCGTTGGGCGACGGCATCCTCGACGCCGCGATCCTCGCCCGCCTCGAGCAGACCTGGCCGGGCCGCAATGCCGAGCAGCGCAGCCAGGCCTGGGTCGACCGGCAACTCCACAAGGTGGACGTCTCGGTCGACGCCATCAGCACGGGCTTGGCCGAAAAAGCCTGGTGCACCGGCATCCACCTGTCGCTGGCCGACATCGCCGTCGGTTGTGCGCTCGACTACCTGACCTATCGCTTTCCGCAGATCGCCTGGCGCGAACGCCACCCCAACCTGGCGCGACTGGCCGACAAGCTCAACGCGCGCCAAAGCTTCCTCGACACGCGCCCGCCGCCCGCTTGAACAGCAGTGGCCGGTCGCGACATGGCTACAACCTGGAACGTTCGAAGCCAGATGTTCTAACGCGGAGATCGGCTTGCCATCGCACTGAAAGCTCCGGGCCCGAGGTGAAAGATCGCGTCAGGGCGGCTCGTCCGCGCGTGGGCTGAAGAAACAATTGCTCGAAGGGCCGGCAAGGATCGCGCTTATTGTGCGCCGATGACAGCTTCTTTCCTGCGCATGGCCCTGGTCTTGGGCCTGCTTTCGGCCATCGGCCCCTTCGCGATCGACATGTACCTTCCGGCGCTGCCCGCCATCGGAAGCGCGCTGCATGCCGACGTGCATGTCGTTCAGTCCAGCTTGCTGGTATTTTTCCTGTCGTTCGCGCTGAGCCAGATCGTCTACGGCCCCGCGTCGGACATCTTCGGGAGGAAGCCACCGCTCTACGTGGGCATCGTGCTGTTCGTGGCCGCGAGCATCGGGTGCGCGCTGGCCCCGGACGCCGATTGGCTGATCGGGTTCCGCTTCCTCCAGGGCCTGGGCGCGGGCGCACCCATCGTGGTGCCGCGTGCGATCGTGCGCGACCTGCACACCGGGGCCGCAGCGACCCGCCTGATGTCGATGCTCATGCTCGTCTTCAGCGTCTCGCCGATCTTGGCGACCTTGCTCGGCAGCGTCGTCATCGATGCCGCTGGCTGGCGCGCGATTTTCTGGGTGGTCGGCGCGGTCGGCGTTCTGGGGTTGGGACTGGCTGCTGCCTTGCTTCCCGAAACCCGGAGCCGGGCCGCGCGCATCGACAGCGATGTGCGCAGCACGCTGCGCGCATTCGCCCGCTTGCTCCAGGACGCGCGCTTCCTCGGCCTGACGGGGGTCGGCGCCTGCGGCATGGCGTCCTTCTTCATCTACCTCGCCAATTCGTCCTTCGTGCTGATCGACCACTATGGGTTGACGCCGCGGCAATACAGTCTCGCTTTCGCGATCAATGCGGCGTCGTATATCGGTATGTCGCAGTTCGCGGGCCGCTTGAGCGCGCGGCATGGGTTGCCGCGCGTCATCGCCGCCGCGGTGTTCGGGCTTGCCTTCTCGATGGTCGTGCTGCTGGGGTTGACCCTGGGCGGCATCGACACGCTGGCGGTGTTGCTGCCGGGGCTGCTGGTGGGTTATGGATGTCTCGGCCTGGTCGTCCCGACCTGCGCCGTGTTGGCACTCGAAGATCAGGCCGCGAATGCTGGCGCGGCGTCGGCGTTGATGGGCACGCTGCAACTCGTTTCAGGCGCCGCGGCGATCGCCTTGACAAGTCGCTTTGTCGACGGGAGCGCCGTGCCCATGGTCGCAGCCATCGCCCTGGCCGCTTCGACCGCGTTCGCGCTTGCGCGATGGACCCTGGGCGGCGGGCGCCGGCAGGCCTCTCATGTCTCCATTCCGCGGTCGGGGTGAGCGTGTCGAAGACCCGCGTGGTCGGTTGAGGGGTCCAAGACGTATCAACCTAACGTTCGGGCGGAGCTGGCCGAAGCCGCCGGCGCTCCGTCACCGACCTCGAAGCCTCGCGTTCCCCGTCACGTCAACCCCCCTCGGCGCGCGGCTCGTGCAGCAGCATCGTCGGCGGGCGTTCCAAGGTGATTCCCGCCGCTGCAAGGCGCTTCAATACGTCGAAAAGCACTTCGCTGCGGACGCGCGCGACGCTGCGCGGTGAGTTGGCGTAGCCGGTCGCGTTGAACTGGAGTTGCCCGCCGTCGACGCCGTCGAGCAGCACCGCGGGCCCGGGGGTGTCGAGGACGTCGGCGTTCGCATCGAAGGCTTCCAGCAATATCGCCTTGACCTGTTCCGGGTCGCTCTTGAGCGGCGCGGGCAACTTGATCTGCACCAGTCCGATCGGGTTCGCCAAGGTCACGTTGCGTACGATCTTGGTGATGAATTCGGAATTCGGCACGATCACGGTCGAACGGTCGCCCATCTGAATCTCGGTCGCACGCACGTTGATGCGGCGGATGTCGCCCTCCACGCCGCTGAGCGACACCCAGTCACCGACCTTGACCGGCCGCTCGGCGAGCAGGATGAGGCCCGAAACGAAGTTTTGCACCACCGCCTGCAGGCCGAAGCCGATGCCCACGGAGAGCGCGCTCGCGACCCAGGCGATGCGTTCAAGCCCGATCCCGAGCGCCGACATGGCCAGCGAGATGGCGACGACCACCCCGGCATAGCCGAACAACGAGGTCGCCGAACTGCGCATGCCGGGATCCAGGGAGGTGGTCGGCAGGTAGCGCTCGGAAAGCCAGAAGCGCAGCAGCCGCACCACCCCGAGGCTCCCGACCAGGACGCCCATCGCCAGCAGCAGGGTCCCGGGCTGTAGCGCGAATTCGCCGATCTTGAGGCCTTGTTGCCATTCGGCACTGCGACGCAGCAGGTCGCCAGGCCCTTCGCCGAAAGGTGCCAGCAGCAGCATCAGCGCGAGCAGCATCAGCGCCAGACGGAGGACGCCGGAGGCCAGCACCGCGACCTGTGCCGAGGTCGTCTGACCCTGGGCCTCTGCCGTTGCCGCGTCGGCCTGCGGGGCGGTCCCGAGCCAGGCCATCAGGACGTCGTCGATGAGACCGGCAAGCAAGTAAGTGGCGCCCACCACGAGGCCGACCCACACCACCTGTTTGATCGCGAAGCTCCCGAATGCCACGTACCCCACCAGCAAACAAACCACTGCCGTGGCGAGGACCAGCCAGTTCAGCCCCGCCACGATCACGAGCAGCGGCGGTCCGTGCGGTTGGGTCTCATCCAGCAAGATCTGGCGGCGCCAGGCACGCACACCGCGCATCAGCGCCAGCACCACGGTCAGGCCGAGGGCGAGCGCGACCATGCAGTTGACCGCGACCGTCAGCGGCAGGCTGGCGTTGATCAACGCCGTCAGCCGCTCGGCCAGCCAGGTCGCCAGACTCACGACGGTCAGCAGGGGCGGGAACCAGCGCACGCCGGTGGCGACCTCGTCCGGAATGCGAGGCAGCCGCCACGAGGGGCGCCCGGCACACAGCAGCGCCGTCCACAAGCCATACATGAAGCCGCCGAACCACAGCATGCCGCAAAAGTTCGCGAGCAAGGCCGCGGTCGCCGGAGCGAGGGTGTGATCCCAATCCAGCAGGAAGGACAGTGCGACCGCGATCACACCGAAATTGAGGGTGCGCTCGAGCACCACGATCCAGGCGTAGATCGAGCGCCGCAAGCGACCCGCCGGCGCCCGGGTCGTCAGCCAGCGCATCAAGCGACGCCGCAGCCAGCGCAGCAGCCAGACCGCGGCCACGATG
>JALYHO010000227.1 GCA_030776545.1 Pseudomonadota bacterium | reverse complement strand
GCCAGGCGCTCGCTCGCATGGCAGGCCGGTCGGCGGCCATGCAGCAGGTTCGCACGCTGGTCGACAAGGTCGCGCGCAGCATGGCCCCGGTGCTCGTCAACGGCGAGTCCGGCACGGGCAAGGAGCTGGTGGCGCGCGCCATCCACGAGGTCAGCATCCGCGCCGGCCAGCCCTTCGTCGCGGTCAACTGCAGCGCCATCCCCGAGCAGCTGCTCGAGGCCGAGTTCTTCGGCTATCGAAAGGGCGCCTTCACCGGGGCCATGGACGACCGCGAAGGATTTTTCCAGGCCGCGAACGGGGGCACCTTGTTCCTCGACGAGATCGGCGACCTGCCCATCGCCATGCAATCGAAATTGCTGCGCGCGATCCAGGAACGCTCGGTCCGCCCCGTCGGCGCGGTGACCGAGGTGTCGGTCAACGTGAGGCTGCTGAGCGCCACCCACAAGGACCTGGCGGCCGAGGTCCATGCCGGGCAGTTCCGCCAGGACCTCTACTACCGGCTCAACGTGATCCAGATCCGCGTTCCGCCCTTGCGCGAGCGTCTCGAAGACCTGGTCGCGATCAGCGAACAGGTGCTCGAGCGCATCGCCGCCGACGCGGGGGTGTCGCCCCCGCCGCGCCTGACCCGCGACGCCCTGGTGCACCTGGAACGCTACCCCTTTCCCGGCAACGTGCGCGAGCTGGAAAACCTGCTCCACCGGGCGGTGGCCCTCTCCGGCGGCGAGACGATCGACGTCTACGACCTCGGCCTGCCCGAGTCGGTATTCACCGACAGCGCCGCCCAGGAGCTCGACCTCATCACCGGCAACACCCGTGGCGACGTGCTCGAGGCGCTGCGCGAGCGCGCGCCCCTGGTGCCGGTGGAGGAACCGCTGCCCGACGACCTCGAACGTCATCTCGACGAGGTCGAACGCGACATCCTGGTGCGCGCGCTCGAGCGGCACCGCTACAACCGCACCGCGGCGGGGGCGAGCCTGGGCCTCTCGCTGCGCCAGATGCGCTACCGGATGGCGCGTTTGAACGTCAACGTCGGCGGCGACGGACCGGACCGCGACTAGTCGGCGCGGCAGGCATGACATCGAACGAGCGCTGGCAGGACGGCTGGCTGGCTGCGGCCCGGCACTGTCCGTCCCCCAACTTCGGGCCACGACCGGCAGATGGTGGGATCGATTTGTTGCTGGTGCATTCGATCAGCTTGCCCCCGGGCGTCTATGGCGGTCCCGAGATCGAGGCGCTCTTCACCAACCGCCTCGACTGGGAGGCGCATCCCTATTTCGACCAGATTCGCGGCGCGACCGTGTCGGCCCATTTCCTGATTCGGCGCGACGGCTCGCTGATCCAGTTCGTCTCCTGCGACGAGCGCGCCTGGCATGCCGGTGCGTCCTCCTGGCGCGGCCGTCACGACTGCAACGACTATTCGATCGGCGTCGAACTCGAAGGCCTGGAAGGCAGCGAATTCGAGGCCGCGCAATATCAGGCGCTCGCCGAGCTGGCCGGCGTGCTGGCGCGCCGCTATCCGATCGCCGGCATCGCCGGCCACGAACACGTCGCGCCGGGACGAAAAAAAGACCCGGGGGCCGGCTTCGACTGGGCCCGTTTGCGCACCTTGGCGGGGCTGCCGGATCAGGACTTTCCCGATGATCGGCCGGACCGGCGATGAAGCGTCCGGCCGCCAAGTCAACAGGGATGCGGCGCAGCCCGTTTTTCGCCGCTGTCAAGGCCCTGGACGCAGCGCGGAGAATTCAATTCGCAGCCGCCCCTGCACACTATAGGTAGTGCTAAAGTAGGCAATCGACCCCAGATATAGGGTCTCAAGCACGAGCCGCCAGCCGGCAACCGATCGACCCAACGCACGGTCCGGCCGGCCGACACGCCAGGACATGAACCACGATCCGGCACGTTCGCCGGCCTCCTTCGACTGCATTTCCGACCGCATTTTCGACTTCATTTTTCACCGCGTGCCGAACCGGCTTTCGCACCGTTCGACACCGAGCACCAACGTTCCATCCGAGGGCACCCCATGCAAGCTGTTTCCACCCCCCCGTCGCAACCCGGCACGGCCGTCCGTCCCATGGCCGGCGCACCGGCCTCGATCCCGTCCGTCTACCAGGGCTACCAGGTCATACGCCGCAACGGGGCCGTGGTCGCGTTCGAGCCGAACAAGATCGCCGTCGCCTTGATGAAAGCCTTTCTCGCGGTCCATGGCACGCAGGGCGCCGCCTCCGCGAGCGTGCGCGAAACCGTCGATGGCCTGACCGAATCGGTCGTGCGCGCGCTGCTGCGTTCGCGCGCGGGTGGCGGCAGCTTCCACATCGAAGACGTGCAGGACCAGGTCGAACTGGGCCTGATGCGCGGCGGTCATCATGAAGTGGCGCGGGCCTACGTGCTGTATCGCGAGCGTCGCACGCAAGAACGCAGCAAGCAGAACCACCCCGTCGCTGCGCCCGAGCCGGTGCTCACCGTGCTCGATGGTGGCGTGCGTGTGCCGCTCGACCTGAAACGCCTGCAGACCGTGATCGATTCGGCCTGCGCCGGACTGGGCAGCGAGGTCAAGCCCGACCCCATCATGGCCGAGACCAAGCGCAACCTGTACGACGGCGTGCCGATGGACGAAGTTCACAAGGCGTCGATCCTGGCCGCGCGCACGCTGATCGAAAAGGACCCCGGCTATACCCGGGCGACCGCGCGGCTCCTGCTGCACACGATCCGCCGCGAAATTCTGGGCGAGGAAGCGCTGCATTCCGACATGCACGCGCGCTACGCCGAGTACTTCCCGGGCTTCATCAAGAAGGGGGTGCAGGCCGAACTGCTGGACGAGAAACTGCTGCAGTTCGACCTGGTCCGGCTGGGAGCCGCGCTCAAGGCCGACCGCGACCTGCAGTTCGACTACCTCGGCCTGCAGACCCTCTACGACCGCTACTTCCTGCACATCGACGAACAACGCATCGAACTGCCGCAAGCGTTCTACATGCGCGTCGCGATGGGCCTGGCCCTCGGCGAGATCGACCGCGAGGCCCGCGCCATCGAGTTCTACGAGGTCCTCTCGAGCTTCGACTTCATGAGCTCGACGCCCACGCTCTTCAACGCCGGCACGCGCCGCTCGCAGCTCTCGAGCTGCTACCTCACCACGGTGGCCGACGACCTGGACGGCATCTACGAGGCGCTCAAGGAGAACGCCCTGCTGTCCAAGTTCGCGGGTGGCCTGGGCAACGACTGGACCAATGTCCGGGCGCTCGGCAGCCACATCAAGGGCACCAACGGCAAGAGCCAGGGCGTGGTGCCGTTCCTGAAGGTGGTCAACGACACCGCCGTCGCGGTCAACCAGGGCGGCAAGCGCAAGGGCGCGGTGTGCGCCTACCTGGAGAGCTGGCACCTCGACCTGGAAGAGTTTCTCGAGCTGCGCAAGAACACCGGCGACGACCGCCGCCGCACGCACGACATGAACACGGCCAACTGGATCCCCGACCTGTTCATGCGCCGGGTGATGGAGGGCACCGAATGGACGCTGTTTTCGCCCAGCACCTGCCCCGACCTGCACGACAAGTTCGGCCGTGCCTTCGAAATCGCCTACACCGGCTACGAGGCCAAGGTGGCGAGCGGCGAGATCAAGCTCTACAAGAAAATGCCGGCGCGCGATCTGTGGCGCAAGATGCTCTCGATGCTGTTCGAGACCGGCCACCCCTGGATCACCTTCAAGGACGCCTGCAACGTGCGCTCGCCGCAGCAGCACGTCGGGGTCGTTCACTCCAGCAACCTCTGCACCGAAATCACGCTCAACACCAGCGAGACCGAAATCGCGGTCTGCAACCTCGGCTCGGTGAACCTGGTGCACCACCTGCGCCACGTCGAGGGCGTGGCCGAGATCGACCACGACAAGCTGCGCCGGACCGTCTCGACCGCCATGCGCATGCTCGACAACGTGATCGACATCAACTACTACGCCGTCAAGAAGGCGCGCGACTCGAACCTGCGTCACCGCCCGGTGGGGCTGGGCATCATGGGCTTCCAGGATGCGCTCTACGAGCTCGGCCTGCCCTACGCGTCGCAAGCCGCGGTCGATTTCGCCGACCGGTCGATGGAGGCGGTCTGCTATCAGGCGTATTGGGCGTCGACCGAACTCGCCGCCGAGCGCGGGCGCTACTCGAGCTACCGGGGCTCGCTCTGGGACCGCGGCATCCTGCCGATCGACTCGCTCGATTTGCTGGCCGAAGCCCGCGGCGGCCATGTCGAGGTCGACCGCAGCAGCACGCTCGACTGGGACGCGCTGCGCGCGCGCATCGCGCAGCACGGAATGCGCAACTCCAATTGCGTCGCGATCGCTCCGACCGCGACGATCTCCAACATCGTCGGCGTCAGCGCCTCCATCGAACCGTCGTTCGGCAACCTCTCGGTCAAGTCCAATCTCTCGGGTGAGTTCACGATCGTCAACGAATACCTCGTGCGCGACCTGAAGAAGCTCGGCCTCTGGGACGACGTGATGGTCATGGACCTCAAGCACTTCGACGGATCGCTGCGACGCATCGACCGGGTGCCTTCGGAACTGAAGGCCCTCTATGCCACGGCGTTCGAGATCGAGACCCAGTGGCTGGTCGAAGCCGCAGCGCGGCGCCAGAAGTGGATCGACCAGGCCCAGTCGCTCAACATCTACATGGCGGGTGCGTCGGGCAAGAAGCTCGACGAGACCTACAAGCTCGCGTGGCTGCGCGGACTCAAGACCACGTACTACCTGCGCACCGTGGGTGCGACGCACGCCGAGAAGTCGACGGTCAAGGCCGGTCACATGAACGCCGTGTCCAGCGATGGCGGGCTGTCCATGGCAGCGGGCGGTGCAGCACCCGGCCTCGACCCGGCACGCAGTCTCGCGCACGTCGATCCCGCGACCGACGTGAAGTTCTGCGCGATCGACGACCCCGATTGCGAGGCCTGCCAATGAGGTGCGGCGTGTCGAGCCGATGCGATACCGCAACAAGCAACGCGCGCGAATGTCAAGAAGTGCTTGGGGTTATCGCGCAACACTCTCATAATTAGAACGCACAGGAAATTTTCACCATGCTGGTTTGGGAAGAAGAAGTTAAACCCTCGACTGTTCACACCGCGAGCCTCGCGCAGGTCTCCCCGTCTCCTGCGCCTGCCACCCCTGTGTCCTCCGCCGTCCCTCCCCGCGATGTCCCCGCCGTGCCAGCCGCGCACGACGTGCCGGCGACCGCACAACGCGTGAAGGCGTCGGACAAACGCATCATCAACGGTCGCACCGACGTCAACCAGTTGGTCCCGTTCAAGTACAAGTGGGCCTGGGAAAAATACCTCGCCACCTGCGCCAACCACTGGATGCCGCAAGAGGTCAACATGTCGCGTGACATCGCGACCTGGAAAGATCCCAACGGCCTGACCGAAGACGAGCGCCGGATCGTCAAGCGCAACCTCGGCTTCTTCGTCACGGCCGACTCGCTGGCGGCCAACAACATCGTGCTCGGCACCTACCGCCACATCACCGCCCCCGAGTGCCGCCAGTTCCTGCTGCGCCAGGCGTTCGAGGAGGCGATCCACACGCACGCCTACCAGTACATCGTCGAGTCGCTCGGCCTGGACGAAAGCGAGATCTTCAACGCCTACAACGAGGTCAAGTCGATCCGCGACAAGGACGAGTTCCTGATCCCCTTCATCGCGGCGATCATGGATCCCAACTTCTCCACCGGCACGGTCGAGACCGATCGCACGCTGTTGAAGTCGTTGATCGTCTTCGCGTGCCTGATGGAGGGCTTGTTCTTCTACGTCGGCTTCACCCAGATCCTCGCACTGGGTCGCCAGAACAAGATGACCGGGGCGGCCGAGCAGTACCAGTACATCTTGCGGGACGAGTCGATGCACTGCAATTTCGGCATCGACCTCATCAACCAGATCAAGCTCGAGAACCCGCAGCTCTGGACGGCCGAGTTCAAGCTCGAGATCAAGGCGCTGTTCCTGAAGGCGGTCGAACTCGAATACCGCTACGCCGAAGACACCATGCCGCGCGGCGTGCTCGGCATGAACGCGTCCATGTTCAAGGGCTACTTGCGCTACATCGCCAATCGCCGAGCCACCCAGATCGGCCTGGAAGAGCTTTTCCCCAACGAAGAGAACCCGTTCCCGTGGATGAGCGAAATGATCGACCTGAAGAAGGAGCGAAATTTTTTCGAGACCCGCGTCATCGAGTACCAAAGCGGTGGGGCGTTGTCTTGGGATTGAATCGATAGAAAAGTGACAGAACCTGGACCTGAGCGGCCTGCGTGCGCTCGGGTCCGGACGCATCCGGACCGATCCGATTCCGGAGCGCGAGCAAGATCAAGATAGGCGACGCGTGACTGTCCCGGCAACGTACCGAGGCACGCGAGTCGCGAATGGATTCGCCGTACTGGAGCACCTTTCCTGGGGAGCTTCGGATGGTGGATAGCTGTCGAGTTCCGGCATGTCGGCGCACGGCAGTTCTTTTTGCAACTTGATCAAGGAGAAACGAAATGGCAACTGCAAAGAAAGCGCCGGCGAAGAAAGCCGCTGCGAAGAAGGCCCCGGCTGCGAAGAAGGCACCGGCGAAGAAGACGGCGGCCAAGAAGGCGCCGGCCAAGAAAGTCGCGGCCAAGAAGGCTCCGGCCAAGAAAGTCGCGGCCAAGAAGGCGCCGGCGAAGAAGGCTGCTGCGAAGAAGGCGCCAGCGAAGAAGGTCGCGGCCAAGAAGGCGCCGGCCAAGAAGGCCGCTGCGAAGAAGGCGCCGGCCAAGAAAGCTGCGGCCAAGAAGGCCCCCGCGAAAAAGGCCCCTGCCAAGAAGGCGGCCAAGAAGCCTGCTGCGAAAAAGGCCGCTGCGGCCGCCCCCGCCGCCCCTGCGGCTCCGGCGAAGACGGCCCTCAGCCCCCAGGCTGCCTGGCCATTCCCGACCGGCAGCAAGCCCTGATCCTTTGATCAGGTGATCGTTTGGACAGCCCGGCTTGCCGGGCTGTTTGTCTTGTGCCCGGGGAAAGTCGCCGGCTCAGTCCCCTGCCGCCTCTCGTTCCACCCGGTGATTCTGGCCCCCCCGCGATGCGACCTTGAGCGCGCCGAGCCGGTTGCCCAGCGCCACCGAGCGCTGCAGGAGCCAGTCGCGTTCGATACCGTAGAGCAGCGCAGCGCGCAGCGCGTCGCCGGCACCGGTCGGGTCGACCACCTCCGCCACGGGGTGCCCCGCCAGCCGCGTCCGCAGTCCGTTCTCCCACACGTCGCAGCCCTCCGCGGCGAGGGTCACGACGATCCCGCGGAGCTTGCCGCGGGAGAGGGTTTCGAGCGTCTCGCCGGTGCGCTCGCAGAGCATCCGTGCCTCGTAGTCGTTGACCGCGAGCCAGCTCGCCTGGTCGACGAAGCGGCGCAGTTCGACACCGTCGAACATGGGCAGTTGCTGGCCCGGGTCGAAGATGAAGGGAACGCCCGCCGCGGCGAGTTGTTCGGCATGCAGCAGCATCGCGTCCCGACCGTCGGGGGCAATGATCGCGACCCGCAGCCCGGGGTGCACCGGCACCGGTGTCAGATGGGCCGATTGCATGGCCCCGGGGTGGAACGCGGTGATCTGGTTGTTGTCGATATCGGTGATGATGATCGCCTGCGCGGTGTGGCTGTCCTCGACCGTGCGCACGTGGGCCGTCGTCGCGCCCCATGATTCGATGCGCTGCCGGTAATCAGCGCCATCCTTGCCGAGCGCCGCCATGACCACCGGTTCACCACCGAGCTGGGCCAGCGAATAGGCGATGTTGCCGGCGCAGCCGCCGAACTCGCGTCGCAAGGTGGGGACCAGGAACGAGACGTTGAGGATGTGCAGCTGGTCGGGCAAGATTTGTTGCGCGAACCGGCCGGGAAAAGTCGCGATCGTGTCGAAGGCGAGCGAACCGCAAATAAGTGCCGACATGAAAAAACTCCCTGCTCTGAGCAGTTGGGGTGGCGTCCGATGGCGGAGGGGCCGGGTTCAAGGATAGAAAACTTCGACGGTGTAGCCCGTGATGCGGGACGCGCCGCTCGACGTGAGAAAAAGCTGCCAGGGGGCTTCGGCGCCGGGCTGGAGCGTGGCGGCCCGGGCCTGGAAGTCGCGCGGGGAGAGGACGCGCCGTGCGATCGCCTGGCCGGCCGCGTCGGTCAGGCTGAGCTCGACCGATGGCGGCATGACCTCGAGGTTGCCACGGTTGCGCAGCACGACCGAGAGCCTGAATGCATCGGGCCCCGGTGCCCGGGTGAGCGACGTGCTCTCGACCACGACGTCCTCGATGCGCCGTGGCGCTTCCAGGGTGCAGCCTGCCCAGCTGCACCATGACCTCAGCAGCGGCGCCGAGGCCGGCCAACGGGCGGCCACGGGGTCGCGAAAATGATGCACGGCCTGGCCCCCCAGCAGCGCCAGCAGCACGGCCACCACCCCACCTTGAAGCGCCAGCATCCGGGGGCTCTTCCAGAGCGCGCGGCGATGCGCGTGGATCACGAAATGCGGTTCGCTCGCTTCGAGCAAGGGCAGTTCGATGGCGGTGTCGTGACCCTCGCCGGGATCGCCGGGCTCGGCCGAGACCCCGTCCACGAGGGCGTCGTCCGGAAGTTCGGAATCGAACCGGGCGTCCGGAAAGTCGAGCCGGTCGCGCGCGTCGACCCGGTCAGCCGGCGTCGAGCGCTGCGAGCCCCATGAATAGGACGCCTTGTAGTGCTCCTCCGCGCCCGGCGGCGCCCGCTCGGATGCGGCGTCCAGTCGCTCGGCGGCGAGCGCGCCGGGCGATTCGGCCTCGCGCGGGCTGATGTCGAGGTCGACCTCCGCAGGTGCCTGCGACGCGTCGTAGAAGAGTGACTCCGACGGTTCGGCCGGCTCATCGGGTCGGGGATCGGGCGTCGGGTGCTCGCGGGGTGCGTCCCGTTCCAGATCGAAGAGTGCTGGCAAGGCATTGAAAACTTCGTTGCAGCGACCGCAGCGGACCCATCCCTCGGACACCTTGAGCTGGTCTTGCACGACGCGGAACACGGTGCCGCAGGCGGTGCATCGGGTGGCCAGGGTCATGCGCGCGGCCCGGGACGTGTCAGGCCGCTCGCCGCGCGGTCATCAGGATCCAGCCGTCCTCCGCGTCGGCGACGCCGAGTGCCACCCAGGGCGAATAGGCGGCCTGCAGCTCGTCGGCCTGGCGGGCGAGGATGCCCGCCAGGACCAGGTCGGCGCCGTCCGCGAGGTGGCCGCAGAGCACGGGCGCCAGCAGCTTCAGCGGGCTCGCGAGAATATTGGCGAGGACCAGTCCGTAGTGC
>JALYHO010000226.1 GCA_030776545.1 Pseudomonadota bacterium | reverse complement strand
GCGCAACCTGGCCACGGCTGGACAGTCGCGCGCAGCCGGCGGCCGCTCGGCCAGCACCCGGGACGCCGCCGCGCTGATTTCGCCTTCCACGTCGAACAGGTCCTTGACACTGACCGCGAGTCCGGCCAGCGGGGGCAGGGGCCTGCCGGCGCGACGCTGGGCATCGACCGTGGCCGCGACGGCCGCGGCGGTGTCGAACGAGGTGCTCAAGAAGGCATGCCTGGCCGCAGGGCCAGCGGCCGCGGCCGCACAGGCGTCGAGGGCGGCACGCGCCGTAAGGGGGCGCCGACCGGGCGTTTCGATGGTCATTGGGAATGCTACAATCGATTGGCTTTGGGTGTGGCTGGGCCAATGAGGGCTCTGACGCTTCCCAGGGTCAATCGCGAACCGGCTGTTGAAAGGTGTCGCTGCCCGTCCTGACCGACGGGCAGGGATTCGAGCCGGATTCTAGAACCAACCTTTGGAGTCCTCATGACTGTCAGCATGCGTGAAATGCTGGAAGCCGGTGTCCATTTCGGACACCAAACGCGCTTCTGGAACCCGAAAATGGCCCCCTACATCTATGGCCATCGGAACAAGATCCACATCATCAACCTCGAGAAGACGCAACCGCTCTTCAACGACGCGATGAAATTCATCCGTCAGATCTCCGCCAGGCGCGGCACGATCCTGATGATCGGCACCAAGCGCCAGGCGCGCGAAGTGATCGCAGCCGAAGCCAAGCGCGCCGGCATGCCGTTCGTCGACCAGCGCTGGTTGGGCGGCATGATGACCAATTTCAAGACCGTCAAGGGCTCCTTGAAAAAGCTCAAGGACATGAAGGCCCAGGTCGAGTCCGGCACCGAGATCCGGATCAAGAAGGAAGCGCTGATGTTCCAGCGCGAGATGACCAAGCTCGAGAAGGACATCGGCGGCATCCAAGACATGAGCGCGCTGCCGGACGCCATGTTCGTGATCGACGTCGGCTACCACAAGATCGCGATCCTGGAAGCGCGCAAGCTCGGCATTCCCATCATCGGCGTGGTCGACTCGAACCACTCTCCCGAGGGCATCGACTACGTGATCCCCGGCAACGACGACTCGTCCAAGGCCGTGGCCCTCTATGCCCGCGCCGTCGCCGACGCGGTGCTCGAAGGCAAGGCCAACGCCACGAACGAGGTGGTCCGCGCCACTGCCGCCGAGGGTGACGAATTCGTCGAAGTCAGCGAAGGCGCCTGAAGGCGCGTGCCCGGCTCGCGCGGGCAGCAAGACACAAGGGGCCAGCGGCCCCTTTTCTGATGGCGTTCAATTGATCGAATCGAAGGAGTAGAGCAAGATGGCTGCAATCACCGCAAGCATGGTCGGCGAACTGCGGGCGAAGACCGACGCGCCGATGATGGAATGCAAGAAGGCGTTGACCGAAGCCGGCGGCGACATGGAACGCGCCGAAGAACTGCTGCGAGTGAAGCTGGGCAGCAAGGCCGGCAAGGCGGCGTCCCGCATCACCGCCGAAGGCGTGGTCGTGGCGGCGGTCACCGGCCGGGCCGGTGCGCTCGTGGAGGTCAACTGCGAAACCGATTTCACTTCCAAGAACGACATGTTCCTGAAGATGGCCAACGCCTGCGCTGCGCTGGTGGCCGAGCACGGCCCGGTCGATGTCGCGGCCCTGGCGGCACTGCCCTATGAGCAAGACGGCTACGGCCCGACGCTGGAAGACGTTCGCAAGGGTCTGATCGGGACGATCGGCGAAAACATGTCGATACGTCGCTTCAAGCGCTACGAGGGAAGCAAGCTCGCGAGCTACCTGCACGGCACGCGCATCGGTGTCATGGTCGAGTACGAAGGCGACGAAGTCGCAGCCAAGGACGTGGCGATGCACGTCGCCGCGATGAAGCCCGTGGCGCTGCAGTCGAGCGACGTGCCGGCCAAACTGATCGAGACCGAGCGTTCGGTCGCCTCGCAAAAGGCCGCCGAAGATGCCGAAAAAGCCAGGTCCGAAGGCAAGACGCCGCAGTCGGCCGAGATCGTCGCCAAGCGCATCGACGGGTCGGTCGCGAAGTTCCTGAAGGAAGTGAGTCTGTTCAACCAGGCTTTCGTCAAGAACGACAAGCAAACCGTGGAACAGATGCTCAAGGAAAAGGCGACGACAGTGAAGGGCTTCACGCTGTACGTGGTCGGCGAGGGCATCGAGAAGAAAGTCGACGACTTCGCTGCCGAGGTCGCGGCGCAAGTGGCGGCGGCCAAAGGCGCCTGAGGGCAGGGCGGCGTTCGGATCGTTGCGCGTCGGTGTGCGGCGCGCGGCGTTTCCGGAGGTTTTAAGACTTAGACTTCGCGCCAACCCGTGCCCACGAGCACCGCAATGAGATCCCGGAGCCCGATCATGCCCGCCTACAAGCGCATCCTGCTGAAATTGTCCGGCGAAGCCCTGATGGGCGACGACGCGTACGGGATCAACCGCGCCACCATCGTCCGCATGGTGCGCGAGGTGCAGGAAGTGACCCAGATGGGCTGCGAGGTGGCGGTCGTGATCGGCGGCGGGAACATCTTCCGCGGCGTCGCGGGCGGCTCCGTCGGCATGGACCGCGCCACCGCCGACTACATGGGCATGCTCGCCACCGTGATGAACGCGCTCGCGCTCGCCGACACGATGCGTCAGGAGGGAATGACCGCGCGCGTCATGTCGGCCATCGCCATCGAACAGGTGGTGGAGCCCTACGTTCGCCCCAAGGCCCTGCAGTACCTCGAAGAGGGCAAGGTGGTGGTCTTCGCCGCCGGCACCGGCAATCCGTTTTTCACGACCGACACCGCCGCCGCCCTGCGCGGTGCCGAGATCGGCGCCGAGATCGTTCTGAAGGCGACCAAGGTCGACGGCGTCTACACCGCCGACCCGAAGAAAGACCCTTCGGCGACCCGTTATTCGGAACTGACGTTCGACGAAGCGATCACCAAGAACCTGCAGGTACTCGATGCAACCGCATTCGCGTTGTGCCGAGACCAGAAGCTGCCGATCCGGGTCTTCAGCATATTCAAGCCGGGGGCGCTCAAGCGGGTGGTTCAGGGCGAAGACGAAGGCACGCTGGTTCGGGTCTGAACCGGCGCGGTTTGACCAAGAGCGGGAAGAGAGAGTTGTCATGAGCATTGCCGACATCAAGAAGACGGCCGAGCAGAAAATGGCCCGGTCGATCGAGACTTTCAAGAACGAACTGCACAAGATCCGGACCGGGCGGGCGCATCCCGGCATCCTCGACCAGGTGCAGGTCGACTACTACGGCTCGCTGGTGCCGATCAGCCAGGTCGCCAACGTCAGCCTGTTGGACGCTCGCACGATCAGTGTTCAGCCGTGGGAAAAAGGCATGGGCGCCAAGATCGAGAAAGCGATCCGCGAGTCCGACCTGGGCCTCAATCCGTCGACGCAGGGCGACTTGCTGCGCGTGCCGATGCCCGCGCTGACCGAAGAGCGCAGGAAGGAACTCACCAAGGTCGTTCGCAACGCGGGTGAGGATGCCAAGGTAGCCGTCCGCAACCTGCGTCGCGACGCCAACGACCACGCCAAGAAGCTGCTCAAGGACAAAGAGATCAGCGAGGACGAAGAGCGCCGTTCCCTGGACGAACTGCAAAAGCTCACCGACCGCACCATCGCCGAGATCGACCGGCTGGTGAGCGGCAAGGAAGCCGAGATCATGGCGGTCTGACGTGGTCGGGGTGTGTCGGTCCTTCCAGGCCACGTCCTTCCCGGGTTTTGCCGGCTGCCGCGTGTGAGCGCTGTCGCTCGTGTGTCTGCCGCCCCGGCGACGATGCCGCGGCACGTGGCCATCGTGATGGACGGCAACGGCCGTTGGGCCAAAAAGCGCTTCATGCCGCGATTTTTCGGCCACAAGCAGGGCGTCGACGCGCTCGTGCGGACGGTGCTCAGTTGCGCCGACCGCGGCATCGAGTACCTGACCGTGTTCGCGTTCTCGTCCGAGAACTGGAAGCGTCCGACCGAGGAAGTCTCGGGCCTGATGGGCCTCGTGCTGGTCGCGGTGGCCAAGTACCTGGGCAAGCTGGCTGACAAGGGCGTGCGCATCAAGATCATCGGCGACCGCAGCCAGGTCTCCGACAAGCTCCGCCAGGCCTGGGAGCAGGCCGAGTCGCTCACCCTGAACAACTCCCGCATTACCCTGTCGGTCGCCTTCAACTACGGCGGCCGCTGGGACATCGTGCAGGCCTGCCAGCAGGCGATCGCGGCCGGAATCCCCGCCGACGCGCTCGACGAGTCGACCCTGAACCGGTACATGGCCTTGAGCTATGCACCCGACCCCGACCTGTTCATCAGAACGGGGGGCGAAGTGCGCATCAGCAACTTCCTGCTCTGGCAAGCGGCCTATTCCGAGCTCGTCTTCAGCGACTGTCTCTGGCCCGAGTTCGGCGAGGCCGAGCTCGATGCGGCACTCGCCGAATTCGCTCGCCGCGACCGCCGCTTCGGAGCCGTCTGACATGCTCAGGCAACGGATCATCACGGCCTTGGTTCTGTTGGCGTTCTTGTTGCCGGCGCTGCTCGTCCGCGTGGCGTGGCCGTTTGCCCTGCTGGCGCTCGCCGGGTTCTCGGCCGCCGCGTGGGAATGGGGGCGGCTCAATGGCGCGGGGCGCGCCTCGATCGGGATGGCCCTGGCACTGGGAGTGGCCTGTTTCGCCGCGCTTTGGGCCGGCTGGGACGCGGCCCCGCCGCGCGACGTCTGGTGGCTGGCGCTCGCGGTCTGGGTCCTCGGGGGCACGTACGTGTTGCGTGCGGGGGTCGGGGGGTGGCCGCGACTGCCCGTCGCATTGCGCTGCGCCACCGGATTCCTGCTCCTGTGGACCGCCTGGCTCGCGATGGCCGCAGCCAGGACGCTCGGACTCGATTTCATCCTTTCGGTGTTCTGCCTGGTCTGGGTCGCCGACATCGCCGCCTACTTCGGCGGCCGCGCATTCGGCAAGCGCAAGCTCGCCCCTTTGATCAGCCCGGGCAAGAGCTGGGCGGGAGTCTGGAGCGGGATGCTCGGCGCCATCGTGCTGGCCATGTTCTGGGTGTGGCTGGACGGCCGGTTGGCGGTGGACGGATTGAGTCTCTACAGCCGGCTGCTCGCGCGGATGGGCTGGCCCGGACTGGGTCTGGTCGTGGTATTTCTGGCCACCATGAGCGTGGTCGGGGACTTGTTCGAGTCGTTGATCAAGCGCGCCGCCGGCGCCAAGGACAGCAGCGGGCTGCTGCCCGGACACGGCGGCGTGCTCGACCGCGTGGACGCCCTGCTGCCGGTGTTCCCGATCGCGCTGGCCCTGGTCTCGCTATGAGCAGCACCGCCCACGGTTCGCGCCAGCGGGTCTGCATCCTGGGCGCCACCGGTTCGGTCGGCACCAGCACGCTCGACGTCATCTCCCGCCATCCCGACCGTTTCGAGGTGTTTGCACTGTCCGCGCACAGCCGGCTCGACGTATTGCTCGCGCAGTGCTTGCAATGGCGTCCGCGTTTTGCGGTCCTTCCCGAAGCGGCGCGCGCCGCCGAACTCCGCAGCCAGCTGCGCGCCCACGCCTCGACCACCGAGGTGCTGTCGGGAGCGCAGGCGCTGTGCGACATGGCCGCCCACCCGGATGTCGACGCGGTCATGGCGGCGATCGTCGGCGCGGCCGGCCTGGCCCCGTGCCTGGCGGCCGCGCAGGCCGGCAAGCGGCTGCTTCTGGCCAACAAGGAGGCCCTGGTGGTCGGCGGCGCGCTCTTCATGAAGGCGGTACGCGAGGGGGGCGCCACGCTGCTGCCGATCGACAGCGAGCACTCGGCCATCTTCCAGTGCCTGCCGGAAGACCGCAGTGCCTGGCCGCGCCGCATCGACCACATTTTGCTGACCTCTTCCGGCGGCCCGTTCCGACGGCGCGACCCGGCGACCCTGGGCAGCATCACCCCGGACGAGGCGTGTGCGCACCCGAACTTCGCCATGGGCCGCAAGATTTCGGTCGACTCCGCGACCATGATGAACAAGGCGCTCGAGGTGATCGAAGCGCATTGGCTGTTCGCGCTCGCGCCCGAGCAGATCCGGGTGGTCATCCATCCGCAGCAGATCGTGCATTCGATGGTCGTCTGCCGCGACCATTCGGTGTTGGCGCAACTCGGCACGCCCGACATGCGGGTGCCGATCGCCTACGGCCTGTCGTTTCCCGAGCGGATCGAATCGGGCGCGGCGAGCCTGGACTTCACCACCCTGGCGGCGCTTACTTTCGAGGCGCCGGATCTGCAGCGTTATCCCGGGCTCGCCCTGGCCTGGGAGACGTTGCGCGGCCCCGAAGGCAGCTCGACGGTGCTCAACGCGGCCAACGAGACCGCGGTGGCGGCGTTTCTGTCACAGACCATCCGCTTCGATCAAATCCACGGCGTGATCGCCGATGCGCTCGACAACATCGACGTGGGCGCTGACGGCGTCGCGTCGCTCGACGCCCTGCTCGACATCGACCGGCGCGCGCGCGATTGCGCGAGCCGATTCGTCAAAGGCCTCCAGCCATGAATTCCATCACCGCCGTCCTCGCCTTCCTGGTCACCATCAGTGTCCTGATCGTCTTCCACGAATATGGGCACTACCGCGTTGCCCGCGCCTGTGGCGTGAAAGTGCTGCGGTTCTCGGTCGGCTTCGGTCGCGTGGTGTGGCGCCATCAGGCCGGCCCGGATCGCACCGAATTCGTGCTTTCCGCGCTCCCTTTCGGCGGCTACGTGCAGATGCTCGGGCGTGGCGTGGCCGTGCCGCCGGACCAGGTCGCGCAAAGCTTCGAGCACAAACCCCTGTGGCAACGCGCCGCCATCGTCGCGGCCGGGCCCGCGGCCAATCTGCTGCTCGCGGTCGCGCTTTATTCGGCGGCGCACTGGATCGGCCTGGACGAGCCACGTGCGGTGCTGGGCTCCCCGGTGGCCGAGAGCCTGGCCGCCCGTGCCGGGCTGCGTGCGGGCGATTGGGTCCGCGAAGTCTCCGATGACGGTGCCGACTGGCACGAGATCCGCTCGCTGACCGATCTGGTGTGGGAGGTGCAGCGAGCCGTCCTGCAGGGCCGGCCGCTGCAAATCGCGGTGACCGATCGCGAGGGGCTGCAGCGCCGCACCCTCACGCTCGAGCTGGATCGGCTCGGCAGCACCGAGCTCGACGCCAAGACCGCCAAGCGCATCGGCCTGGGTGGCCCCTACAGCGATGCCGTCATCGGTGACGTGCAGCCTGCCGAAGCCGGCGCGCGCAGCGGCCTGCGCAGTGG
>JALYHO010000225.1 GCA_030776545.1 Pseudomonadota bacterium | reverse complement strand
CGCTCTACGTCGTCCTGCCGCGGGGACTGCTGGCCCTGGGTGCCGACCTGCGCGCCCGCTGGCTCGCACGGCACTTCCCCCTGTCGCTCGACGAGCCCTATTTTCAGCGTCTGGCGCGCCAGCAGCGCGGCGACGTCGCCCGGGTTCGGATCCAGCCCTATGCCTGGACGCCGGGCGAGCCGGCGGCAGCCTGGTTGCAGCATGCGCTCGCCCCCATCCTCGGCGACGGGCTGCACGTCGATCTCGCGCCCGACGCACCCTTCGGCGCCGAGGACGAGGCGTCCGAACCGATCCCGACCGGGACCACCCACGTCGTGGTCCTTTTCGACCTCGCGGCCACGCCCGAGCCAGAGCACCACGGCCGGTTCCTGCGGGCGCTCGCCGCGCGTACGGCGCAAGGCGTGCCGACCGTCGTGATGGTCGACGAGACGTCGTTCAGCCGGCGCTTCGGCCGCGACTCGACCCGGCTGGTGCAGCGGCGCGATGCCTGGCGGCAGTTCACGGCGGCGCTCGGCAGCGTGCCGGTCTACATCGATGTCGACGCGCCCGACCCGGGGGCGACCGGCCCGGCGATCCAGCTCGCGCTGCGGAATCCGGTCACGCCCTCCTGAATCCCACGCGCGAGGACGGCCTCACATGGGCGGGACGACCCCGTTCTTGCCCACCATGACCCGACCCGCGCTCAGCGTCCCGTCGTCCGCCTTCTGGGACGGGACGAACACGGGCGCCCCCGGCTTCACGTCGGCCACGCTCGCCGGGGTGAAGGTCACGATGGGCGTGCCCGGATCCACCGTGATTTGCTTCGACTGTCCGTGGTAGGTGACGTTGAGCGTGGCACCGTCCACTGACTTCACGGCTTCGGACACCGAGCCGTTGGTCATGGTGCTTTCCGGCTTCAGGTCCCAGCCGAAGCTGCCTTCGCCCGTGCCTTTCATCGCCGGCGGAAACACCAGCACTTCCAGGGCCTCGTCTCCGCCCTGCGCTTTCGGCAGCGAGGCGACGCCGACGAAGTCCCCCGGTTTGATGTCTGCAAGCGACGCCTGGGTGAGACCGCCCACGACCCATCCTTTGGTCAGCTTGACCGTGACCTCGCTCCCCTCGCGCGACTTCACGACCAGCGTGTCCTCGGAGAGCGAGACCACCGTGCCGCGGACGCGCACCCCGGTATCGGCGGAGGCGCCGCTGGCGCTCCACAACAGCAGGGCGGCCGCGAGTGCGGCACCGGTCGTTCGTTTCAGCGCCGAGAGCGACATCGTGAGCTCCAGAGTGGAAGGGGCGAAAGCCGCCCCGAGACTATCGTCGGCGGGATGGCCCGGTCATACGAAGGGGGACTGCGTCCGGGCCGGACCCGCTCGTCTTCGACGCGGCGCGGCAGCCACGCCCATCATTTCGACCCCGCGTCGTCCGGCCTCGCAAGAGAAACGACGGACGACAGCCGCCCTTCGATGTCCTGGAGGTTGGACTGGGACGCCTTCAATGCGGCCACCATCTGGTAGACCACGTGCAGGAAGTCTTGCGGACTGGCCTGGCCGAGGGAGGCATCCACCATGGTGTCCACCAGGTGCGCGCCATTGAGCAACGACATCGAGCCGGAAAGCGCCTGGCTCGACAGTTCTCGCTGCATGGCGTAGGCGGCGGCATAGCGATGCAAGGCCTGCACCTCGATGTATTGGGCCGACTGGTCGGCGACGGCGACCTCCCAGGCTTCGCGCCGCAGCGTCGGCAGCGACATTCCGACCGCCAAGGTCGCCGCCGCGGGGGCGACGATCTGCGCTTTGATGGTCGCGGCGGGCGTGCCGGCCTTGAGTTCGCCCGTCAGCGTCGTGCCCAGTGCGTCGAGCACCGCGAGACGTTCGCCATTGCGCCGGTGAGCCTCTTTGACTTCGACCAGATTGGCCCGGATCTCGGCCTCGATCTCCCCCTGGGCCGCCAGCCCGGCGTGTCGGTGGTGCAGGCCCTGCAGCCATTCCTCCAACGCCAGCGCCGTCAAGATGCTGACGACGATCATCAGGTAGTGAACGGCGAACTCCTTGATGTTGGCGCTGGCTTTTTGGGGAAGCTCGAAGTGCATGGCGATCCTCGGGTGGCTGCTTTTCAGTCCGTTCAGTATCGGGTCAATGGCACGCTCGTCGTCGCGCCGCGGCCAGACCGGCGGCCGTAGTGCACCGGGCCGCCGGTGGCGTCCCATCCCACCCGCGGAGCGCTGAAAATGGCCGATTGACTTCGGCCGCCGAGGCGTTCGCCAACATGTCCATCAAGGAACTCGACTTTCGCAAGATCGACCTCAACCTGCTGGTCGTCTTCCACGCCCTGATGCAGGAACAGAGCGTGGCGCGGGCCGCCGGCCGCCTGTATCTGGGGGCCTCGGCCGTGAGCATGGCCTTGCGGCGCCTGCGCGAACTCTTCGGCGACCCGCTCTTCGTGCGCGCCGGGGCCAGGATGGCGGCGACCCCGCGCGCCGAAGCATTGGCGCCGCGCGTGGCCGCCTTGCTCGAATCGGCCCACCACCTGGTCTACCGGGTCGAGACCTTCGAGCCGAACGAGTCGGAGCGCGTGTTTCGCCTCGGCGCGTCCGAGCCGTGCGAGATCAGCGTGGTGTCGCAGCTGCTGGCCGAGATGCGCCGGCGGGCGCCCAAGGCGTCGTTGATCGTTCGTGCCGTCGACTCGACCCACGTCGGCGCGATGCTCGACAACGGCTCCATCGAGGCGGCCATGGGCTACTTCGACGACCTGCCTGCCCACCACGCGCGCGTCACCCTGTGCCACCACGAGTTCGCCTGCCTCTTCGACCCGCGCCAGCTGGACATCGGAACGCTCGACCTGCCGACCTACCTCGCGCACGAGCACATCCTGGTGTCGCAGAACGGCGATCTCTCCGGCGCGGTCGATGAACGACTCGGCGAGCTCGGACTGGCGCGCCGCGTGGTCGCCAGCGCCGCGCGGTTTTCGGCGCTGCCCTCGTGGCTCACGCGCTCGCCCGTTCTGGCCACCCTGTCGGCCGACATCGCGCAGGAGATGGCGCGCACGCAGGGGCTGCACACGCGCCCGTTGCCGTTCGCGGTCGACGGGTACGACATCCAGCTGGCGTGGCATCGGCGCCTGGATGACGACGCGGCGGCGAGTTGGTTTCGCGCCTTGATCGAGCGGGTGGCGCAAGACGCGTTCGCGCGGACCTCCGCCGAGGTTCCGCCGGGTTGACCCGGCGCCACCCGGACCCCGACCTCACGGTCAGGCGCCTTCTGCCACGAATCCCGCCGCGCGGTGACTGTTGTCGCAGAACGGCTTGGTCCGGGACTGGCCGCAACGGCAGAGCCGCGCCTGCGTGACGCGTCGGACCACACGGCCCGTGCCGGAGCACACCTCGAGGTTGCCGGTGACCCGCAGGGGCCCGTTGCGCTGCGGGTCGACCTGCAAGGGGCCGTCGCGCGCCTGCAGCGGGTTCAGGTCGACGGTGGCAGGCTCGCCGCTCGCGGTGAACCCGGCCACGACGTGCGAGCCGTCGCAGAAGGGCTTGTTGGCCGAGGCCCCGCAGCGGCAGAGCGTCGCCCGCAGCCCCGTCGGCTCGCCCGCCAGAAGCAGCGGCGCGTGGACCGCATAGGGACCGTTTTCGCGCAGGTGCACCAGGTTGACTTCGGGCGCCGCCTCGTCCGGCTGACCGTCCTTGCGCCGGTACGTGACCGCGCCCGATGGGCAGGCATGCGCCACTTCGACGAGCCGGGCCACCGGCGTGCGGTCGGGATGCAGCCACGGCCCCTGGACGTTGGCGAGAAAGGTCTGTGGTGCACCGGTGACGCAAAAGCGCGCGTGGATGCAGCGCCGTGCATCGAAGACCAGCGTGAGCGCATCGCTTTCGACGACCTCGGGTCCGCTGGGCGCGGTGGGCGCAGTTGCGGCTGGCGGCGTTTCGGGGGCGGCCGCCACCGCCGCCGTTGAGGTCGCGGGCCCGGCTTGCACGGCCGCGGTGGCAAGCTCGTCTGCTTTCGGTACGAGACGCTCCCAGGTGGTCGTGAGCGCTTGCAGGGCAGCGGCGACCCGTGGCGTGCGTTCGAGACGGGGGCTGCCGTGCTGCAATTCGGCCAGCCGCTCGGCAAGGGTCGCATCGGCGCGGTCGGTCCACGGGTAGGACCGCAGGGTGGCAAAGCTGACGCCGGCGTGGCAGCCGTCCTCGCCGTTGGCTTTCAGCCGGGCCAGTTCCTTGGCGAGCGGATCCAGGGCGAACATCAGGTCGATCCCGGCGTCGATGAAGTGGCGCTTTCGCTCCACCGTGCGCTCGCCGAAACCCTGCGCCAGGAACCGCAGCATGTGGTTGTAGACCGCGTTGGCCAGGTCGAGCGCCGCGCGCGGCGCTTCGAACTGAACCCATACCCGCCCCGTCGGGTCGGGTGGCCGTCGCATCACGGGGTTGGTCGCTGCCGGCCAGGCGGCCTGGAAGCCGGGGTACTCCGCCTCGAGCCGGTCGAGCGCCGCGCGCAGACCGATGAAGCGTTGGAAGTGGCTGTCGGCGGTGTCGACGGGACTGCCTTCGCCTTGCTCGACGATGGTCCGGATGGCGCGGCACGCGGAAGCGAGGTCGGTGACCGCGACGAGGCCCGGGAGCCGCACCACGTCGGGGCCGACCTGCAGCGCCGGGTCGCCGCAGAACAGTTCGCGCTCGCCCAGGCGTTGCGACAACTCCCGCAGCGCGGCCTCGAGCGAGAGGTAGAGATGCCCCACGGTCGGGAAGTCCTGCGCCGAGGGCATGAGCTCGAGCCCGTTCAGGCCGCGCCGGTAGTTGATGGCCGGCTCGAAGCCGGCGCCGTCGGGTTCGGTGTTGCCCTCGGGGCGTTCGAGGTGGATGAAGTGTTGCAGCGTGGCGCGATTGAAAGGGGCCAGGCGCACCTGCAGCCCGGCCGGGTGGTAGCCCGACGCGATCGGAAAGTTGGGCCGATGCAGATGCGGTGTGCCGCCGAGGGCCTGCATCAGGTTGGAGACGAGGGCCAGGTGCGCCATCTCGTCGACCGCCACGTGGACGATGGTGCGCTGCCAGCGAGTGACTTCGGCGCGCACCGCCGGGTCTGCCACGCCGTCGTCGGGTTCGGTCTTGAGGCTCCACGCCGCATAGAGGTAGCAGCACATGAGGTTGTGCTCGATCTCCGAGGCCTCGGAAAGCGTGTAGAGCAGCTGCTCGCGGGTGCGGATGAGAATGTCGGTCGGGTCTGTCATGGGGTGCGCCGTTCGCGTGACCGCATTGTGGAGAGGAACCGCGGCAAGGCGCAAACCATTCGGACTGATTCGATCCCTCAACCGGCTTGAGGTGCCGTGCAGCACGCGTCGCCCCGCGACGAGGCCAACCTCGGCGGCTCTGCGGCAATTGACCCCGTGGCCCAGCCCGCTTGCCGGGACTGCGCTAGGCTGCGCGGTGGAGCAACTCACCGGATCGCCCATGGAAACCACCCGCCTCGGCTCGTCGGGCCTCGTCGTCTCACGCATCTGCCTGGGCTGCATGACTTACGGGGTGCCCGATCGTGGCACCCACCCGTGGACGCTGGACGAAGCCGCCAGCCGCCCGCTGATCCGGCAGGCCGTCGAGCTGGGCATCAATTTCTTCGACACCGCCAACGTCTATTCCGATGGCACCAGCGAAGAGATCGTCGGCCGCGCGCTGCGCGAATTCGCCCGTCGCGACGAGATCGTCGTCGCCACCAAGGTGCACGGCCGGATGCGTGACCGTCCCAACGGCAGTGGGCTGTCGCGCAAGGCGATCCTGCACGAGATCGACGCGTCCCTGGCGCGCCTGGGAATGGATTTCGTCGACCTCTACCAGATCCATCGCTGGGACCCGGCGACGCCGATCGAGGAGACGATGGAGGCGCTGCACGACGTCGTCAAGGCCGGCAAGGCGCGCTACATTGGCGCCTCGTCGATGCATGCTTGGCAGTTCGCCAAGGCGCAGCATGTCGCCGAGCGCCACGGTTGGACGCGTTTCGTCAGCATGCAGCCCGAGCTCAACCTCATGTACCGCGAGGAAGAGCGCGAGATGCTGCCCCTTTGCCGCGACCAGGGCGTGGGCGTGATTCCCTGGAGCCCGCTGGCGCGCGGTCGCCTGGCGCGGCCTTGGGGCGAGCGCACGGCGCGGCGTCGAGACCGACACCTTCGGCGCCAAGTTGTTCGCGCGCACCGAGGCCAACGACCGCCAGGT
>JALYHO010000224.1 GCA_030776545.1 Pseudomonadota bacterium | reverse complement strand
GCTGGGGGCGCAGGCCCTGGGCATGGGCCCCCACGGCTCCGCTTCCTCGGGCTTCAGCGCGGCGCTGGTGGTCGGCGACGTCGCCAGTTGGGTCGCCGTCGCGCTGGTCGTTTTCGCCCTGGCCCGGTCCCGCGCCGAGGCGGAAAACCGCTGGCGGCTGGTGCTCGGCGCGTCCTCGATCGGCGTCGACATGTGGGATTTGTCGCGTGGCCGGGGCCGGGCCCCCGCGCGTTGGATCCGACGTGGCGGGAATGTCGAATCCGAAGCGAAGCGGCACCTGGATGCCTTGCTCGAGCGGATCCATCCTGACGATCGGGAACGGGTCCGGCACGCGGTCGATGCGTTGCACGGGCCGTGCGCGCCCGGCGCGACCGGCACGTCCCGCGTCGAATGCCGCATGGTGGCCCCGGGCGGGGGCTGGGGCCGGTTCGAGTTGTGCACCGTGGTCACCGAACGCTTTGCCGACGGCTCCGCGCGCCGCATCGTTCAGACGCGGCGCGACATCAACGCCGTGCAAGCGGCACGCGATGGCGAAATGCTCGCGCAGAGCGTGTTCCGGCATTTGCACGAGGGCCTGCTCATCACGGATGCGCAACACCGGGTGGTCGAGGCCAACCCACGGTTTTGCGACATCACCGGCTACACCCGCGAGGAATTGCTGGGCACCCTCCCGCCCCCGCTGCGCGGCCCCCAGGAACCCGCGCTGGCGTCGCAGCTCGAGGCCATGCGCCGGGGGCTCGACGCCCGCGGAACCTGGCACGGTGAATTGAGCCACCGGCGTCGCGACGGAGGGGCCCGGGTGATGCAGCTCACCGTGACCGCGGTGCGCGACGCCGATGGCCGGGTCCTCAACCACGTCGTCGCGGCCGCCGACCTGACCCACGCCCGGGCCCAACGCGCGCAGTTGGAGCGCCAGGCCCACTTCGACGAACTCACCCGCCTGCCCAATCGCGTGCGTCTGGCGCAGATGCTCGAAACCGCGATGGCGACCACCCGCCGCGAAGGCTCGCTGCTGACCGTGTGCTATCTGGACCTGGACCACTTCAAGGAGGTCAACGATCGTTACGGGCACCCGACCGGCGACCGCTTGCTGGTCGAAGTCGCCAACCGCATGCGCCGCTCGCTGCGGAGCTGGGCCGGCGGCGACGACGTGGTGGCGCGCATCGGCGGCGACGAATTCGTTCTTCTCCTGCGCACGGCCACGCTCGAGGAAAGCCGTCATGCGGTCGAGCGGGTGCTGAGCCAGCTCGGCCAGCCGCATGGTCTCGGCGACGGCCCGGTGTTCGTCACGGCCAGCATCGGCTCGACCGTCTTTCCGCTCGACGGCGCGGATGCGGAAACCCTCCTGCGCCACGCCGACTACGCGATGTACGGCGCCAAGCAGGCCGGCCGCAATGGCTATCTGTACTTCGACGCCGAGCACGACCGCCGCGCCGAAGCGCGGTTCGTGGCGCTGGGCCGTGTCCAGGAAGCCCTCGATGCGAACGAGTTCCGCCTCTACTTTCAGCCCAAGGTCGACATGCGTCACTCCAAGGTGCTGGGCGTGGAGGCGCTGCTGCGTTGGAAGCATCCCGAGCAAGGCGTGATCTCACCCGCCCAATTCCTTCCCCTGATCGAAAACACCGGCCTTTCGATCTCGGTGGGCAACTGGGTCCTGCAGCAAGGGATCGAGCAACTGGCGCGCTGGCAGCAGTCGGGCCTGGACCTGTCGGTCAGCATCAACGTGTCGGCTCGCCATCTGCAGGAACCGCTGTTCGCGCAGCACCTCGCCGGTTTGCTGTCGCGACACGAGGCCCCGGTCGCCCACCGCTTGATCATCGAGGTGCTGGAGACGGCCGCGCTCGCCGACGTCGACTACACCTGCGATTTGATGCAGCAATGCCGGCTGTTGGGGGTGCGCTTCGCGCTCGACGACTTCGGCACCGGCTACTCGACCTTCACCTACCTCAAGCGCCTGCCGATCGACCTGCTCAAGATCGACCGGTCCTTCGTCATCAACATGCTGGGCGATCGCCAGGACCTGGCGATCGTCGAAGGCGTGATCGGCCTGTCGCAGACCTTCGGCTGCACCGTCGTCGCCGAGGGCGTGGAAACCGCGGCACAGGCCCAGCGCCTGATCGAGATCGGTTGCGATGTCGGCCAGGGCAATGGGATCGCGCCTGCGATGCCGGCCGAGGCCGTACCGGGCTGGGTCAAGGAATTCCGCGGCATGGTCGCGCCGCGCGGACAGGTCGTCCTGGCGTGAGGCATCGGCCGCCACGGGCGGCCACCGTTAGACTCGGTCCGTGATCGCCCCCACCTTCATCGAGGAACTGCTCGCCCGGGTCGACATCGCCGAGGTCGTCGGACGCCATGTGCAGCTCAAGAAGTCAGGGTCCAGCCTGACGGGACTGTGCCCGTTCCATGCCGAAAAAAGTCCCAGCTTCAACGTGATCCCGGCCAAGCAGTTCTACCACTGCTTCGGATGCGGCGCCAGCGGCGACGCGATCCGCTTCCTGACCGAATTCAGCGGCATGAGCTTCGTGGACGCCGTGCACGAGCTGGCCCAGGAAGCCGGCCTGACGGTCCCGGAAGACGACGTCTCGCCGGCCGACCGCGAACGAGCCGCCGCCCAGAAGCAACGCCGCGCCACCCTCAGCGAGACGCTCGACAAGGCGGCCGAAGCCTACCGCAGGCAGCTCAAGCAGTCGCCGCGCGCGATCGAGTACCTCAAAGGACGCGGCTTGAGCGGCGCGATCGCCCAACAGTTCGGACTCGGCTACGCGCCCGACGGCTGGAAAAACCTGGCCAGCGTGTTCGCCAGCTACGACGACCCGGTGCTCGAGGAAAGCGGGCTGGTGATACGCCGTGACGACGACGCCGAAGCGAGCGACGGCAGCAAGCGCTACGACCGCTTTCGTGACCGCATCATGTTTCCGATCCGCTCGGTGCAGGGGGACGTGATCGGTTTCGGCGGGCGAGTTCTCGACCGGGGCGAACCCAAATACCTGAATTCGCCCGAGACCCCCGTGTTCAGCAAGGGGCGTGAGCTGTACGGCCTGTTCGAGGGACGTGCGGCCTTGCGGCAGCGCGGCTACGCCCTGGTGGTCGAGGGCTACATGGACGTCGTGGCGCTGGCCCAGTCCGGTTTCGGCAATGCGGTCGCCACGCTCGGCACGGCGTGCACGCCGGAGCACCTGCAGAAATTGTTCCGTTTCACCGATTCGGTCGTGTTCAGCTTCGACGGCGACAAGGCCGGCCGGCGCGCCGCGGGACGGGCGCTGGAGGCCAGTCTGCCGCTCGCCATCGACACCCGGACGATCCGGTTCCTGTTCCTGCCCGCGGAACACGACCCCGATTCGTTCGTGCGCGAACAGGGCGCTGCCGCGTTCGAGAGTTGCGTGGCCCAGGCGGTGCCGCTTTCGCGCCAGCTCATCGATGCGGCCGCGCAGGGGTGCGACCTGGAAACCGCCGAAGGCCGGGCGCATCTGCTCGCCAATGCCCGCCCGATGTGGAGCGCCCTGCCCGAGGGCACGCTCAAGCGCCAGCTGTTGACCGAAATCGCCGCCACGGCGCGTGACGATCTGGCCCAACTGCAGCGTCAATGGGGACTGGCCGTGGCGGCGCGCGCGCCCGGCGCGCCGCCGTGG
>JALYHO010000223.1 GCA_030776545.1 Pseudomonadota bacterium | reverse complement strand
GCGTGCGGGTTATGGGCGACGTCGGGCACCATCGCTGGCTGCCCGGCGATGACCTGGAAGCGGCCCGGCAGCTCGACCGTCGCGAGCCCGGTGCGGACGGCCTGCGCGCTGATCGGCAGCACGTCGCGCAGCGCCTCGAACGCGGCCAGTGCGCCCGACGCGTTGAGGAGCTGGTTGGCACCGCGCAACGCCGGATAGCCGAGCCCGCTGAACCGCGTCGTGCGGCCGGTCCATTGCCATTGCTGGCGATCGCCCGAGTGATGGAAGTCGACGCCGGCGCGGCGCAGGTCGACGCCGATGCGGGCCGCTTCTTCGAGCACGCTCTTGGGCGGCACCGGATCGCTGACGACCCCAGGCCGGCCAGCGCGAAGGATGCCCGCCTTCTCGCGGCCGATCGACTCGCGGTCGGGGCCGAGGAACTCGGTGTGGTCGAGGTCGATGCTGGTGATGACGGCACAGTCGCCGTCGAAGACGTTGACCGCGTCGAATCTTCCGCCTAGGCCGACCTCGAGGATCACGAGATCGAGCGGTGTCGCGGCGAGCAGGCGCGTGATCGCGAGCAGCGTGAACTCGAAGTACGTGACGCTGATCTCGCCGCGCGCGGCCTCGACCGCCTCGAAGTGCGGCAGGAGCAAAGCCGCGTCGACGCTTAGTCCATTGACCCGACAGCGCTCCTCGAAGTGGACGAGGTGCGGCTTCGAGTAGAGGCCCACGCGATAGCCGGCCGAGAGCGCGATCGATTCCATCATCGCGCACGTCGAGCCCTTGCCGTTGGTGCCCGCAACGACGACGACCGGAACGGCGAACGCGATGCCGAGCCTCGCCTTGACCGCGGCGACGCGGTCGAGGGTGAGCTCCATCGACTTGGGGTGCAGCCGCTCGCAATGCGCGAGCCACTCGGCGAGCGTCATGGCCCGCGTGCTCTCGGACGCCGGGTCAGGCGACCGCGTCGGACGGCAGCCGCTGCAGCATCGCGATCTGCTTGGCGATCGTGCTGCGCAGCTCGCGCCGGTCGACGATCATGTCGATGGCGCCGGTCTGGAGCAGGAACTCGGCGCGCTGGAAGCCTTCGGGCAGCTTTTCGCGCACCGTGTTCTCGATCACGCGAGGCCCTGCGAAACCGATCAGGGCTTGCGGCTCGGCGATGACCATGTCGCCGACGAACGCGAAGCTCGCCGAGACGCCCCCCATCGTCGGATCGGTCAGGACGCTGATGTAGGGCAAGCGGGCCTTGGCGAGGTGGGTCAGCGCAGAATTGGTCTTGGCCATCTGCATGAGGCTCAGCAGGCCCTCCTGCATCCGGGCGCCCCCCGTGGCGGTGAAGCTGACGAACGGCGTTTTCTGATCGATCGCCGCATCCACGCCGCGAACGAAACGTTCGCCGACGACCGAACCCATCGATCCGCCCATGAATTCGAATTCGAAGCAGGCGGCCACGATCGGCACGCTGTGCACGGCGCCGCCCATCACGATCAAGGCATCGGTCTCGCCCGTGTGCTCGAGCGCGTCCTTGAGGCGCTCGGCGTATTTTTTACTGTCCTTGAACTTGAGCGGGTCGACCGGAAGCACTTCCTGGCCGATCTCGTAGCGCCCTTCGGGGTCGAGAAAGGCGTCGAGCCGGGCGCGGGCACCGATGCGGTGATGGTGTGCGCACTTCGGGCAGACGTTGAGGTTTTGCTCCAGGTCGGTCTTGTAGAGCACGGTCTCGCATTGCGGACATTTGATCCACAGCCCTTCGGGCACGGTGCGCCGTTCGCCGCGCTCGTTCGGCTGGATCTTCGGAGGCAACAGTTTTTCGAGCCAACTCATGGGGTTCCTTTCAAGCGTCCAACGCGGAGCGGATCTCGCCGATGAAGGTGGCCGCCGCAGCGGCGACATTGTCGCGCGAACGCGATTCCAGGCATTCGATCAGCGCCGACCCGATCACGACCGCGTCGGCGACCGCAGCGACCGCACGTGCGGTCTGCGCATCGCGTATTCCGAAGCCGACCCCGACCGGCAGCTGGACGAAAGACTTGATGCGGGGAATCATCTCCGCGACCGCGGCGGTGTCGAGGTGGCCGGCGCCGGTCACCCCTTTGAGCGAGACGTAGTAGACGTAGCCGCTGGCGATGCGGCCGACATGGGCCATGCGCGCCGGGGTGGACGTCGGCGCCAGCAGGAAGATGGGATCGAGCGCGTGGCGACGCAGCAGGGCCGCAAAGGACTCGCATTCCTCGGGCGGATAGTCGACCACGAGCACGCCGTCGACCCCTGCGGTTTGCGCGTCGGCGACGAAGCGGTCGACGCCGTAGCGCTCGATCGGATTCGCATACCCCATCAGCACCACGGGCGTGGCCGTGTCGACGCGCCGAAAGCCGCGCACGTAGTCCAGCACCTGGGACATGCCGATGCCGCGGCGCAGTGCGCGCTCGCCGGCTTTCTGAATCACCGGGCCGTCGGCCATGGGGTCGGAGAACGGCACGCCGAGCTCGATCACGTCGGCACCCGCGCCGGCCATCGCCACCATGATCTCGGTGGTGGCGTCGGCGTACGGGTCACCCGCGGTGACGTAGGGGATGAGGGCCTTGCGGCCGGCCGCGCGCAAGGCGTCGAAGGTGGCCTGGATGCGGCTCATGTCGGCATCCCCTTCACGCGCTCTCCCCCTTGTGAGGGCCGGTCGAAATAAGTCGCGCCGGAAAGGTCGGCGACGCTGCCGATGTCCTTGTCGCCGCGCCCCGACAGGTTGACCAGCAGGTGCTGGTCGGCTCGCAAGGTCGGCGCGAGCTTGCACGCGTAGGCGACCGCATGGCTCGATTCGAGGGCCGGAATGATGCCCTCGGTGCGGCACAGCCGGTGAAAGGCCTGCAGCGCCTCCTGGTCGGTCACGCCGACGTACTCGGCCCGGCCGATGTCTTTCAGGTAGGCGTGCTCGGGACCCACGCCGGGGTAGTCCAGGCCCGCCGAGATGGAATGGGTCTCGGTGATCTGGCCGTTCGCGTCCTGCAGCAGATAAGTCCGGTTGCCGTGCAGGACACCCGGGGTTCCCGCACTCAGCGAGGCAGCGTGCTTGCCGGTTTCCAGGCCCTCCCCGGCCGCTTCCACGCCGATGAGGCGGGTGCCGGGGTGGTCGATGTAGGGGTAGAAAATGCCCATCGCGTTGCTGCCGCCGCCCACGCAGGCGATCACCGCGTCCGGTTGGCGCCCGGCCAGCTCGGGCATCTGCACCAGGCATTCGTCGCCGATGACGCGTTGGAAGTCGCGCACCATCATCGGGTAGGGATGAGGACCGGCGACCGTGCCGATGATGTAGAAGGTGTTCTCGACGTGCGTGACCCAGTCGCGCAGGGCCTCGTTCAGCGCGTCCTTCAAGGTTTTGGAGCCGCTCTCGACCGGCACCACGGTCGCGCCGAGCAGGTTCATCCGGTAGACGTTGGGCGACTGCCGCCGCACGTCTTCGCTGCCCATGTACACCACGCATTCGAGGCCGTAGCGGGCGCAGATCGTCGCCGTGGCCACGCCGTGTTGACCGGCCCCGGTCTCGGCGATGACCCGCGGCTTGCCCATGCGGCGCGCCAGCATGGCCTGCCCGATGGTGTTGTTGATCTTGTGCGCGCCGGTGTGGTTCAAGTCCTCGCGCTTGAGGTAGATCTGGGCGCCGCCGAGCTCGCGGCTGAGGCGCCCGGCGTGATAGATCGGGCTCGGACGGCCGACGAAGTGCTTCAGCTCGGACGCGAACTCGGCGCGAAACGCCGGGTCGTTCTGGACCTCGGCGTAGCAGCGTTTGAGCTCGTCGAGCGCATGGACCAGGGTTTCGGCGACGAAGCTGCCGCCATAGGGACCGAAATGACCCGAGGCATCGGGTTGCTGATAGGTGGGCATGGTGTTCGCAAGTGATCAGACCTCGGATGCGGCCAGCCGGGCATCGGCTTCGCGGACCGCATCACAGAACCGGCGGATCGCCACGGCATCCTTGATGCCTCTGGCCGACTCCACGCCGGAGCTCACGTCAACGGCCCAGGGCCGCAGCGCGTGGATGCCATGAATCACATTTTCGGCATGCAACCCACCAGACAAAACGATGGGAAGGTGCACGCCGGCGGGAACCAGTGACCAATCGAATACCTTTCCGCCGCCACCATAGCCCTCGACGTGGGCGTCGAGCAAAAGCGCCTGGGCCTGAGCGTAGCGAGCCGCGTAGTCTAGCAAATCGAACCCGGCGTCGACGCGTGCGGCGCGCAGGAAGGGCCGGCCGGGGCGGCTGCAGTCTTGCGGGGTTTCGTCGCCGTGGAACTGGAGCAGCAAGTTCGGGATGGCCGCGGTGGCAGCCGCCAGCTCGGCGTCGCTGGCGTTCACGAAGAGCCCGACCGGGGTCACGAAGGGGGGCAGCTGGCGGGCCAACTCGGCGGCGCGTTCCAGGCTCACATGGCGCGGGCTCGGGCCATAGAAGACGAAGCCGACGGCGTCGGCACCCGCTTCGACCGCGGCCTGGACATCCGCTTCACGGCTGAGGCCGCAAATTTTGATGCGTGTGCGTAGGTTCATTCACTTCATGGCAGCCAATCCATGGCGGCAGTGTGTTCGGGGATGGCGTGGGCAGCATCGTAGTACGGCCCGCGGAAATAGAGGCCGTCGGCGGCAAAGGTGGGCGCCGCGTGCTCGCGGTTCCTGCCCGCCAGGACGCCGGCGACCCAGGACGGGTCGCGCCGGCCCGCGCCGACCGCGACCAGTGCACCCATCAGGTTGCGGACCATGTGGTGGAGGAAGGCGTTGGCGTCGAACTCGAAGCGCCAGTAGGCAGCGCGGCGCGTGATCTCGATCGCGCGCACGGTCTTGACGGGCGTGGGCGATTGGCACTCCGAAGACCGGAACGCGCTGAAGTCGTGTTCGCCGAGCAGCGCGGCCGCGGCGGCCCGCATCGCCGCGCCGTCCAGGGGCCGGAAGCTCCAACCCACCGCGCCGGCCTCGACCGCGGGGCGCACGACCGATTCGAGCACCACGTAGACATAGCGCCTTCCGAGCGCCGCGTAGCGGGCGTGGAAGGCGTCGTCCATGAGGCGGCACCACTGCACCGCGATGTCGGCCGGAAGAAATCGGTTGGTCCCCCGGATCCAGGACATCGGCGCACGCGCCACGTCCGTGTCCACGTGGACGACCTGATTCAGCGCATGCACGCCGGCGTCGGTGCGGCCCGCGCAGTGCGTGCGCAGCGGCACGTCGGCGAAGCGGGCCAGGGCGTGCTCGAGCCGGTCTTGCACGGTGCGGCCGTCGGGTTGGCTTTGCCACCCTTTGTAGGCTTGACCCCGGTAGCTGATGCCGAGGACGACCCTCATGCGTCGAGCCATCGAAGCCGGGGGACGTTCGCTTCGCTCAGCCCAGGTCGGCCAACATGCTCTCGGCGCGGCTCTTGACGGCACCGCTGGACTTGGCGACCACCTCGTGCAGCAGGTCGCGCGCGCCGTCGGTGTCGCCGATCTGGCGAAACTCCTCGGCCAGTTCGAGCTTGCGTGACATGGGGTCGTCGTCCAGAACCGGAGGCTCGAGATCGCCCAAGGGGCCCAGACCGGACGGTGTGGCCTGCTCCGAGGGCGTGTGTGGCATGTCGAGGTCGAGCGAGATGTCGGACAGGTCGAAGGCGGTCGGTTCGACCGCCCGCGGCGGCGCGTGCGGCTGCAGATCGGGCACCTCGGGCAGGGAAAAATCCAGCGACATGTCATCGCGCTCGACCGGAAGCGAAGCGGCGCCGTACTCGAGCGACGACCGCGTGTCCGGGGCCGGCCGTGCCGGGGCTGGGGCTGGGGCCGGGGCCGTCGGCAGGTCGTCGGGTGCGCCCAGATCGAGGTCGAGATCGAGATCGCCGAGATCGCCGCCGCCGAGCGGAGCGGGCGCCGTCACCGCGCCGAACTGCGATGGCGAAGGAAGCACCGACTGGGGCATCGTGCTGGCTCCCAGCGGCTCGACCAGTTCGCCGTCGCTGCCGTGCAGGCCCACGGGAGCGCCGCCGGGTTTGTACAACTCGTTGTCCGGATCGACCTGCGCGCCCAGTTCCTGCGCCCGGGCCCAGTCCTCGCCCTCGCCGCGCGTGAGCGCGAAAAGCTGCGTCGCGAGCAACTCGAAGCCCTTGACGTCGCGCCGCTTGGCGTAGACCTCCAGCAGCTTGGTCCGGATCGCCATGCGCTCGGGGGTGCTGCGCATCGCCTCCTTGAGTATTTCCTCGGCCTGCAGGTCGCGGCCGTAGGCCAGGTAGACGTCCGCTTCGGCGACCGGGTCGACGTCGCCGATGGCGTCGAGCTGGCTGAGCGAGTAGCTCATCGACGACGAGGTGCCCGCACCGTCGCGTGTGTCGATGCGCTGCCCACCGCTGGCGCCGAAGAAGGAATCGGGTTGCAGGCGGCTTTCGAGGAACGAGGTTTCGCCACTCTCGCGCTTGGCGCGGCGGCTGAACTTGAATACGCCGAAGCCAGCCAGCAACACCAGCGCCAGCCCGCCGATGCCGAAGGCGAGCGGGTTGTCATCGAGCATGGAGCCGATCATGCTGGGCTCTTCGACCGGCACGCGATTGTCCGAGGGCTTGGATGCCGCGACGGAAGCCGCGGGTGCGGCCGCCACCACGGGGGCCGGGGCCGGGGCCGGGGTGGGGGCCGGGGCCGGCGTGGGGACTGAAGCGGGTGGCGCGGTCACCACGGC
>JALYHO010000222.1 GCA_030776545.1 Pseudomonadota bacterium | reverse complement strand
GTCGCCGCCGCGGGGGCCGCCTCTTCCTTCTTGCCGCAGCCGACCAAGGCCGCGGCGGCCGCCAACGCGGTCCAGCCGGTGATTTTGATCAGTGAACGCTTGGAATGAAAGCTCATGGAGTCTCCAGGTTGAAGGAATCGAAAACGGTCGCGCTCCAAATTATGGGTCCGGTCCTCGAACCCACTGGACAATTGCGCGCCCATGGTTCGGTGCTGCCTCTAACTGCCAGGAAAGAAGGGCTTGCCGATGGACGCGGGCATGTTGGCGCGTATGAATGCCAGGTTGCGCGAGATCAGGACCAGCACGACGATGGTCGCGAGGTAGGGCATCATGGTCAGGAACTGGCTGGGGATTTGCACCCCTTCGCCCTGCAGGTAGAACTGCAGCATCGTGACGCCGCCGAACAGATACGCCCCGAGCAGCACGCGCGCCGGGCGCCAGGTCGCGAATGTCGTCAGCGCCAGGGCGATCCAGCCCTTGCCGGCCACCATGCCCTCGACCCAGAGCGGCGTATAGACCACGGACAAATACGCCCCCGAGACCCCGCACAAGGCGCCACCGACCATGACGGCCAGCAGCCGGATGCGCCTGACCGGGTAGCCGAGCGCATGCGCCGACTCGGGCGATTCGCCCACGGCCCGCAAAACCAGTCCGGCGCGCGAGCGGTACAGGAACCAGGCCAGCCCAGCGGTCAACGCGATCGCCAGATAGACCATCGGATGCTGGCGAAAGAGCGCCGGCCCGACGAACGGCATATCGGCCAGGCCGGGAATCCGAAAGTTCGGACGCGAGCTCAACTTTTCCTGGGCGTAGCGGATGCCGACGAAGGCCGAGAAGCCCGCGCCGAACAAGCTCAGTGCCAGCCCGGTCGCGTACTGGTTGGTGTTGAGATAAATCACCAGCCCTCCGAAGGCCGCGGCCAGCAGCGCGCCGGCCAGTGCACCGCCGACGAAGGCGAAGGTGTCGCTGCCGGTGTGGAACGCGGTCGCGAAACCGGCGACCGCGGCCACCAGCATGATCCCTTCGGCACCCAGGTTGACGATGCCGGCGCGCTCGTTGACGAGCAAGCCGAGCGCGGCGAACGCGAGCACCGTCCCGGAATTGAGCGTGGCGGCGAGCAAGAGGGCCAGGGTGTCCATGTCAGATTCCCTTGGCGGGCGTGGCCACGGCGGTCGCGACCGGGAGCGGGGCCGGACGCGGCAGGGCCGGCGCCGCGCGCCACCGGATCCGGTAGACGATGAGCGTGTCGCACGCCAGCAGCGTGAAGAGCAGCAAGCCCTGGAACACACCGGTCAAGGACTTCGGCAAGCCCAGTCGCGACTGCGCCAGTTCGCCGCCGATGTAGAACATGCTCATCAGGATCGCCGAGAAGACGATGCCGATCGGGTGCAGGCGGCCCACGTAGGCCACGATGATCGCGGCGAAGCCATAGCCTGCCGGGACGTAGGGCGTGAGTTGACCGAGCGGCCCGGCGACCTCGAGGGCACCCGCGAGCCCGGCCATGCCGCCGGACAGGAGCAACGCGGTCCAGAGCGCTTTGCGTGCCGAAAATCCAGCGTAGCGCGCCGCCGCGGGCGCGAGGCCGCCGACTTGCAGCTGAAACCCCGCATAGGTGCGAAACAGCAGCACCCAGAAGGCGCCGACCGCCAGCAGCGCCACCAGCACGCCGACGTTCATGCGATAGCCCGGGAAGAGCCGGGGAACCGCGGTCGACTTCAGGAACGTGATGGTCTGCGGAAAATTGAATCCGGCGGGGTCTTTCCAGGGACCGTAGACCAGGTAGCCCAGGACCTGATCGGCCACGTAGACCAGCATCAGGCTCACCAAAATCTCGTTGGCGTTGAAGCGGTCGCGCAGCAACGCCACCAGGCCGCTCCAGGCCATTCCGCCGAGGACACCCGCGGCCAGCACCGCGACGACGATCCAGTGGCCGGTGGTCTTGTCCGCGAGCATGGCCACACCACTGGCCGCCACCGCGCCGATCACGTACTGGCCTTCGGCGCCGATGTTCCAGACGTTGGACCGAAAACACACCGCCAGTCCGAGTGCGATCAGGATGAGCGGGGTGGCCTTGACGGCCAGTTCGGTCAGCGCGTAGACCGACCGCAGGGGTTCGACGAAGAACACCTGCAGACCGCGCCAGGGATCCTTGCCCAGGAGCAGGAAAAGGAGGGTTCCGATCACCACCGTGATCGCGAGCGCGAGCACCGGCGAAAGGTAGGACATCGTGCGCGACGCTTCGGTGCGCGCCTCAAGCTTGGGCATCGGCAGCCTCCTGGTTCCAGAGTCCGGACATCCACTCGCCGATCATCTCGACGGTCGCGGACGCCACCGGAACGCTGGGCGAGACGCGACCCTGTGCGATGACGACCAGGCGGTCGCTGATCTCGAACAGTTCATCGAGCTCCTCACTGACCACCAGCAGCGCGCAGCCCTGGTCGCGCAGCGCCAGGAGCTCGCCGCGGATCTGCGCCGCCGCCCCGACGTCGACCCCCCAGGTGGGTTGGGAGACGATCAGCACCTTCGGCTGGGCCTGGATTTCGCGACCCACCAGGAACTTTTGCAGGTTGCCCCCCGAGAGGCTGCGCGCCGCCGCGTGCGGGCCACCGGCCTTGACGTTGAAGCGCCGTATCAGCTCCTGGGCCAGCGCGGTGACCTCGCCGGTGCGGATCCAGCCCGACCGCGCCACCGCCCCGGTTCGCGTCAACAAGGTGTTCGCGGCGAGCGAGAGCGACGGCACCGCCCCACGGCCCAGGCGCTCTTCGGGAACGAAATGCAGACCCGCCCCCCGGCGCTGCCGGGGGGTGGCGCGCGCGATGTCGCGGCCGAACAGCCGGATGGAATCGGCCGGACCGCGCGGATCTTCGCCGGAAAGTGCGGCCATCAGCTCCTGCTGGCCATTGCCGGAGACGCCGGCGACGCCGACGATCTCGCCGGTCCGGACCTGCAGGCGGATATCGGCCAGGTTCATGCCGAAGTGGTCTTCCTTGGCCAGCGTCAGCCCGCGCACCTCGAGCGCGAGCTCGCCCGGCCGGGCCTGCACGTGGCGCAGCGGCGGCGGTTCGGCGCCGATCATCAGGCGCGAGAGACCGGCATTGGTTTCGGTGCGGGGGTCGACCGTGCCGGTCACCTTGCCGCCGCGCAACACCGTGCATTGAGTGCAAAGCGCGCGGATCTCGTCGAGCTTGTGGCTGATGTAGAGAATCGACGTTCCTTCGGCCGCCAGCTTGCGCAGGATCACGAACAGCCGCTCCACCGCCTGCGGCGTCAGCACCGAGGTCGGCTCGTCGAGGATCAGGCATTTCGGGCCGGTCATGAGGGCGCGAACGATTTCGACGCGCTGGCGCTCGCCGACCGAGAGGGTGTGCACCGGGCGCAGCGGCTCGACCTCCAGGCCGTACTCCTGCTCGACCTTCAGCATGCGTTGCGTGACCTGGGCCAGGCTCAGCGCTTTGTCGAGGCCGAGCCAGACGTTCTCGGCCGCCGACAGGGTGTCGAACAGACTGAAGTGCTGGAACACCATGCTGATGCCGAGCGCCCGCGCTTCCTTCGGATTGCGGATCTCGACCGGCAGGCCGTTCCAGCGGATCTGCCCCTCGTCGGGCCGGACCGCGCCGTAGATCATTTTCATCATGGTCGACTTGCCGGCGCCGTTTTCGCCCAGCACGGCGTGGATCTGTCCCGGCTCGACCTGCAGATTGACCGCGTCGTTGGCACGCACCGCCGGGTACTGCTTGCTGATGTTGACCAATTCGAGTCGCAGCATCGGGGTCCAAGGGTCGAGGAGGAAGACGGCTCGCCGGCGCAGGGCGCGGCGGTCACGGGAACATTAACTCAGAAAGCGCATGGGAAACATTGCGACGATCCCGTGGCACGCCACCGCCCACGGGTCGGAACGGCGCAGCAAGTGTCGGGCCAGCGATGGCGTCTCAGCCGCCGCCCAGATAGATGAACTTGAACAGGAACACGCCGCCGATCACCCACACCATCCAGTGCACGCTGCGTCCTTGGCCGGTGAAGAGCTTGATCAGCCCATAGGAAATGAATCCGAACGCCAGCCCATTGGCAATCGAGTAGGTGAAGGGCATCATCAATGCCGTGACCGCGGCCGGAACCACTTCGGTGGTGTCGTCCCAGTCGAGCTCCGTCAGCTCGCGCAGCATCAGACACGCGACGAAGAGCAGCGCCGGGGCAGTGGCATAGGCCGGCACCGCGCCGGCCAACGGCGCGAGGAAGAGGCAGGCCAGGAACAGCACGGCGACCGTCAGCGCCGTCAGCCCCGTGCGCCCACCCGCCTGCACGCCCGCTGCACTTTCGGCATAGGCCGTGGTGCTCGAGGTTCCGAGCAGCGATCCGGCGAAAATCGCCACGCTGTCGGCGAGCAGCGCCCGGTTCAGCCGCTCCATGCGTCCCGGCACCAGCAGCCCGGCCCTTCGGGCCACCCCCATCAAGGTCCCGGTGGCGTCGAACAGCTCGACCAGGAAGAACACCAGCACCACGTTCAGGATGCCGCCCGTCAGGGCGGCCCGGATGTCGAGCTGCAGCCAGGTCGGCGCGATCGAGGGCGGCAGCGAAAAGACCCCCTGAAAGCGATTGCCGGCAAAAAAGAACGAAGCGATCGTGACGCCGACGATGCCGATCAGGATGGCGCCCGGCACCCGCAACCGGTCCAGCACCACGATGACGATGAAACCGATCGCTGCCAACACCACCGCCGGCTGGTGGAGGTCGCCGAGCGTCACGAAGGTCGCGTCCGACTTGGCCACCACGCCCGCGCCCTTGAGGGCGATGATCGCCAGGAACAGGCCGATGCCGACCGTGATCGCGATTCGGATCGACTGCGGAATGCCGCGAATGATCAACTCGCGCAGCCGCAGCAGCGTGACCAGCAGGAACAGGCAGCCGGAGATGAAGACCGCGCCGAGCGCGGCCTGCCAGGTGTAGCCCATGTGCAGGACCACCACGAACGCGAAGTAGGCATTGAGACCCATGCCCGGCGCGAGCGCGATCGGGTAGTTGGCGTAGAGGGCCATGACCGCGGTGCCGAGCGCGGCGATCAGGCAGGTCGCGACGAACACCGATTCTTTCGGCATGCCGGCGGCGCCGAGGATCGATGGGTTGACGAACACGATGTAGGCCATGGTCAGGAACGTGGTGATCCCCGCCACCAGTTCCGTGCGCACGCTCGTGCCGTGCTCGCCGAGCTTGAAGATTCGATCCAGCACTTGATGTCTCCTCGGCCTCGAGGCCGTTGTGGTGTCGCGGCGCGTCGAAACGCGCGCCGTCGGTTCATGAACTCGTCAGTGCGACTCCCCGTCGCGTGGGTGCCGGCAGACGCCCGCCACCCAGGCCTGCACCAGGTTGCGGTCGTCGGCGAGCGTCATCCAGGCGAAGACTCGCTCGTGCAGGCCGCGCGCCACCGACAGGCGCTGCCGCGCCACGGGCTCGGCGGCCCACTCCCAGACGCACACGTCGGCGGCGCAGCCAGGCTCCAGCGAGCCGATTTCCGTGTCCAGCCGCAGGGCTTGCGCAGCCCCCCGGGTGGCCGCATGCAAGGCCTTCCAGGCGGTGAGCCGCTGGCCGAGGAGGGCCTGGACCTTGTAGGCATCGCCCATGGTCCTGAGCATCGAGAGGCTGGTGCCGCCGCCCACGTCGCTGGCCAGGCTCACCGCCGCACCCGCGCGCGTCGCCGCGGTCCAGTCGAACAACCCGCTGCCGAGGAACAGGTTCGAGGACGGACTGTGGGCGATGTGGGCGCCCGAGTGGCGCAGCGCCGCGCGGTCGGCGTCGTCGATCCAGATGCCGTGGGCGAGCACGCTGCGCGGATGGAGCAGGCCCGCCTTTTCGTAGACATCGAGATAGCTGCGCGCCTCGGGAAAAAGCTGCCGAACCCATTCCACCTCGGCACGGTTCTCGGCGACGTGGGTCTGCATGTAGAGCGAGGGGTCGGCGCGGCACAGCGCGCCCGCCATCGACAGTTGTTCGGGCGTGCTCGTCGGCGCGAAGCGCACCGTCACGGCATAGGCGAGCCGATCCACCCCGTGCCAGCGCTCGATCAGCTCGATGCAATCGGCCCGCGCCTGGACCACGTCGTCGCGCAGGTCGTCGGGGGAGTGCCGGTCCTGCAGCACCTTGCCCGTGATGAGCCGCATGCCGCGCTCGCGGGCGGCCCGAAAGAGCGCGTCGGCCGAGACCTTGTGGGCGGTGGCGAACACCATCGCCGACGTGGTCCCGTGCGCGAGCAGGGCGTCGACGAACCGGTTCGCGCCGGCCGCCGAACGCTCGGGGTCGGCGAACCGGGCTTCGGCCGGGAACGTGTAGTTGTTCAGCCAGTCGAGCAGTTCGGTCCCGTAGCTGGCGATCACGTCGAGCTGCGGCATGTGGACGTGGGTGTCGACGAAGCCCGGCAGGATCAGCCGTCCGGGGTGGTCGTGACGAGTCCAGCCCGCCCCCGGATCGTCCGCCTGGGCGCCGACGATACGGCCCTGCTCGATCAGCAACCAATGGTCGGGACGACACCGGACCGCGTCGGAGGTGACATCGCCCCAGGCCGGGTCGGCGACGAAGTCGAGCAGATCGCCGCGCAGCGCGATCCGGGTGGGGTCGGGGGTCATCATGAGGTCGGGTCCGGGG
>JALYHO010000221.1 GCA_030776545.1 Pseudomonadota bacterium | reverse complement strand
CAGCCCCGGGACCCCCTTGTAAGGGCCGGTCTCATAGTCGAACGTCTCGGCGCGCAGAAAATGCAGCCCCACCCCGGCTCGCGCGAACTTCTCCGGTAGGAACAAGTCGCGCCCACCGATCGGATTCAGATAGGCTTTTGCCCCGACCCCTTGGCAGATCGCCAGCGCCCAATCGCCGGGACCCAGGTCGGCGGGAAGGTCCAGCGCCATCTCGGACGCGATCGACCGCTTGAAGGGCAATCCCAGGTAAGCACAGACGGCGTCGAGCCCACGTACGTTGAGCCGGGTCAGCGAGTCGTCGCCCGCGGGTAGCGCGAACGTCTCGCGCACGATCGCTTCGACGGCTGGATAGAAGGGTGCCTTGCGGCGATAGTGCGTGAGCTTGCCCAGGACGCTCTCCCGGGTGGCGGCCAGGTCCAGCACGCGGGCTTCGCAAGTCCGGATCGAGATCGAACCGTTGGCCAGCGGCACGCTGACCCAGTTGGGGCCGCCGCCCGGATGGAGCACGCGGTTGCGGTTCATCCAGGTCTTGGGGGTGTACTGGGTGATGTCGAAGACGACCCATGCGTCGGTGTGGGCGATCAGCGAGAAATGCCCCGGGTAGGGGAAGAAATACGGCTGCATCACCCCCAGGCGCATGGCATCAGGCCTCGCTCGACCGCGCCACGATGTCCGCGGCACGCTGCTGCGCTGTCGCGATGCGCTCGGCGATCGCGTCGATGTCGGCGTCGCTGACCAGCGCCCCGCTGGGGAGCTGGATCAGGCGCGCGTTGAGTCGGTCGGTCTCGGGCAGCGAGTCGACGAACTGGGGCAGCTCGTCGAGGTAGGGCACGCTGCGGTGCGATCCGGGGTAGAAATAGCGGCGTGCCACGATGTTCTCGGCCTTGAGCAGACCGAGCAGCGCGTCGCGCGACAGTCCGAAGCGCGCCTCGTCGATCTCGAGCACGACGTATTGGTGGTTGGTCTTGCTCGCGTGCCGCGGCTCATAGAGCGTGACGCCCGGGACCGGCGCGAGCCTGCTGCGGTAGCGGGCGAAACTGGCCCGGTTGCGTCCCAGCGCGGTGTCGAAGGTGTCGAGATTCAAGAGCCCGATGGCCGCCTGGGCTTCGGACATCCGGCCATTGCTGGTCTTGACCACCGACACCGCGGGTCCGGCACCGTAGCTGCTGCGAATGTTGCGCAGTTTCGCGGCCAGCGCGTCGTCGTTGGTCGTGATGCAACCGCCCTCGGCCGAACTGAAGGCCTTGGTCGCATGGAAGGAGAACACCTCCAGCGCGCCGAAGTTGCCGACCGGTACGCCGCCGATCTCGCAACCCATGGAATGCGCCGAATCGAAAAAGAGCTTGAGACCGTGGCGATCCGCGAGCGCCTGCAGGGGCGCGGCCGGGCAGGCGTCACCCCAGAGGTTGACGGCCAGGATGGCGCTCACCTCGGCGTCGATCAGGGGTGCGATGCGGTCCGCGGTGATCTGGTGCGTGAGGGGGTCGACATCGCAGAAGACCGGTGTCAGGCGGGTCCAGCTGAGCGCCTGCGGCGTCGCGATGAACGTGAAGGACGGCAGGATCACCTTGCCGGTGAGCTCGAGCGCCTCGCAGGCCATGATCAGGCCGATGGTCGCGTTGGTCACGCAGATCACGTGCCTGACTCGCAACCGCTCGGCCAGGCGGGCTTCGAGCTGCTGTGCCAGGGGCCCGTGATTGGTGTAGTACTGGCGCTCGAAGATGTCGCGCATCGAGGCTTCGTACCGGTCCCAGTCCGGGAAGTAGAGCTGCCCGACCGGCAGCGGGCGGTCCAGCGCGGGGGTCGCGCCGAACAGGGCGAAGGCTTCGTTCAGGGCCGGCGCGACGGCCGGAACCTGGAATGGCGGCACCGGCCGCGCGCGGAAGGGCCGCAGGGGGGGTTCACGGAGCAGGCTCATGCGGCGAGGCTTTCCTGTATGGAGGGGGCGTGCTCATGCACGAATCGAAGCAGCGCGACGACCGCGGCGATGTCGGCATCGCTCACGAAGTGCCCGCAGGGCAACAGCAGGTACCGTTGGGCCAGCCGCTCGGTGACGGGCAGGGGGCCCGAGCGGGTCTCGTACCGGGTCGGCTTTTGATGCAGGGCGGGCGAATAGTAGGCGCGCGCGAGGATCCCCTCGCGGTTCAGCAGCTCGACCGTGGCGTCGCGCGTGAGCGGCCAGGCGCCGGTCAGTTCGACGACGATGGTCTTGAAACTGCAACGCTCGGATTCGTCGAAAGCCAGCAGCCGAACCCCGTCGAGGCCGGCCAGTTCACGCTGGTAGGCGCGATAGCGCGCCCGGTTGCGCACGACCTGATCGTCCAGGTCGTCCAGGCTCGCCAGCGCCATCGCCGCATGGATCTCGTTGAGCTTGGCGTTGATCCCCAGGTTCTCGATGTTGTCCTGGCCGAAGTAGCCGAAGCCCCGCATCTTCGCCAGCTGGTGGGCGAGCGCGTCGTCGTCGGTGGTGACGTAGCCGCCTTCGAAACCGTTGAGCAACTTGCTCGCGTGGGCCGAAAAACATTCGGCGGCTCCGAACGAGCCGACCTTGCGGCCGCCCACCGTTTCGAATACCGATTCCACCGCGTCGAAGACCAGCGGGACGCCGTGCTCGCGGGCCAGGCGCTCCAGGCCGGCCGCGTCGCAGCAGTTGACGATCGGGTGCACGCCCAGGATGAGTGCGGTGTCGGCGCCCACACCCACTTCCGTGAGTGCGGCCGTCATGGCCAGCGTGTCCGGGTCGACCTCGACGAAACGCGGCACCAGTCCGCACCAGGCGACGATGTCGGCGAGCCGCCGGTAGGTGAGCGAGGGCATGACCACCTCGTGCCGGCCCGGCAGGGCCAGCGCCTTGATCGACAGCACCAGGGCCCAGAAACCGTTGGCCGTCGCGATGCAGTGGCGCGTGCCATGGAAAGCGGCCAGGCGGCTTTCGAGCATCTTCACCAGGGGGCCGTCGTTGGTGTAACGGTGGGCGTCGTGGAAGACGCGCGAGTAGGCGAGGAATTTGTCGATGTCGGGCCGCACCAGGTTGGAGGTGGAGATCGGCGTGGCATAGAGGGCCGTGCCACCGAAGGCAGCCAGGTCGGCGGGCGCGAATTTGCGGATGTCTGGGGTCATGGCTTTCTCGGTCAGGCCCGGTCGAGGACGACGTCGAACCGGTAGTGCGCGGCGTAGAACGCCTGGGGCATGTGGTGGATGCTGGCGCGCCAACCGTGCGCGGCGGCCAGCGTGCGCCAGTCGTCGGCGGTGCGCCACAGCCCGATGGCGGCGGCCGGATCGTCGAGCGCCGCGGTGTAGTCGGTGCCGGCCGGATAGAAGCGGTCGGCCCGGTCCCGGTCCGGCAGGTTGCCGATGAAAACCCGCTGGACGTTGACGAAGCGCCGGTGCAGTTCGCGCAGCACGGTGGCCCCGTCGGCCTCGGAGAAAAACGGGAAGCTGCCGTAGCACAGCACCTTGTCGAAGCGCGTCGGGTCGGGTTCGCTCGAGACATAGCCCGCGGCGTCGCCGAGCGTGAACGCAAAGCGCGGTGGCCGTTCGAAGTGGCGCTGTGCGACCTCGATCAGGTAGGCCGAGAAGTCGACGCCGTGGAGCGAGGCGCAGTCGTCGAAGAAGTAGCGCGACAAGGCGCCGTTGCCACACGCCAGATCGAGGACGCGGTCGGCGGGCCGCAATGCGAGGCCGGCGCGGATGGCCGCGACGATCAATTCGATCTGGTCTTCGGACACCGGCTTGCCGTTGACGGTCCGGCGCACCTGGCCCCAGAGGTCGTCGGCGGCGAGGGTGCGCGGGTAGTCCTTGTAGTCCGATTTCGGAAAGGAAGGCGTGGAGGGGATTGGCATCACTGCACCTGCGCGAGCTTGCGCATCTCGATCGTCGTGTCGGCCAGGCTCATTGCTTCCCTGAAGCGCGGACCGAGGAAACTGCCGTTCTCGACCGCGCCGTCGAGCGCGATGAAGGCCTCGAGCTCGGGATAACGAGGCGCCCACTGTCGGTACAGGCCGTTTTGCCGCTGCTGACCTTCGGCGAACCCGCTCGCGCCGAGCAAACCCTGCTCGGCCGACCAGCGCCGCAGGAGCTCCCACTCGTAGTAGCCGGCCGAGTAGCCCGGGTACTGCGTGCCCGAGGTCTGGCTGGCGTGCTGACGGAAGGCCGAACCGAGATAGCCGATCCCGGCGATGACATGCCCCTGGGCGACGAAATTGGTGTAGAGGGAGACGTCGGTCAGGAAGCGCATGCGCCGGCCGTCGATGCCGAACGGTGCGTGCGTGCTGCGCAAGGTCTCGGCATGGACCAGGATGTTGGTTGGCTCGCCGATCGGGTTGGCGCAGGCACCGATCAGCTGCTCGAAGAAAACCGGGGGCGGCAACACCGTGACCTGCCCGGCGGCAATCGGCATCGGCGAGGCGATCACGCCACCGTTCTCGTCGACCAGGTGGCGGGCGTGAAACGCGAGCCGGGCGCCGGTGTCGCGAGCGGCACACAGCAGCGACTCGATCGAACCCGGCATCAGGAAGTCGTCGTCGAACAGGAATTTGAGCCAGTCGCCGCGCGCCTGCTCGATCAGGTGGTTGCGGTTGCTGCCCGGCTCGCCGCGGCGCGGATTGCGCATGGTTCGGATGCGCGGGTCGTCCCACTTCGCCATGACGGCCTCGATCTCCGTGCCTGGCGAGTCGTCGCTCACGAGCAGTTCGAAGTCACCATGGGTTTGCGCCAAGGCGCTCGCGATGGCGGTGTCCAGCCATTGCGGGCGAAATGCCGGCACCAGGATCGAAACCGTCGGACGTTTCATTTGCTGAAGCAGAAAAAGGGTTCGCGCTCGTTCACGCCATGGGCACGTCCGCTCACGTCGGGCAGCAGCACGCGGTGCGGGATCGGCTCGCCGCTGAACCCGGCGTCGCGGAAGACGTTGACGATGTCGGCGCCGAACAGACGCACGTGATCCTCCTGTCCGTAGAAGAGGCGGGCAAACGGCTTGGAGACCTCGCCGTGCTTCTCGAAGGTGTGCTTGAGCGACGGCGCGTACGGCGTCTGGGCGATCAGCAGGCCGCCCGGGCCGAGGCAGCGATGGAACTGCGCCAGCGCTTTCGCCGGGCTCGCGACATGTTCGAGCACATGGTTGCAGATGATCAGGTCGAAACTGTCGGCGTCGAACGGCAGCGATTCGACGTTCAGGCGCAGATGCTCCTGGCGCTGCGGATGCAGGTCGCCACGCACGTAGGTGCGCGGCGCGACGGCGGCGATCAAGGCTTCGATGTGGCGCTCGGGCGCCACGTGCAGGATGCGCATCGACCCCAGCCGCTCGGCCAGGCCGAGGGCGTTCATGTAGTGCCACAGGTGCCGGTCCCGATCGTTGCAATGGCACGCGGGGCACTCGTAGACCGCGAGGTCGGAACCGACGGCGTCGAGCAGCTTCATGAATTCGCTGCGCGCGGCGATGTGCGGATGCGCGCGCCAGGCGGCGACCGGCTGCCCGCAGACGCAGCAGCCGGCGGC
>JALYHO010000220.1 GCA_030776545.1 Pseudomonadota bacterium | reverse complement strand
GGTCTGCTGCGCGGCATGGCGCGCCTTGGTCAAGGCGTTTTCGATGAACGTGGCGTAGGGCTCCTCGGCTTCAGCGACGCCGACCGCGCCTTGGGCGACCAGCTCGACGCCCGCCGGCGCGAGCAGCGCCTGCAACTCGGCGAGCTTCTTGCGATTGTTGGAGGCCAGGACCAGCCGCATGGCCGGGCGCCTCAGACCCCGAGCGCGCGACGCTGGGCCGCGATCAGCTCGCCGATGCCATGGTCGGCCAGGGCCAGCAAGGTGCTCATCTCGTCGCGCGAGAACGCCGCCCCTTCGGCGGTCCCCTGCACTTCGACGAATCCGCCGCTGCCGGTCATCACGACATTCATGTCCGTGTCGCACGCCGCATCCTCGACATACTCGAGGTCGAGCAGCGGCGTGCCCTCGACGATGCCGACCGACACCGCGGCGACGAACTGCCGGATCGGCGACTCGCCGATCAAGCCGCGCGCCTGCAGCCAGGTGATGGCGTCGTGGGCGGCGACGAACGCGCCGGTGATCGCCGCGGTGCGGGTGCCGCCGTCGGCCTGGATGACGTCGCAGTCGAGGGCCAGGGTGCGCTCGCCGAGCGCTTTCAGGTCGAAGACGCAGCGCAGCGAGCGGCCAATCAGGCGCTGGATTTCCTGGGTCCGGCCGCTTTGCTTGCCGCGCGCGGCCTCGCGGTCGCTGCGGGTGTGGGTGGCGCGCGGCAACATGCCGTATTCGGCCGTGACCCAGCCCTCGCCGGAGCCGCGCTTGTGAGGCGGGACGCGTTCCTCGACGGAGGCGGTGCACAAGACCTTGGTCGCGCCGAATTCGACCAGCACCGATCCCTCGGCGTGGCGCGTGTAGTGGCGGGTGAGGGACACCGGACGCAAGGCATCGGCGGGGCGGGCATCGCTACGTTGAAAAGTCATGGCGGTATTGTCCACGACCCGGGTCGAGGAGCTCTCCACGCCCGGACCGGCCGCCGTCCCTCAGGATTTCTTTTGCGAGGAGCGCCGGATCGCCTCGTTGATCTCGCGGATGGAGCGCTCGATTTCGGCGTCGTCCAGCTCGTCCGGCGAATCGCTGCCCAGGACGCTGGCCTGGATGGTCGAGGCGAACACCTCCTGACCGAGCTGCTGGGTCGAGATGCCGGACGTGCTGTCGCTGTCCTCGGCCGACTCCCACTCGACTGCCAGCACCGAGACGTTGTCGCATTTGGGGCCGCCGTTGCGCAGCGCCCGCTCGACCAGTTCAGGGACCGCGTCGGAGATCACGTTGCGCGTCAGCTGTTCGGTGATGGTGGCGTCGTCGACGGTTCCCCAGAGACCGTCCGAGCACAGCAGCAAGCGGTCTCCGGCCTGCAGCAGCAGGGGTCCGACGGTATCGATGACCGGCTTGCCGGGGCTGCCCAAACACGTGAACAACACATTGCGGTTGAAGCGGTCCGGCATCGGCACGACCTGGCTCATGGTCTGCTGCAGTTCCGAATAGGAGTGGTCGCGGGTGCGGGCGATCAGCTTGTCGCCGCGCACGAGATAAAGACGCGAGTCGCCGCAGTGGGCCCAATACGCCGCCTTGCCTTGCAACAGGCACGCCACGACTGTCGTGCGCGGCGTGTCGATCAGCGCTTTCTGGGTGGCATAGCGCAGCAACTGGTGGTGGCCCGCGATCGTGGCCTCTTGCAGGAAGCGCAGCGGATCGGCCAGCGTCGGCTTGCAGTCGCGTTGGAACATCGCGGCCAGGGTCTGCAGCGCCAATTGCGACGCCACCTCGCCCTCGGGGTGCCCGCCCATGCCGTCGGCCAGCGCGAACAGCCCGGCGTCGCGGGTGTAGCAGTAGCCCATCCGGTCTTCGTTCTTTTCGCGGCCGCCCTTGCGGCTCACCTGGTAGACGGAAAAGCGCATGGTGGTCAGGCCTTCGCGCCGGTCGTGAGGTTTTCAAGCTGCAGCTTCAGGCGTTCGCTGAAACTGAGCTTGGTGTAGCGCCGCTCGGTCTCGCGAGCGAGTTCCTTTTGCAGCGCGAAGACGCTTTGCGGACGCGACAGCGGGTCGAGCGACATGCACCACTCGGTCACTTCGATCAGATTGTCGGAGTAGACGTTGCGCAAGCGCGAGAGGCTCAGCGCGAGGCGGTCTTTCTCGATGCGCTGGGGCGCGTCGTTCGGCGGGTAGCCCTGCATGCAGGCGTAGATGCAGGCGCCGATGGCGTAGATGTCGGTCCAGGGGCCGAGCGCACCGTCGCGCCGGTACATCTCGGGCGCTGCGAAGCCGGGGGTGTACATCGGGCGAATGAAATTGCCTTCCTTGCTCAGCACCTCGCGGGCGGCACCGAAGTCCAGCAGCACCGCCTTGTTCTCGTTCGTGATGAAGATGTTGGCGGGCTTGATGTCCAGGTGCAGCATCTTGTGCTGGTGGACGATGCGCAAACCGCGCAGGATCTCGTCGAACAGGCTGCGGATGGTGCTTTCGCGAAAGACCTTGTCGCGTTTGAGATCGCGGGCGGTGACGATGAAGTCCTGCAGGGTGTCGCCCTGCAGGTAGTTCATCACCATGTAGACGGTTTCGTTCTCGCGAAAGAAATTGAGCACCGAGACCACGCTCGGGTGGCTGATTTGCGCCAGGGAACGGCCTTCTTCGAAAAAGCTCTTGAGCCCGAGCCGGTAGAGGGGCTGCTTTTCGGGCTTGACGCGCGGAGTCAGTTCACCGGGGGAGCGTTCGGCGAGCGAGGACGGCAGGTATTCCTTCAGCGCCACCAGGTGCCGTTCGGCGTCCTCGCAGAGATACACCACCCCAAAGCCGCCCGCTGCCAGTTTTTTGATCACCTGGTAGCCACCCACCACGGTGCCGGACGGCAAAGGGGCGGGTTTAGGCTTTGACATAATCCGGTTTTCTCTCGGTAAAAAAGCTCATGGCAGTCTACAGCATGACCGGCTACGCAAGCGCCACCGTCGGCGCCGTCGCCGCCCATGAAAACGGCGCCGCTGCCGACAATTTGGCACCTCGCGCCTCAAGTCCGGGCCAGGGCAGCGTCAGCGTCGAACTGCGCTCGGTCAACGGGCGCTTTCTCGATCTCGGCATGCGCTTGCCGGACGAATTCCGGGCCCTCGAACCGGCCCTGCGCGACTTGCTGGCGGCGGCGTTCCGGCGCGGCAAGATCGAGCTGCGGCTCGGCACCCGCACCGAAAGCGACACCCATTGGCCGCAGCCGCAACCCGACCAGCTCAATCGGCTGGTGCGGCTCGAAGGCACGATCCAGGGCTGGCTGCCCAAGGCCCAGCCGCTCTCGGTGCACGAGGTGTTGCAATGGTGCAAGGGCAGCGCGCCGACCGAAAAGCTCGACGACGCGGCGCTCGAAGCCGCCCGACGATGCATCACCGGGCTGCGCGACGCCCGCGCGCGAGAGGGCGCGCGCCTGGTCAAGGTGCTCATGGAACGGGTCGAGCGCCTGCGTGAACTCGCCGCGCAGGCCGAGCCGCTGGTTCCGGCGGTGGTCAAGCGCCAGCAACAGCGCTTCCTGGAACGCTGGGCCGAAGCGCTCGCCACCAGTGGCGCGGCGCAGACCCTCACGCAAGAAGCCTTGAACGAGCGCGCCCTGAACGAAGCCGCCGCCTACGCCATCCGGATCGACGTGGCCGAGGAACTCGCCCGGTTGCGTTCCCACCTCGACGAGATCGCCCGCCTGCTCAAGGCCGGCGGCGAGGTCGGCAAGCGCCTGGACTTCCTGATCCAGGAACTGCTGCGCGAGGCCAACACGCTGGGCTCGAAGGCCTCGGCGCTGGAACTGACCAACATCTCGGTCGAGATGAAGGTGGCGATCGAGCAGCTGCGCGAGCAGGTGCAGAACATCGAATGAGGGCGCCCCACGGCCCCGGATTTCCGATGGACCCGCCAGTCCGCCGTCGCGGAGCCGACCAACGTCCTTGAGGCACTCGCCATGGCCCACCCGTTCGACACGTTTGTCCAGAGTCTGGACGGCACCGAGCCGCCATCGTTCGCCACGCCGATGCTGCGCGCCGTCTGGCATGGCCTGCACGGTGACTGGGACGCAGCGCACGACCTCGCGCAAGCGCAGGACGACGCGCAGGGCGCGTGGGTCCACGCCTGGTTGCATCGAATCGAAGGCGATCTCGCCAACGCAGGGTACTGGTATCAACGCGCAGGCCGGCAGATCCGTCGTGACGCCACGCGCGACGAGGGGCTTGAGATCGCGCGGGCGCTGATCCGATCGATGGCGTGATCGCGAAGGAAATGCTCGTCGGCGTCGGCGTCGGCACAGGCATCGAGGCCGATCTGCCCTTAAAATCGCCGCTTCGACGGTGACGGCGGCTTGTGGCCCCACCCTTTACTGATCCCATGGAATCCCCCGGCAACCTCTTCGTCGTCGCGGCGCCGAGCGGCACCGGCAAGTCCAGCCTCGTGCGCACCCTGCTGGAGGTCGATTCCCACCTCGTGGTCGCGGTCTCGCACACCACGCGGGCCCCGCGCGGCCAGGAACAGCACGGGCGCGAATACATCTTCACCGATGAAGCGTCGTTTCGCGCCATGGTGGACCGCGGCGCGTTCTTCGAATGGGCGGAGGTGCATGGCAACCTCTACGGCACTTCGCGTGCCGCGATCGAAACCATCATCGCCAGCGGCCAGGACGTGGTGCTGGAGATCGACTGGCAGGGCGCGTTGCAGATCAAGCGGATCTTCGCGGAGGCGATCCTGATCTTCATCCTGCCGCCGAGCTGGGAGGAACTGCTCCAGCGTCTCAACCGGCGCGGCGAGGACCGGCCCGAGGTCATCGCCAGGCGGATGGCGAACGCCCGCGTCGAGGTATCCAAGGCCCGCCATTTCGATTTCGTTATAATTAACGCCTTATTCGAAACGGCGCTCTTCGACCTGAAGGCGATCGTCCATTCCCAGCGGCTCAAGTACGCTGCCCTCCGAAGAAGCAAACCCTCTGTCTTCGCGGCGCTCGATCTGAAAGATTGAGCCGACCGTTCCTTCCCGACGCATTGCCCACGAAAGACCCCATGGCCCGTATCACCGTCGAAGACTGCCTCGTCAAGATCCCGAACCGCTTTCAGCTCGTGCTGGCCGCGACGTATCGGGCCCGCATGCTCAGCCAGGGGCACGCGCCGAAGATCGAGACGAAGAACAAGCCGGGTGTGACCGCACTGCGAGAAATCGCCGCGGGCGAGGTCGGCATCGAAATGCTTCGAAAAGTTCCGGTCTGACGGGCCCGTCGGGGTCCTCCCCGGACATGCCACGGCGCCCGACCGCCACGCGGCGCGGTGCGACCAGCAGCAAGATGTCAGCTTGAGTTAACCATGGCCCGACGCCCCGGGTCAAACCAAGTTAAATTAGGGCGATGAGCGCCCGCGCCCCCCACGCCTTGCGAGACCCAGCTCGCGCGCCCGGCAAGGCCGCGCCGCTCAAACCGCCGCCGGCCGTGACGGACGCTGCCGCAGCGTCGTTCGCCGCGCTCACCCACAAGCTCGACTACCTCGACCCGGCCGATATCAAGCGCGTGCGCGAGGCCTATCGGTTTGCCGACGAGGCCCACCTCGGCCAGTTTCGCGCCAGCGGCGAGCCCTACATCACCCACCCGATCGCGGTGGCCGGCCTGTGTGCCGAATGGCGGCTCGACGCCCAGGCCATCATGGCCGCGTTGATGCACGACGCCATGGAGGACTGCGGCGTCACCAAGACCGAGATGATCGAGCGTTTCGGCACGGCGGTGGCCGATCTGGTCGACGGCCTGACCAAGCTGGACAAGCTGCAGTTCTCGACCCGCGAGGAATCGCAGGCCGAGTCGTTTCGCAAGATGCTGCTGGCGATGGCGCGCGATGTCCGCGTGATCCTGATCAAGCTGGCCGACCGCCTCCACAACATGCGCACGATGGACGCGATGGCGCCGGCCAAGCGCAGCCGCATCGCGGGCGAAACGCTCGAGATCTACGCCCCGATCGCGCACCGGCTGGGCCTGAACCAGACCTACCGCGAGCTCCAGGAACTGTCCTTCACGCACCTCTGGCCGTGGCGGCAGTCGGCGCTTTCCAAGGCCGTGCAAAAGGCGCGTGGGTACCGGCGCGACATCGTCGAACGCATCCAGCACGACGTGGACCGGGCCTTCCTGCAAGCCAAGCTGCCGGTGCAGGTCTATGGGCGCGAAAAGACGCTGTTCTCGATCTACAAGAAGATGCGCGAGAAGCACCTGACCTTTGCCCAGGTCAACGACATCTTCGGCTTCCGGATCGTGGTGGCGAACCTGTCGGACTGCTACGTCGCGCTCGGCGTTCTGCATCAGTTGTTCAAGCCGCTGCCGGGCCGCTTCAAGGACTACATCGCGATTCCCAAGGCGAACGGCTATCAATCGCTCCACACCACGCTGGTGAGCCCGCTCGGTACGGCGATCGAGTTCCAGATCCGCACCGAACCGATGCACGCCGTCGCCGAGAAAGGGATCGCCGCTCACTGGCTCTACAAGAGCGGCGGCGCCCAGGTGCAGGAGGCGCAGCGCCTCGGGACCATGTGGTTGCAGTCGCTGATCGACATCCAGGACGAGACCCACGACGCCACGGAGTTCCTCGAGCACGTCAAGATCGATCTGTTCCCGGACGCGGTCTATGTCTTCACGCCGCGCTCCAAGATCCTGGCCTTGCCTCGCGGTGCGACCCCGGTCGATTTCGCCTATGCCATCCACACCGACGTGGGTGACCACACCGTCGCGGCCAAGGTCAACGGCGAGCCGGTGGCCCTGCGCACCGAGCTGCGCAGCGGCGACGTGGTCGAGATCATCGGCACGCCGGGGGCACGCCCCAACCCGGCCTGGTTGAACTTCGTCCGCACCGGCCGGGCGCGCTCGAAAATCCGGCACTACCTGAAGAACATGGAGCAGGAAGAGTCGCAGGACCTGGGCGAAAAGATGTTCGCTCAGGCCATGCGCGCCGAGGGCCTGCATCTGCCGGGCGGCGACGAGGCTGCCCTGTGGCAGCAACTGACCCGCTGGAGCGGCAACAAGACCCGTGAAGACCTCTTCACCGACATCGGGCTGGGCCGCAAGATCGCGACCATCGTCGCGAAACGGCTGGCGCGCCTGATGGCCGAGCGCGGCACCCGTCCGGATGCGCTCACGCTCACCATGGGACGGTATGCCGCGGACGACGAAGCCCCGGCGCAGGGCATGGTGCTGATCGACGGCAGCGAGGGGGCCTCGGTCCAGCTGGCCAGCTGCTGTCGGCCGATCGCGGGCGACGCCATCGTCGGCTACCTGGGCCGCGGTGAAGGGCTGATGGTGCACACCGCCGAGTGCAGCGTCGGCAAGCGGCTTTTCGAGCGCGACAGCGAGCACTGGATGGGCGTGGACTGGACCGACCAGCCCACCCGCAACTTCGAGACCGCGGTGACCCTGCTCGTCAACAGCGGCAAGGGCGTCCTGGGGCAGTTGGCACAGGCGGTCAGCGAGGCCGAGGCCGACATCACCCACATCGAGATGGGCAACGAACCCGCCGCCGAGACGATCGAGCTGAGCCTGACCCTGAGCGTGCGCGATCGCCTGCACCTGGCCGACGTGATGCGCACCCTCAAACGCACGCGCGCAGCGCTTCGGGTCGCCCGGGTGCGTCCCTGAGCCGGACGCGGCAGGTGAGCGTCGGGTCAATCGCCCGGGGCGGGGTAGCGAACGTCGATGACCTCGATCCGTTCCGCGCCGCCCGGTGTCGACACCTGCACCTCGTCCCCGACCCGGGCCTTCAGCAAGGCGCGCGCGATCGGCGACACCCAGCTGATTTCCCCGTGCAGGTTGTCGACCTCGTCGATGCCCTTGATGGTCACGGTCCGCTCCTGGCCACGCCGGTTGACGTAAGTGACCGTGGCACCGAAGAAGACCTGGTCGCCCCCATGGTGCACGGACGGGTCGGCCACCTCGGCGATGTCGAGGCGCTTGGTCAGGAACCGAATGCGCCGGTCGATCTCCCGCAGGCGCTTCTTTCCGTAGAGATAGTCGCCGTTCTCGGAGCGGTCGCCGTTCTTGGCGGCCCAGGAGACGATCTCCACCACCTTGGGACGCTCGTCGTCCAGCAGTGCCAGCAATTCCTCTCGCAGGCGTGCATAGCCGCTCGGCGTGAGGTAGTTCTTGCCGCCGGGCGGGAGGGCGGGGGACGGGTCGGCGTCGTCGTCGGCGTCGTCGCCAGCGTCGGACTCGCGCGTGAATGCCTTGCTCATCGCCAGCGATTGTCCCACTCCGGGACTTGCTAACGTTACCCTCCGCCTTGACCCGCCCCAGGAGAATTGCTCGTGGACCCTCATCCCACCCTGCCCCGCCCGCTTTGCATCGTGATGCACGAGGCCGACAACGTCGCCATCGTGGCCAACGAGGGGGGGCTGCCGGCCGGCGCGGTGCTGCCCTCGGGACTGACATTCGTCGACCGGGTGCCGCAGGGGCACAAGGTCGCCCTCGCAGACCTGGCACCCGGCGACCCGGTGCGGCGCTACAACGTCACCATCGGGCGGGCGGCCCGCTCGATCCCCCGCGGCAGCTGGGTTCACGAGCGTCTCCTGGAGCTGCCTGCGGCCGTGCCTCTCGAAGGCCTGCCCATGGCCACGACCCGCGCCGCGCCGCTCCCGCCGCTGGAGGGCTACACCTTCGAGGGATACCGGAACGCGGACGGAAGCGTCGGAACGCGCAACATCCTGGCGATCACAACCACCGTGCAATGCGTCGCCGGCGTTCTCGACGTGGCCGTCGAGCGCATCAAGCGCGAATTGCTGCCCCGGTACCCCCACGTCGACGACGTGGTGGGCCTCGAGCACAGCTACGGCTGCGGGGTGGCGATCGACGCCCCCGGCGCCGCCATTCCGATCCGCACCTTGCGCAACATCAGCCTGAACCCGAATTTCGGCGGTGAAATCATGGTGGTGAGCCTGGGCTGCGAAAAACTCCAACCCGAACGTCTCTTGCCGCCCGGCTCCTTCGACATCGCCCCGGACCGGGGCGCCCCCCAGACCGACAACGCGCTCGACGTGGTCTGCCTGCAAGACGACGCGCACGTCGGCTTCATGTCGATGATCGAGGCCATCCTCGCCACGGCTCGCCCGCACCTCGAACGGCTCAACGCGCGCCGGCGTGTCACTGTCCCGGCAAGCGCGCTGGTCGTCGGGGTGCAGTGCGGAGGCAGCGACGCCTTCAGCGGGGTCACCGCGAACCCCGCGGTCGGCCATTGCACCGATCTCCTGGTGCGCGCCGGCGCGACGGTGATGTTCAGCGAAGTGACCGAAGTCCGGGACGGCATCGATCAGCTCACCGCCCGAGCGGCGAACCCCGAAGTCGCTGCCGCGATGATTCGCGAAATGGCCTGGTACGACGCCTATCTGGCGCAGGGCCGGGTCGACCGCAGCGCCAACACCACGCCGGGAAACAAGAAGGGTGGCCTGTCCAACATCGTGGAAAAGGCCATGGGTTCGATCGTGAAGTCGGGGACGGGGGTCATCTCGGGGGTACTTTCACCCGGCGAAAAGCTGCGCGACCGCGGCATCGCGAACGGCCTCGTCTACGCCGCCACGCCGGCCAGCGATTTCATCTGCGGAACGCTCCAGTTGGCCGCGGGAATGAACTTGCACGTCTTCACCACCGGAAGGGGGACGCCCTATGGCCTGGCGGCGGTGCCGGTCATCAAGGTGGCGACGCGCAGCGAACTGGCGCGCCGCTGGCACGACCTGATGGACCTCAACGCAGGGCGGATCGCCGATGGCGACGCCACGGTGGCCGAGGTGGGATGGGAGCTGTTTCAGCTCATGCTCGAGGTCGCGAGCGGTCGCCAGAAGACCTGGGCGGAGCGGTGGAAGCTGCACAACCAGCTGGTGCTCTTCAACCCCGCCCCGGTCACGTGAACCGGCCGGCAAGCCACCGGCCGGTTGACAAGCGACTTACCAGTCGACGCCGTAGAAGCTGTTGACCCGTTTGCCGTATTCGGGGGTGTAGGCCGGCACGTCGCTGTCCGCATAACGCGGTGCCCCCTCGAGTCGCGCCTTGTCGAGCGGGACCACGTAGCCGCCCTTCTCGACGTCGTACTTCAACATGTTCCAGGGCAGCGGGTAACGATCGGTGCCCATCCCCAGGAAACCGCCGAATTCCAGCACGGCGTAGCGCACTTGCCCGGAACGCTTGTCGATCATCAGGTCGTTGATGGAGCCGAGTTTGTCGCCGGTGGCGTTGTAGACCGTGGTGCCTTCGACCTTGTCGGAAGAGATGACATCGCTGCTTGTCGTGGTGGTGTCGAGGATGGCCATGAAAAGCTCCTTCAAAGGGATGTGGAACGAAGCTCAGTTATCGGTTTTGACGCCCGGGCCGGGGATCGGCTGGCGGCCCTAGGCCGTGTAGGACGTCGGCCCTGGCCGATGTGGCAAAAGACGGCAGGCGCAGGATCCGTCCCTACCGTGCCAGTTCCCGGGAGTGCTTGGTCCCGGCATCGCCGCAAGAACCGCACGCTTCGGTCGGTTCGGTGCAGCCCTCGGGTCATTGGAACGGGTAAGGCCCGTCATATGAGCCGACGACCGCCTGGTGGGTGACGACACGACCCGACTCGTCCCACGCATGGACCAGGAACCCCGGCGGCTCCATCCGAAACACCGACTCGGCCTCCACGGCAAGATCGAGTTGGACCTGATGCGCGGTGGATGGCGCGGTCAGCGCGATCGTGCCGGCCCAGCGGGCCTGGATGCTGCGGTGCAAGTGGCCGCAGACGACGCGTTCGACCTGGCCATGACGTTCGACCAGTGCCTGCAGTTCGGCGGCTCCGCGACGCAGGCCGATCGAGTCCATGTGGCCGATGAAGGTCGCGAACGGCGGGTGGTGCATCGCGACGATGCTCGGGCGGCGGGATGCGGCAGCGAGCAGCTCGGCGATCCGTTCCAGGCGCCGTGGGCAGATCTCGCCGTGAGAAGCCCTCGGCACCACGGTGTCGACCGCGACCAGGGCCATGCCCCCGAGGTCGACCGCGTATTGGACGAACGCTTGCGGCCCCAGCGGCGCGAGCCAGGGGTGGTCGGCAAAGGCCTGGCGCAACGCCTCGCGGTCGTCGTGATTGCCAGGCAGCAGATAGATCGGGCAACCGAGCGGAGCGATGATGGAGCGCAGGTGCTCGTATTCAGCGGCGCTGCCGTGTTCGGTCAGGTCGCCGGTGACCACCACCGCGGTCGGCGCCTGCGGCAACGCCTGCACGGCGTCGATCGCCCGACGCAGGCATGCGGCGGTATCCACCCGGCCGTACGCGAGTTGCCCTGGGGGCAGGATGTGGAGATCGCTGAGTTGAACGAGGGTTTTCATGACGAGTCCTCAATGGGCAACCAATGCTGCGCGGCCACCGACACCCGAACGCGTTCGCCGACCTGCAGCGTCGAATCCTTGGGTGCGTCGGCGTTCCAGTCGGTGCCGTCGTCGCCGCGCAGGCGCAGTTGCAGCCGGTCGCCGAGGAAGGTGCGGCGTGCCACTGTCGATCCGGGCTGGTCCGGTGCGCAAGGGACCAGCACCAGGTCCTCGGGCCGGACGCCCACCACGCGGCTGCTTCGCAGCCCGGCCGGGCACGGCAGGCGCTGCCCGCCGACGGAGAGCTCGCCGCGCGCGATGTCCCGGGGACGGCGTTCGACCTGGTTCACCCTTCCGAGGAAGGCGGCAACGAACGGGTGCGCAGGCCGGCAATACAAGGCCTCGGCCGCGCCGACCTGGACGATGCGGCCGCCGTCCATCACCGCCAGGCGGTCGGCCATCGCCATGGCCTCTTGCTGGTCGTGGGTGACGTGGATCGCGGTGATGTGCAGGCGCCGCAGCCACTCGGCGAGCTCGTCGCGCAAGGCCGTTTTCAGTTGGGCGTCGAGGGCGGTCAGGGGTTCGTCGAGCAAAAGCACGCGCGGCCGCACCGCCACTGCCCGGGCGAGCGCCACGCGCTGACGTTGGCCACCCGACAGCTCGGCCGGCCGCCGCCGTTCGAGACCGCCGAGCCGCACCAGGTCGACCAACTCGCCGACGCGCTGCCGGATGGCAGCGGGCGCCACACCTCGCACCCGCAGGCCGTACCCGATGTTGGCCTCGACCGAGAGGTGCGGAAAAAGCGCGTAGTGCTGAAACACCATTCCGACCCCGCGCGCCTCGATCGGCACCGCGGTGACGTCGACACCGCTGAACGCGACGCGCCCGCCGCGGTCCGGCGCGACGAACCCGGCGACGAGTCGCAGCAGGGTGGTCTTGCCACAACCGGACGGCCCGAGCAAGGCGAGGACCTCGCCCGGCTCGACGGTCAAATCGGTCGGCGCCAGCGCGACGCTGCCGCCGGGGTAGGTCTTGCCGCACGCCGCCAGTTCGACTCGGGCGGGCACCTCGCACTCAGCCATGGCGCTTTTCCAGAAGGCCTGCGAGCGCCTGCATGCTCCAGAGCGCGGGCAGGATCACTGCAAAGAAAAGCAGCGTGTAGGCCGAACCGATTTCGATCCGCATCGACGCGTAGCTGTCGGCCAGGCCGACCGGCAAGGTTCGGGTGAGCGGCGTATGCAGCATCCAGGTCAGGTTGAATTCACCCACCGAGAGGGTGAAGACCATCAGGCACCCTGCGAGGATGGACGGGGCGACCGCCGGAACCAGTACGCCTGAAAAACGCCGCACAAATCCGGCGCCGAGCGAGCGCGCGGCTTCGTCCAGGTCGAGCAGCTCGGAACGTTGGAAAGCGGCGGCGACGATGCGAATCATGAAGGGCAAGGTGTAGACACCGTGGCCGACCAGTATGAACCCGTAGCTGGCGCGAAACCCTCGCCAGCTGCCGTAGGTGAGGATCAGGGCCAATGCCGTGGCGAGCCCCGGCACGGCCACCGGCAAGGTGAGCACTTCTTCGAATGCGCGCGTGGCGCGCGACGGACTGCGGGCAAGCGCGTAGGCGCACGGTACCCCCACCAGCAGGTTGACGGCCACGCAGCCCAACGCGAGCACCACCGACGCCCAGACGGTGCCGCCATAGGCCGAGGTGACCTCGCGCAACCAACGCAGGGTCAGGCCGCTGCGCCAACCGGTCGCGTAGTTCTCGACCAGGCCCGCGGCCGCCGACACGGCCATCGGCACCACCGTGAACAACGTGACCAGGACCGTCAGCGCAAGCAGCAGGGGCGTCCTGACGGAAAGCGTGACCGACCGCGACGAGTCGGCCTTCATGCGGCGGCGGCGAGAGTCGCCGCGCCGAAGCGGCGGGCGAAAAACAAGACGCCCCAGGTCATGAGTCCGAGGGCCATCGAAAGGGCAGCGGCGAGCGCGAAATTGGCATGGTTGGTGAATTCGTTGTAGATGGTGATCGGCAGCACTTCGAAGCGGCTGGCCAGCGTGAACGCCGTGCCGAAGGCGCCCATCGCGGTCGCGAACACCATGCCGCCTGCCGCGATCGCGGTCGGCACGAGCCCCGGCAGCCAGACGTCGCGCGCGATGGGCCACCGCCCGGCGCCGAGTGATCGGGCGGCTTCTTCCAGTTGCGGGTCGAGCCGTTCGGCGGCGGCGGCGAACGCCCCGATGGCGCGCGGCAGCGAGAAGTAGAGATAAGCCATGACGAGACCCGGCAGCCCGTAGGCCAGGCTCCAGGCGTGTCCGAACCAGGCCTCGGTCCAACTGGCCAGGGGCCCTTGCCGTCCGCCGATCAGGATCACGAAAAAACCGACGATGACGCCCGGAAACGACAGCGGCAAGGTGAGCACGGCGAGCAGCGCGCGGCGCCCGGCAAAGCGCTCCCTGCCGACGAAGAGGCCCACCCCGCCCGCCAGGACCAGGGTCGCCGCGGTCACCGTGATGGCGAGCCCGGTGGTTTGAAGGAGGCTGCGCAAATAACGGGGCTCGGTGAGCACGGCGGCGTAGGCGGGCCACCCCTGGCTCGCCGGGAGGGTCGCCAAGCGCAGCATCGGAAGCGCCCAGAAGGCAGCGAACAGCGCCATCGCGGGCGCCAGGCACGCGGCGCGGATCACCGGGCCTCGCGCAGATAGCGTTCGGAGAAAGCCTTCTGCACCGCGGCCATCTTGGCGTAGTCGACGGTTCTTGCGCGAGCGTACTCGGACGCGGGCAGGAAGTGCGCCTGCGCTTGCCTGGACATCGTCCCGCGCACCGGCCGCAGGTAAGCATCGGCCCAGATGGCCTGCCCCTCGTCCGACAGGATGAAGTCGAGCGCCTGGCGGGCCTGGTCGGGGTGGGGGCCGTGCGCCGCCAGGCTCATGACGTAGGGGACGACCACGGTCCCTTCGGACGGGATGACGAAATCGACCCGGGCCTTGTCGTGATGGCGGGCGCGGTAGGCGTTGAAGTCGTAGTCGAGCAAGATGGCGATCTCGCCCGAGAGCACGCGCGAGTACGCGGTCTGCTTGGGAACGATCGGGTCGTTTTTCTGCAGCGCCTTGAAGTAGTCGATGCCGGGACCGAAGTCGTCGAGCGACCCGCCGCGGGCAGCGTTGACGGCCACCGCGCCCGCGTAGCCGACGAAGGCCGAGGCCGGGTCGAGGTAGGCGATCAAGCCTTTGTAGTCGGGTTTGAGCAGGTCCGCCCACGATCTGGGGACGGGCTTGCCGTGCAACGCCTCGACGTTGACCATGAAGCCGAGGGTGCCGTAGTGGACCGCGAACCAATGCCCCTCGGGGTCTTTCAAGCCGTCGGGAATGTCGTTCCAGGCCGCCGGCTTGTAGGGTGCGGTCACGCCCTCCCGCTTGGCCTGGATGCCGTAGGTGATGCCGAGGTAGGCCATGTCGGCCACCGGGCTGGCTTTCTCGGCCACCATTTGCGAGAGCGACTGGCCGGAATTCTTGTTGTCGGCAGGCACCGTGATGCCGGTCTTGTCCTTGATCGCTCGCAGTTCGGCGGCCCAGCCCGCCCACTCGGGGGGGCAGTTGTAGCAAATGGCGGTCTGGGCGTGGGCCGAAGCGGCGGCGAGCAGACAAAGCGCGAGCAGGCGGCGAATCGCCGAGAGGGAGAGCGTCATGGCAGCGTGAATCATGAGAAGCAGATGATTATTAATGCACGAACCCATGTCAGTCTCGTGACGCCACTCGGCTTGAAACCTGTTGCCGCGACCCGGTAAGATGCCCCCCGCGTCGGAACAGGGCGCGGTTTTCACAGCGGGAGCGGCGGATGCGCAACAGGGGGATGACAGGGCGGCGCATCGGGCTTGCCCTGCTCTTTGCGATTGGCGCCGGATCCGTGCGGGCGGCGGCGCCTTTGCCGCTTGCCGATTTCCTGCGCCCTTCGCTGGTCGGCGCGATGACGATGTCGCCCAATGGCAAATACGTGGCCGGGGTGGTGCCGGACAAGGACCACCGGATGGCCCTGGTGGTCATCGACCTGGCCGAACTGGGCCAGTCCAGGATGGTCGCGGCCTTCTCGGATGCCGACGTCCGCTGGGTCTGGTGGGTCAACGACGACCGGCTCGTGTTCGACCTCACCAACCACGATGTGGACGCCTCCCGGCAGCGCGGCCAGGGCCTGTGGGCCGTCCCGCGCGATGGCGCCGCCGCGCCGCGCCGCCTGATCAAGAACGCCTGGGAGTTCCTCGTTCGTTCAACGGGCGGGCCCGACCGGGCACTCGACGTTCGGCACCGGCTGCTGCAGGTGCCGCAGGACGGTACGGACGACGTCTTGGTCGAGGAATTTCGCTGGTCCGCCTCGGGCGAGCCCGATGGAACCGCGCTGCTGCGTCTGGATGCCAAGACCGGGCGTTCGCACAGCGTCTCGGAAGGGGCGCCCGACCACGTGTTCGAATGGGGCATCGACCGCCAAGGCGTCGCGCGGACCGCGCTGGCGCATTGGCGCGGCATCGACCACTTGTACTGGCGCGCAGGCGTCGACGCCCCCTGGCAATCGATCGCGGAGGGAAAAACCTATTCGGCAGAAGCCGGCGTGCCCGCGCCGCTATTCATCGGCGGCGACGACTCCCTCTACGTCGAGACCCGTTCCCGCGGAGCCGACACCTCGTCGCTCGGCCGAATGCGGGTCGAGGGCCAAGGGCACCTCGGGGCGCCGCAGGCCCTGGTCTCGCTTGCTGGATACGACTTCAGCGGAACCCCGATCTTCGGGCCGAGCGGCGAATTGCTGGGCGTTCACTACTTGACCGATGCCCAAGCGACCCTCTGGTTCGACCCCGGCATGCAAAAGCTCCAGGCTCGCATCGAGGCCCTCTTGCCCCAGACGATCAACCTCATCGAGTGCGGACGGTGCAGCGAGCGCAAGACCCTGCTCGTGACCTCCTGGTCGGATCGGCAGCCGACCGTCTATCGTCTTTACGACGTCGCTACGGACACGCTTTCAGACCTGGCGTCGGCCCGGCCCTGGATCGCACCGGCTGCCATGGCCCATGCCGACATGGTGCGGATCAGCGCCCGCGACGGCTTGCCGATTCCGGTCCACGTGACCCGGCCGAACGCGCCTGCGGGCCCCTTGCCCACGGTGGTCCTGGTTCACGGGGGTCCCTTCGTCCGCGGGGGCGAATGGGGCTGGGAGCCGTACGCCCAACTGCTCGCGTCACGCGGATACCTGGTGATCGAGCCGGAGTTCCGGGGCAGCGCCGGCTTCGGCAACCGGCTCTTTCGGGCCGGCTTCAAACAATGGGGTTTGGCCATGCAGGACGACGTGGCCGACGCCGCCGTGTGGGCGGTCCAGCAAGGCAGCGCCGATCCCCAGCGGATCTGCATCGCAGGCGCGAGCTACGGTGGCTATGCGACCCTGATGGGGCTGGCTCGCAACCCCGAGATTTTCCGCTGCGGCTTCGAGTGGGTCGGCGTGACCGACATCGACCTGATGTATTCGGATTCGTGGAGCGACGCGAGCGACATGTGGAAGGAGTACGGCATGCCCGCCATGGTCGGGGACCGGGTCAAGGACGCCGCGCAACTCGCGGCGACCTCGCCCATCCGCCTGGCCGCCAAGATCCGCCAGCCTTTGCTGATGGCGTACGGTGGGGTCGATCGACGGGTGCCTGCCATCCACGGCATCCGGTTCCGTGACGCGGTCTCGGTGACCAACCCCAACGTCGAGTGGGTGGAATACCCGGGGGAAGGTCACGGCTGGATGCTGGAGGCCAACGACATCGACTTCTGGAGCCGGGTCGAGCGCTTCCTGGACAAGAACCTCAAGGCCCCTGCCCCTTGAAGAAAAAGGCGCGGCTCGCGGCCGCGCCCATCGACCTCAGCGCGTGCGGCCGCGTCGCACCAGGTTGACGATGGCCAGCAATACCACTGCGCCCAGCAGCGAAACGCCCAGGCTCGGCAAGCTGAAATCGTTCTGATTGATGGTGCCGGCGCCGAGCATCGGCGAGAGCAGGTAGCCGCCCAGCAGCGCCCCCACCACGCCGACCACCACGTTGAGCACGATGCCTTGCTGCGCATCGGTCTTCATGATCATGCTGGCGATCCAACCGATGACACCGCCGACCACCAGCCAAATAAGTAGATTCATTGCTGACTCCAACCGTTAATGAGGGTGAGCTGACAGTACAAACCTCCGCCCGTTTCGCATCAAGGACAAGCGCGGTTGCTGCTGTCGTCATCGTCCTACAAGGGTCAAGCGACGCCTCTACGTCCTGCCCCGTGCCGAGCGCGCCGCCCGCTGCTCTCGTCGACGCAGGAGCACGACCGTGACCGCCGTCAGCGCGAGCGCGGCGACGTCGCGCCCGGAAAAGAGGCGTGCACCTGCAGCCGCCGCGCGCGGGTGTGC
>JALYHO010000219.1 GCA_030776545.1 Pseudomonadota bacterium | reverse complement strand
GCCCTGGCAAGCGCGCTGGGAACGCGCCGTGGGCGCCGTCGGCCTGCCGGTGCGGCGCCTGCCGAGCGGGGCCGGCCACGACGCGATGAAACTGCACGAGGTCATGCCCCAGGCGATGCTGTTCGTGCGCGGGCAGAACGCAGGCATCAGCCACAACCCGCTCGAATCGACCACCAACGACGACATGCAACTCGCGATCGAGGCCTTCGGGCACCTGCTCGAACAGCTCGCGACCGAAAGCCCCTGATGACCGCCACCGCCTACGCCGCCCTCGACGCCTGGATCGACGCCCATTTCGATGAGGAGGTGCGCTTCCTCCAGGCCCTGGTTCAAGTGCCCACGGACACCCCCCCGGGCAACAACGCGCCGCACGCCGAGCGCACCGCGGAACTGCTGCGCCAGTACGGGTTCGAGGCGGAGCGCCATCCAGTGCCTGCGGCGGAGGTCGAGGCGTACGGTCTGGCCTCGATCACCAACCTGATCGTGCGCCGGCCCTACGCCGGCGGCGGGCGCACGGTGGCGCTCAACGCGCACGGCGACGTCGTCCCCCCCGGCGACGGCTGGGAGCACGATCCCTACGGCGGCGAGATCGACGCCGGCAAGCTCTACGGCCGCGCCGCGGCCGTCAGCAAGAGCGACTTCGCGACCTACACCTTCGCGATCCGGGCACTCGAAACCCTGCGCGACCAGCTCCATGGCACCGTCGAACTGCATTTCACCTACGACGAGGAATTCGGCGGCGAGCTCGGCCCCGGCTGGCTGCTGCGGCACGGCCTGACGCGCCCGGACCTGCTGCTGGCGGCGGGCTTTTCCTATCAGGTCGTGACCGCGCACAACGGCTGCCTGCAGATGCAGGTGACCGTGCACGGCAAGATGGCACACGCGGCGATTCCCGACACCGGAACCGACGCGCTGCAGGGCGCGGTGGCGGTGCTCAATGCGCTCTACCACCAGAACACGCTCTACCAGCGCGTGAGTTCGCAGGTGCCCGGCATCAGCCATCCCTACCTGAACGTCGGGCGCATCGAGGGGGGCACCAACACCAATGTCGTGCCCGGCAAAGTGGTGTTCAAGCTCGACCGCCGCATGATCCCGGAGGAAAACCCGGCCGAGGTCGAAGACTCGATCCGGCAGGTGATCGCCCAGGCCGCGGCGGCTTGCCCGGGGATCACGATCGAGATCAAACGCTTGCTGCTCGCGCACGCCCTTCAGCCGCTGCCGGGCAACCGGCCCCTGGTCGAAGCCCTGCAACGACACGGCGAGGCGGTATTCAGCGAGCCGATTCCGACGTCGGGGACGCCGCTCTACACCGACGTGCGGCTCTACGGCGAAGCCGGCATCCCGGCTGCCATCTATGGCGCCGGGCCGCGCACGGTCTTCGAGTCCAATGCCAAGCGGGCCGAGGAACACCTCGTGCTCGACGACCTGCGCCGGGCGACCCAGGTCGTGGCGCGGACGTTGTTCGATCTGATGAGGCGGTGAGGATTGCTATGGTTCGAGCTGAGCTTGTCGCGCGCTGCGAGCCTTGATCACGGACCCTTCGACAAGCTCTGGGCGAACCGAGGGAGAGGGTTCTCACCCCTTTCCCCCCCGAAGTCGCGTGCTTGACCACCCTGCGAACTCAGGCAGACTGCGGCCTTGCGTTTCCGGATGGGCCGGGCGCCCCCCAAACCTTCCGCGCAGCCGTGAACTCCAGCCGACCGCAGTACGCACCGCCCGAACCGACTTCCGAGCAGATGCAGCGCCACCTGCGCACCGCCAATGCGGTCGCGCAGCGCGCGCTCGAGGTGGGGCACCATCCCTTCGGCGCCATCCTGGTCGGACCCGACAACGAAACGGTCCTCAGCACGCAGGGCAATGTCGACAGCGTCAACCACGCCGAAGCGGTGCTGGCGCGCATGGCGGCCAAGGCCTGGAGTCCGGAGGAGTTGTGGGGCTGTACGCTCTACAGCACGGTCGAGCCGTGCTGCATGTGCGCGGGCACGCTTTACTGGGCCCATATCGGCCGGGTGGTCTACGCGCTGGACGAGCAGCGCCTGCTGCAGATGACGGGGAGCCACGCGGCGAATCCGACCCTCGCCCTGCCGTGCCGGCAGGTCTTCGCCGCGGGTCAAAAATCGATCCGCGTCTGGGGGCCGATCCCCGAGGTCGAGGCCGAAGTCGCGGCCTTGCACCTGAGCTTCTGGCGCGACGACGCGGGCCATCGATGAGCGCGGCGCGGCGTGACCCCGTGCGCGATCCCGGGACGCGGCGAACGACCAGGCGCGTGCGCCGGTGACCTGGGACGGATCGCTGCACCTGGCCTACCGCCGGGACCTCCTGCGCGGCACGCCGCGGACCGTCCTCCACGACCGGCACGACGGCCCCTTGCGCGTGCTGGCGAGTCTCTATCCCGAAGCCGCGGCGGTCTGCCACAACGTGCTGGTGCACCCGCCCGGGGGCCTGGTCGGAGGCGATCGGCTGGCGATCGAGATCGCGCTCGACGCGGGCGCGCACGCGCTACTCACCACGCCCGGCGCGACCCGCTTCTACCGCACGACCGGCGCCCCCGCGCTCCAGGGCCTGCGCGCCCGCCTCGCCCCCGGGGCCCGGCTCGAGTGGTTGCCGCTGGAGACCATCGCGTACAGCGGCTGCCGGGGCCACAACACGATGAGCTTCGAACTCGCGCCCGGCGCCGAGATGATCGGTTGGGACCTTCTCGCGCTCGGCCTGCCCGCCGCCGACCTGGCCTTCGAACGCGGCAGTTTCACGCAATCGATCAAGCTGCCGGGCCGCTGGCTGGAACGCGGCACGATCGACGCAGCCGACACCCTGTTGCTCGATTCGCCCCTCGGCTGGGCCGGCCAGCGGGTGCTGGCGACGCTCTGGTTCGCCTCGGGAAACGCGTTCGCACCCGACCGTCGGGACGCCCTGCTCGAAGCCGCGCGCGCCGAAGCCGGGCCGCTCGCGAGCCACTGCGGCGTGACGGCGGTGGACGACGGGGTCATCGTGCTGCGGGTTCTCGCTCCCCGCGTCGAACCAGCGATGGCATTGCTGACCCGCGTCTGGGCCGCGTGGCGACGGGTGGCCTGGGCGCTCCCGGCCGAGCCCCCCCGGGTGTGGCGCACGTAGAGAGCCGGCGCCGTGACGCATTGCGCGAATCTCTCCTCACCCGGCCCCGCGGAACGAAATTCCTGCGGCCGAGCGTGACAAATTTGCACCCTGCCGCCGAGCGCTTGCCTAGACTCGGGGCCGATGAACATCCCTCCGTCGTCTCGCTGGGCCTGCCTGCTGATTTCCACGTTGGCGTGCGGCGCCGCCGGGGCCCAGGTCCAGCGCTGCCAGGTCGAGGGTCGACCGGTATTTCAGTCGGCGCCGTGTGCCTTGGAAGCGCGACCGCAAACCGGGGCCGCGACCGCGGCGGCTGGGGTCGGCTCGAAGAAGAAGTCGCTGGACCAACTGCTCCAGGAGCGTGACGGCGCCGATCGCGGCCAGCCGCGCCCGCGAGATTTCGAGCGTGATGGCGCCATGGTGCTGCGCACCCGCATGGGTGCGGTCTAGCACGACGCGGCGTCAGTCGTTCGCGAAACTGTAGGGCCCGCCGCGTTCGAGCGCGCGTTGGTACGCCGGCCGCGCGTGGATGCGCTTGAGCCAGGCCATCAGCCGCGGACGGCTGGCGTCGAGCCCCGCGCGCATCGCCGCGGCCTCGACCGGAAAACTCATCTGGATGTCGGCGGCGCTGAACTCGGGCCCTGCGAACCAGTCGCTGCGACCCAATTCGCTTTCCATGAAGTCGAGTTGACGCTTCAGATTCGGTTCGACCATGGTGCCCAGCACGCGGTTGGCGATGCCCCGGGCGATGGGCTTGGCGAAAAAAGGCATGGGGGCGACCTTGATCCGCTCGAAAATCAGCTTGAGCAGCAGGGGCGGCATGGCCGACCCTTCGGCGAAGTGCAGCCAGTAGGTGTAGCGCAGCCGATCCGGCGACTCGCGTGGGGGCACCAGCCGGCCCGCCGCATCACGTTCGACCAGGTATTGGACGATCGCGCCTGACTCGGCCACGGTCTGGCCATCGTCGGTGATCACCGGTGACTTGCCCAGGGGGTGGACCGCCAGCAGCGAGGGCGGCGCCAGCATGGTCTTCGGATCGCGTTCGTACTTGCGCACTTCATAGGGCAGACCGAGCTCTTCGAGCAGCCAGAGCACGCGCTGCGAGCGGGAATTGTTCAGGTGATGGACGGTGATCATGGGAAGAACGCCCCTGCGGTTCGGTGGCGCGATTGTGGGGCCCGTCGGCGCGGTATTCTCGGGCCCCATGTACGCGCCCTTTTTCGGTCTGAAGCACGAGCCGTTCTCGATCGCTCCGGACCCCCGCTATCTGTTCATGAGCGAGCGCCATCGCGAAGCCCTCGCGCACCTGCTCTACGGGGTCAACGGTGGCGGTGGCTTCGTGCTGCTGAGCGGCGAGATCGGCGCTGGCAAGACCACCGTCTGCCGGTGCTTTCTCGAGCAGATTCCACGCCGCACCAATGTCGGCTACATCTTCAACCCCAAGCTCACCGTGCTGGAGCTGCTGCAGTCGGTGTGCGAGGAGTTCGGCATCCCCCGTCCGGCCGCGCCCCACGGCGAGCCGACCATCAAGGACTACCTCGATCCGCTCAACGAATTCCTGCTCAAGACGCATGCGGTCGGTCAAAACAATGTCCTGATCATCGACGAAGCCCAGATGCTCTCGGCCGACGTCCTGGAGCAGTTGCGGCTTTTGACCAACCTCGAGACCAACGAGCGCAAGCTGTTGCAGATCATCCTGATCGGGCAGCCGGAGCTGCGCGACCTGATCGCGCGCCCCGAACTCGAGCAGCTCGCGCAACGGGTGATCGCGCGCTATCACCTCGGCGCACTGACCGAAGACGAGACCGAGCGCTACGTTCGGCACCGGTTGTCGGTCGCCGGCATGACCACGGCCATGCCGTTCGACGCCCGGGCGCTGCGCCGCATCCACCAGCATTCGCGCGGGGTCCCGCGGCGCATCAATCTGCTGTGCGATCGCGCCCTGCTGGGCGCCTACGCGAGCGGCCAGGGCCAGGTCGACCGGACCATCGTGGACCAGGCCGCTGCGGAGGTCTTCGGTCGGGAACAGGGGCGAAAGAAACGGGGAAGGCGGCCGGTCACGAGCCGGTGGCGGTTCAACGGCCAGTTCGCCCTGCTGGGCGCGGCCGCGTTCGCGGCGGTCGTGTTGATCTTCACGTTCGAGCGCCGACCTGCCGCCACGGCCGCCGCCGCCATCGCGAGCGCACCGCGTGCGCCTGCGACACCCCCGCGGGTTGCCGCGGCGGCAAGCGCCCTCGGGTCAACCACGGCCCCGGCCGCATCCGCAGCCGGCCCGGCGTTCCTGACGGCAACCGATCTCCAGTCGCGCTTCAAGTCCCTGCCTCGGGACGAGCGCGACGCCTGGCGCGCCCTCGCGCCGGCCTGGAAGCTCGCGCTGGGGCCGACCGAGTCCGATCCCTGCGGCGCCGCCCAGCGCAATGAGTTGCAGTGTTTCCGTAGTCCGAACGTGACGCTCGCGCTCATTCGCCAACTCGACCGTCCGGGCATCCTGACCTTGCGCGATGCCGACGACAAGCCGGTCTACGCGCTCCTGACCGGGCTGAACGAGCGCAGCGCGACCGTGCGCTTGGGAGACGATGCGCAGGCGATCTCGCTGGTCTCGCTCGCCAGCGTGTGGCGAGGCGAATTCTCGACCTACTGGCGGGCGCCCCCGGGGACCACCGCCCGGCTCGTCGATGCCGACACCGGCCCAGCCCACCCCTGGGTCGCGGCACAGCTCGCCACGGTGCAGGGGCCAGCGCGCGCCGGCACCGACGTCGCCTGGAGGACGCAGGTCGCGTCGTTCCAGCTCTCGCAGGGCCTCAAGCCCGATGGGGTCGCCGGTCCGACCACCTTGATGCAGCTCAACCGCGCGATCGGCGTGGACGAGCCGCGCCTGCTCGGCGCGGCCGCCCGCTGACGCGTTCCCGAAAGAGCAAACGCCATGTCCTACATTCTCGATGCCCTGCGCCGCGCCGACGCCGAACGCGACCGCGGCAACGTGCCGGGTCTGCACACCCACGGCTACGGCGCCCCGCCGCCACCGAGCGCCACCATTGCCGCACGGCCATGGCT
>JALYHO010000218.1 GCA_030776545.1 Pseudomonadota bacterium | reverse complement strand
GCCCTCCCCCATCCCCCTGCGCCGTGTCGGGGGCGCGACCCGCCGACGTCAGTTCGCGCCGAGCAATTGCGCCGCGGCCTTGTCGTTGGCCTCGCCGCCGGTGATCAGCTTCATCTGGGCTTCGAACTGGCGCGACGCGGCTATCATCTGCACCATCGACTCGACGGCGTTGACGTTGGAGCCCTCGAGCGCGCCGGCCTGGACCTTGGCGGTCGCGTCGGCCGAGAGGTCGGCGCCGTCGGCGCCGCGAAACAAGCCGTCTTCGCCGCGCACCAGTGGCGCCTCGGGCGTCACGAGCTTGAGTTTGCCGATCGCGGTATTGCTGCCGTTGGCGTTGTGCGCGCTCACGGTGCCGTCACTGCCGAACGTGACGGTGCTGTTCTGCGGCACCTGGATCGGGCCGCCGTCGCCCAGCACGGCCAGGCCACCGCGGGTGGTCAGCGTGCCGTCGTTGGACACTTCGAACGAACCACCGCGCGTGTAGGCCTCGGTGCCGTCCAGGGCCTGGACCGCGAACCAACTGTTGCCTTTGGCCGCGACATCGAGGTCACGGCCGGTCGCATTGACGACGCCCGGCGAGTTGTCGTAGCCGGTGGTGGTTTCGAGTGCGAAAACCCGGGTGCTGGCCCCGCTGCCCTGGACCGGCACGGCGCGAAACGCCTCGAGCTCGGCCCGAAAGCCCGGCGTCGAAAGGTTGGCGATGTTGCCGGCGAGCGCGTCTTGCCGCTGCATGGTCGCCTTGGCGCCCGACATCGACAGGTAGATCATGCGGTCCATGGCGTCGTCCTCTCAGAAAGGGCTCAGCGCCGGATCAGCGCAGGTTGACCAGCGTCTGCATGATCTGGTCTTCGGTCTTGATGGTCTGGGCGTTGGCCTGGTAGACCCGTTGGGCCGTGATCATGTTGACCAGTTCGCTCGTCAGGTCGGTGTTGGATTGCTCCAGCGCGCCGGCCTGGAGTTTGCCGATGTTGCCGGTCGAGGGGGTGCCGACGGTCGCGTTGCCCGACGCGAAGGAGCCGGCCCACAGGTTGCCGCCCAGAGGGCTCAACCCCTGCGGATTGCGAAACGTCGCGAGTTCGAGCTGGCCGGCCGGTTTGGATTGCCCGTTCGAGTAGGTCGCGGTGACGATCCCCGAGGTCTCGATGGCGACGCTCACCAGCTGGCCCGCGGCGTAGCCGTCCTGGGTCATGTTGGTGACGCCGTAGGACGATCCGAACTGGGTCGCACCCCTGAGGTCGAGCGCCACACCGGTGATCGGCAGCGTCGCCGCACCGGCGGCGTTGGTGGTCGCCGGGATGTCGACCGAGACCGGCCCGGCCGGAGTGGTCGGTTTGCTGCCGTCGGCGGCGAAATTCACCGTCGTCACGGGCAAGGGGTTTCCGGACGCATCGGTCTTCACCGAAGTGCCATTGGCCGTCGCATACACGTTCCAGGTGTCGGTGGCGGATTTCTGGAAATAGTAGGTCACCGCCACATCCTGCCCTTTGGCGTCGTAGGCCGTGACCGAGGTCGCATGGTTGTAGGTGGTGGCGTCGGTGAACGAAATTTGCGGCGTGCCGACGGGCAACGTGGTCGCTTCGCGCGAGTCGAGGTTGAGCTCGATCGAATTCTTGCTGGTCGGGTTCGGGGGCACGTTGCCGGTAGGCAACTGCAGGGGCACCGCCGCACCTGGCTGGATGGTTCCGTCCTTGGACGCGGGATAGCCGATGAGTTTCAGGCCGGCGTTGTTGACGATATAGCCGTCCTTGTTGGCCTGGAACTGGCCGTTGCGGGTATAGAGGGTCTGGTTGCCGTTGCTGACCTCGAAGAAGCCATTGCCGTTGATCGCCAGGTCGAGCGGGTTGTCCGTGGTCGTGATGTTGCCCTGGGTGAACTGCTGCGTGACTGCCTGCAAGTTCACCCCGATGCCGACACTGGTGTTGCTGACGGCGCTGGCGTACATGTCACCGAATTCGGCGCGCGACTCCTTGCTGCCGACCGTGTTGGCGTTGGCCACGTTGTTGCCGATCACCTCGAGGTTCTTGCTCGATGCGTTCAGACCGGAGAGACCTTGCTGGAAAGCCATGGGATGTTCCTCGTGCGGACGTTCTGGAGCGCGCTTTTAGTTGAGCGCGACGATCTTGCTGTAGTCGACGGTGCCGGACTTTTGCAGCTGCATCTGCAGCGAACTGCCCGACGCGCTGACCGAGTCGACGGTGTCGCGCATCAATGGCGTCACGCTGAGCGCGCTGGCGCCGCTCGTGGCCGTGACCTTGAAGGTCAGGCCGTCGGTGTCGGTGTATTTGCCCGCCGACCAGTCGAAGCTGTGGGTGCCGGCGCTTTGCGCGCCGAGGGCCATGGTGTCGACGACGGTGCCGGCCTGGTTGACCACATCGACCTTGACCGCGTCGGCTGCGCTGGTGAGCTGGAAGCCGCCTTGGCCCACGCCGGCCGCGATCTCGATCTGGTTGCCCGGCACGACCACGCTCTTGCCTACCAGGCTGGCGCCCTGCAGTGTCTGCATCTGCAGAAACTGGCTCGAGAGCGACTGCACGCTGGTGTTGAGGGTGGCGATGCCCGAGACGGTGTTGATCTGCGCGATCTGGCTCGTCAACTGCGCGTTGTCCATGGGGTTGAGCGGGTCCTGGTTTTGCAGCTGGGTGGTCAGGAGCTTCAGGAACTGCGCCTGGGTCCCGGCTGCGCTGGTCTGGGTGAGGCCGCTGGCGGAGGGCGTGGTGGCGACGCTCGGGGTCGCGGCGACGGGACTGATGGTGCTCATGGGATTTCCTTAGGCGCTCAGGACTGGCCGAGTTGCAGGGTCTTGAGCATCAGGCTCTTGGCCGTGTTCATGACTTCGATGTTGTTCTGGTAGGAGCGCGAGGCCGAAATCATGTTGACCATCTCCTCGACCGCATTGACGTTGCTGTAGGTGACATAGCCGTCGGCGTCGGCGCTGGGATGCTGCGGGTCGAGCACCTTGCGCCCGGGGGTCTGGTCTTCGGTGATGTTGCTCACCACGACCCCGGTGGCGGTCGGATCGTTCGGGTTCGCGCCCATCAGCTGGGCCTGGAAGGTCAGCTGCCGGGCTTTGTAGGCCTGCCCGTCGGGGCCGGCGACGGTGTCGGCGTTGGCGAGGTTGCTCGCCACCACGTTCAGGCGCTGGCTTTGCGCGCTGGCGGCGCTGCCCGAGATGTTGAAGATGTTCATCATGCTCATGGACGGTCTCCGGCAAGGTCAGGCGAGTGGTTCATTGGCCGGTGATCGCGCTCAAGGTCGTCTTCACATTCATGCCGATGAAGCGCAGCGTGGCCTCGTACTTCACGGTGTTGTCGGCGAACGAGGCCCGTTCCCGGTCCATGTCGACGGTGTTGCGATCGAGGTTGGTCTGGCTCGGCATGGCATACATGAGGGTGCTCAGGCTCGTACCGCCTCCGCCAGCACCGCCGAGGTGACCGGGCCGGGTCGCCGCGAGTGCCGCGGCCGGCTGGCCGTTGC
>JALYHO010000217.1 GCA_030776545.1 Pseudomonadota bacterium | reverse complement strand
ACCACGGCACGCGCGCAGGCCGCAGCGCCGCCGCGGCGCTGCACGCGCCTCGGAGCGCATGAGCGAAGTCGGTTCTCGCCACGGGCCGCAGGGGTGAACGCTGGCGTCCAGCAGAGCGCGGCAGCCTGCGCTAACCTTGCTCTTTCCCCGTGCGCTGCTGGCCGGCGCCGGCGCCCGTCAACCTCGACAGAAAGGCAACATGAACTACCGACGACTCGGCCGCAGTGGCTTGCAAGTGAGCGAGCTCTCGCTCGGATCCTGGGTGACCTATCACAACCAGGTCGATACCGGCGCCGCGGTCGAGATGCTCGCCGCCGCCATGGACGCGGGGGTCAATTTCTTCGACAACGCCGAGGCCTACGCGGGAGGCCAGAGCGAGGTCGTGATGGGGCAGGCTTTCAAGGCGTTGAAGTGGCCGCGCTTGAACTACGTCGTGTCGACCAAGTTCTTCTGGGGCCTGGACGACGGCGCGACCTCGCAGATCAATCGGCGCAACACCCTGAACCGCAAGTACCTGATGCAGGCCATCGATGGTTCGCTCGCCCGCATGGGCCTCGATTACATCGACCTGGTCTACTGCCATCGTCCCGATGCGGCCACGCCCATCGAAGAGACCGTGCACGCCATGAGCGACATGATCACGCGCGGCAAGGCGCTCTACTGGGGCACCAGTGAATGGTCCGCGGCGGACATCCGCGCCGCCTGGGAGATCGCCGAGCGCCACCATCTGCATCGCCCGGTGGTCGAGCAACCGCAATACAACCTGTTCCACCGCGACCGGGTCGAGAAGGAATACGCGCGGCTCTACGAGGACATCGGCCTGGGCCTGACCACCTGGAGCCCCTTGGCCAACGGCCTGCTCACGGGCAAGTATGCCGACGGCATTCCCGCCGGCAGCCGGGCGGCGATGGAAAACATGGGATTCGTCGCCAAGGCCGTGTCCGACGAGCGCAAGCGCGCGGCCGTGAAGCAGCTCGAAGGGGTCGCCGCCGAAATCGGCTGCCACGTCGCGCAACTCGCGATCGCCTGGACCGCGAAGAATCCGCACGTGAGCAGCGTCATCATGGGCGCTTCCAAGATGGCGCAGTTGCGCAGCAACCTGGGCGCCGTGGACATGATCGAACGGCTCACGCCGGACATCATGAAAAAGCTCGACGAGATCAGCCGCCCGATCGCTGAGTAGTCGGGTTGAGCGCGCGCCACTGTTCGGGCGTGCCCACGTTCTCCCATTCGGCGCCGTAGACCTCGGCCGTGACGCGCCGTCGGCGCATGGCCTGGAACAACAAAGGCCCGAGGGCGGCGCGGGTGCCGGGGACCACTTCGGACACCAGCGCGGCACGGCACAACGCGATGTTGGCGTAGGTCCAGGTTCGGCCGTCGGGCCCGGGGCCGTCGGCCAAGCCGAACCCCGCTGCGTCGAGGCCGAAGTCGCCCCGGGGGTGGTAAGGGGGGTTGGGCACCAGCCACAGGTGGGCGTCCGCGGTGCTGGCCGCGAAGCGCTGGACGGCGCCGGGATCGAACCCGAACCCGGGGGCATGGATATCGGCCGAGACGACCCAGAACGGATCCTCGGGCCGGTCGATCAGCCAGGGAAGCGCCGTGGCGATGCCGCCGGCGGTCTCGAGCGCGCCGCCATGGTCGCGGCCTTCGCGCGAATAGTGCAAACGCACGCCGAAGCGCGCGCCATCGCCGAGTTCGGCGACCAGCCGTTCCTCGAGCCAGGCGGTGTTGACGACGATCTCGCGCACCCCGCTGCGGGCCAGCGCTTCGATGTGCCACTCGATCAAGGGCTTGCCACGCACGGGCAGCAGCGGCTTGGGGGTCGCGTCGGTCAGCGGCCGCATGCGCTGGCCGCGGCCGGCCGCCAGCAGGATGGCCTTCACCCGGCCGACCCCCCGCGCGCGAGTTCGTGGCGTTCGACGCGCCCGGGCGAGAAGGCGGCGATCAGACAAGCGACGAGCCCGCGGGCCCGTTCGGAATTGTCTCTACCCATGTTGCATACATAGACGTCGAGGGTGGCGGCTGCCATCTCGGGCCAGGTGTGAACCGCGAGGTGCGATTCGGCGAGCAACACCACGCCGGTGATGCCGACGGGCGCGTCGTCGCGCGCCTGCGGTGCGGGCGAAAACCGGTGAAACAGCTCGCCGACCGGCTGCAGACGGGCCGCCCGCACCGCCTCCAGGCACACGCTGCGCAGGACCGTCAGATCGGTCAACGCCGCACAGCCGGCGGGGCATTCGCGCAGATCGGCGGTCAGGTGGAGTCCATGCATCGCGCGGATTATCCGGCGCGAACGGGCGCCCGCGCCCGGGCCCTAAAATGGGCCGCTTCGCTCCCACCTCGTCCGGACCCGCATGGCCACCTCGACCTTGAATACGAACAAAGCGACCTTGATGGCCAATTCGATCCGCGCCCTGGCGATGGACGCGGTGCAACAAGCCAACTCCGGCCACCCGGGAGCACCGATGGGCATGGCCGACATGGCCGTGGCACTGTGGGGCAGGCATTTGCGGCACAACCCCGGCAACCCGCATTGGGCCAACCGCGACCGTTTCGTGCTCAGCAACGGCCACGCCTCGATGATGCTGTACGCCGTGCTGCACCTCACCGGCTACGACCTGCCGATGAGCGAGCTGCGCAATTTTCGGCAACTCCACAGCAAGACGCCGGGCCACCCCGAGCACGGCCTGACCCCGGGCGTGGAAACCACCACGGGTCCGCTCGGTCAGGGGTTTTCGAACGCGGTCGGCATGGCCCTGGCCGAGAAGCTGCTGGCGTCCGAGTTCAACCGAGTGGACGGTGACACCGCCTACGACATCATCGACCACCACACCTATGTCTTCATGGGCGACGGCTGCATGATGGAAGGCATCAGCCACGAGGCCGCGGCCATGGCCGCGGCGTGGCGCCTCGGCAAGCTGATCGCGTTCTACGACGACAACGGCATCTCGATCGATGGCCGGGTCACCCCCTGGTTCGTGGACAACACCCCCGAGCGCTTCCGGGCTTACGGATGGAACGTGATCGCCGATGTCGACGGTCATGACGCCGACGCGATCGACGCCGCCATCAAGCAGGCCCAGGCGCAGGGCAGCGGCCAGGGTCCGGGCGGCGGCAAGCCCACCCTCATTTGCTGCAAGACCGTGATCGGCCAGGGCGCGCCCAATCGCAGCGGGACCGCCAAGGCGCACGGCGAACCGCTCGGGGCCGAGGAAGTCAAGCTCACCCGCGAGGCGATCGGCTGGACGCCCGGGCCCTTCGTCATCCCCGAAGAGGTCTATGCCCTCTGGGACGCGCGCCAGCAGGGGCTCGCCGAAGAAACCAGGTGGGTCGACCAGTTCGCCGCCTACGGCAAGGTGTTTCCCGAGCTGGCGGTTCAATTGGCGCGCCGCCTCGACAACGAGTTGCCCGCGAACTGGACCCAGCTGGTGGCCGACGCCGCAGCCGCCGCCAACCTCAAGGCCGAGACCGTCGCGACCCGCAAGGCCAGCCAGCTCGCGCTCGAGGTCTTCACCCAGGCGCTGCCCGAGCTGATCGGCGGCAGTGCCGACCTGACCGGATCGACCCTCACCAACACCAGCACCGCGACCCCGTTCCGCCTCAACGACGACGGCAGCTGGAACGGCGGGCGCCACATCAGCTACGGCGTGCGCGAGTTCGGGATGACGGGTGTCCTCAACGGCATGGCGGTGCACGGCGGCCTGATTCCCTACGGCGCCACCTTCCTGACCTTCAGCGACTACAGCCGCAACGCGCTGCGCATCGGGGCGCTGATGAAGCAGCGGGTGATCTACGTCTTCACCCACGACAGCATCGGCCTCGGCGAAGACGGCCCGACCCACCAGAGCATCGAACACATCGCCTCCTTGCGCCTGATTCCCGGGCTCGACGTCTGGCGTCCTTGCGACACGGCCGAGGCGGTGGTGGCGTGGGCGGCGGCGATCGAGAACCCGAACCACCCGTCGGCGCTGCTCTTTTCGCGCCAGGCGGTGCCCTACGCGCCGAAAAAGTCGCTCGACGGGATCGCCAAGGGGGGCTACGTGCTGGCCGAGCCGGCCGAAGTCGGCCTGAAGAAGCAGGCCCGGGCCGTGTTGATCGCCACCGGCACCGAGGTGCAGCTGGCCCTGCACGCGCAGCAGCTGCTGGCCAAGTCGGGCATCGCGGTGCGTGTCGTCTCGATGCCGTCGACCAGCGTCTTCGACCGCCAGAGCGTCGACTACCAGTCGAGCGTCCTGCCCAGGGGCCTGCCGCGCATCGCGGTCGAAATGGGCTGCACCGGCGGCTGGTGGAAGTACGGCTGTGCGGCGGTGGTCGGCATCGACACCTTCGGTGAGTCGGCCCCGGCCGACCAGCTGTTCAAATTTTTCGGCTTCACGCCCGAGAATGTGGCGGCAACGGTCCAGGCTGTGTTGGCGCGCTAGGGAGCTGGTGCTCGCGCATCGGTTTTTTTGATTTTCCAGGAGTCTTTCCATGACCATCAAGATCGGCATCAACGGCTTCGGCCGCATCGGGCGCATGGTGTTTCGCGCCGCTGTCCAGCACTTCGAAGAGATCGACATCGTCGGCATCAACGACCTGCTCGAGCCCGACTACCTGGCCTACATGCTGAGCTACGACTCGGTCCACGGGCGTTTCAAGGGCGATGTCTCGGTCGACGGCAACACCCTCGTCGTCAACGGCAAGCGCATCCGCCTGACCCAGGAGCGCGACCCGGCGAACCTGAAGTGGGGCGAGGTCGGGGCGACCGTGGTGGTCGAGTCGACGGGCCTCTTCCTGACCAAGGAAACCTGCGAGAAACACCTGGCCGCCGGAGCCCGCAAGGTGGTGATGTCCGCACCCTCGAAAGACGACACGCCCATGTTCGTCTACGGCGTCAACCACGAGAGCTATCGGGGTGAAGCGATCGTCTCGAACGCCTCGTGCACGACCAACTGCCTGGCCCCGGTGGCCAAGGTCCTCAACGACAAGTGGGGCATCAAACGCGGCCTGATGACCACCGTGCACGCCACCACGGCGACGCAAAAGACCGTCGACGGTCCGAGCAACAAGGACTGGCGCGGCGGCCGCGGCATCCTCGAGAACATCATTCCATCCTCGACCGGCGCCGCCAAGGCGGTCGGGGTGGTGATCCCTGCGCTCAACAAGAAGCTCACCGGCATGTCGTTCCGGGTCCCCACCTCCGATGTCTCGGTCGTCGACCTGACCGTCGAGCTCGTCAAGGAAGCCAGCTACAAGGAGATCTGCGCCGAGATGAAGGCCCAGTCCGAAGGCGCCATGAAAGGGGTCCTCGGCTACACCGAGGACAAGGTGGTCTCGACCGACTTCCGGGGCGAGTCCATGACCTCGGTGTTCGACGCCGATGCGGGCATCGCCCTGGACAGCACCTTCGTCAAGATCGTCGCCTGGTACGACAACGAGTGGGGCTATTCGAACAAGGTGCTCGAAATGGTTCGGGTCGTGGCCAGGTAACCCGGCGAGAGGGGGCCGACAGGCGGCAGGCGCCGGGGAACTATGATGCGATCCTCGTGCGCCAGGGAAGGGCAACGCGCTTGACATTACTTTTCGATGTGACGCGTCGCAGCAATCATCTCTCGGCCGTCGCCGGGCCCAATCCGGTGCCCGCGGACAATCGGGCCCCGACAATTCGTGAACTCATACAAGCAAGGATGCGAGACGTGATGAACTACAGGTGGTTGCCGGCGTTCGGCGTGACGGCAGTGGCAATGGCACTGGCGGGCTGCGGCAGCGGCAATTCCAGCGGCTCGACTTCGATTCGGCTCGCCAACGCGACCTTGACCCATCCCTCGCTGGACCTGACGGTCAACGGGGGGGTCGGCGTCACCGCCGACACCACCGACACGGTCAGCAACTACGCGTCCGGCGGCAGCGGCCCGGTCGCGCTGCAAATCAACGACACCGGGGGCACGACCTCGCTGAGCGGGACGGTTCCCACGCTGGCCAGCGGCGCCCACTACCTGCTGGTGGCCTACGAATCGGGCGGCGCGGTCAAAACCGCCTTGATCGGCGAAGACGTCGCCTTGCCGGCCGCCGGGGTGACCTTGCGCATCTACGACGCCGCCGTCGAAGCCGGCAAGCTTGACGTCTACTTCACGACGGCCACCGGCGCGACCGCGTGCGCCCCGGGCAACCTCACCACGCCGGTCTCGAGCTTCAGCGTTCTGACCGCGCCGGCGGCCACGGCGGTCTATCCGGGTGTCGGCACCTACACGGTCTGCGTCACGGGCGGGGGCAGCAAGACGGACTTGCGCATGACGCTGCCGATCACGCTCACCAGCCAGACGGTCGCCACGCTGTTGCTCACGCCGGCGTCGGGCGGCTCGCTGCTCAACGGCTCCTTGGCGATCCAGCAAGGCGCCTACACCGCTGCGCGCAACACCAACACGCGCGTGCGCCTGGCCGCGGCGGTGACGCCGGGTGCCCAGGTGGCCGCCTCGTCCAGCAGCGGGGTGACGATCAACGCCGGCACCGCGTCGCCGTCGCTCGACTTCGCCTACGCGCTGGTCCCCGCAAGCGACAGCCTGAACGTGACGGTCAACAGCGCGTCGGTCGGCGCCCCCGCGGGCCAGCTGCCCGTCGGCGGCGACGTGACCTTGCTGGTGTACGGGAACGCCGCGAGCGCCAAGGCCTCGCTGCTCACCGACGACAACCGCGTGCCCACCGACCCCACGGCGACCAAGCTGCGGCTGATCAACGGCATCACCGGCAGCCCCGGCAACGTGACCCTGACCGCCAACAACACGCCGGTCGGCATCAACGTGGCGCCGGGCACGGAGTCCCCCTCCAGCGCCCTGATTCCGGGGAGCACCAACGCGATCCAGTTCGCCTTGACGTCGTCCTCGGGTCCGCTCACGCTGGCCAGCGGCAGTTCGCAATTCCTGAGCCCGGCGAGCACCTACACGGTGCTGGCCGGCGGCGACACCACGGTGCCGTCGTCCCTGACCTTGTTGATTCGGTAAGCGGCGCCTGGGAGCGTCCTCGAGGCTGCGGCCGGTGCGGGTTTTTTCGCCTGCATCGGTCGCGGGGTCCGCACTAGACTCGGTGACCGGAAATCCTGGGTACGCCATGATGCTCACCTGTGCGCGCGGTGCCGTGCTGTTGCTGGCATTGGCCGGGGTCGGGAGTGCGCAAGCTCAGGCCGAACGCGGACCTGCGTTTCGCGCCGTGCCGGTGGACCTCGACACCGAGGCCCGCGTGATCGTCAAGTTCCGCGCGGCATCGACGCTGGCGCGCGCCTCGGCCACCGCGTCCGGCACCGCGCCGTTGCATGCGCGCGAACTCTCCAACCGGCTCGGGCTGGTGCTGCGCGACGGCCGCACCATCGGTGCGCGGGCGCAGGTGGTTCGGGCCCAGGGCCTGACCTCCCGCCAGCTCGCCGAGCGCCTGGCCGCCGAACCCGATGTCGACTACGCGGTCGTCGACCGGCGCGTCCACGCCTATGCCGTTCCCAACGACCCGCTCTTCGGCCTCCAGACGAGCGCCACGCCCGCAGCGGGGCAGTGGTACTTGCGGGCTCCCACCAGTGCCACCATCGTAGACGCCACCACGGTCGTGTCCGCCATCGACGCGCAGGCCGCCTGGAATATCACGCGTGGCAACCGCTCGGTGGTCGTGGCCGATCTCGACACGGGTGTCCGCCCCGACCATCCGGACCTGGCGCCGAAGCTGTTGGCCGGCTACGACTTCATCAGCGACGTCACCACCGCGAACGACGGCAATGGCCGCGACGCCGACCCCTCCGATCCGGGCGACTACGGCTGTGCCACCGGCGCGGCGACGAGCAGCTGGCACGGGACCCAGACCGCCGGCCTGATCGGGGCCGCCACCAACAACGGCGCCGGCATGGCCAGCGTCGGCTACAACGTGATGCTCCTGCCGGTCCGGGTACTCGGCAAGTGCGGTGGCTTCGATTCCGACATCCAGGCCGCGATGCTCTGGGCGGCAGACCCTCTGGTCAATCCGAACCCGGCCAAGGTGATCAACCTGAGCCTGGGCAGCACGGGGGCCTGCGGCCCGGGGTTCGCCGATGTCCTGGGACAGGTGGCGGCGGCCGGCGTCGTCGTCGTGGCGGCGGCGGGCAACGACGGTCTGGCCGTCGGATCGCCCGCCAACTGTCCCGGCGTGATCTCGGTGGCAGGGGTGCGCCACGCGGGGACCAAGGTGGGCTATTCGGACCTCGGGCCGCAGATCACGATCGCCGCGCCTGCCGGTAACTGCGTCAATGCCACCGGCAACTGTCTCTTTCCGCTCCTTACCACCAGCAACAGCGGCAGTAAACAACCCGTGCCCGGTGCCGCCGGTGCGATCTACACCGGTGGCGGGGCGACGGCGTCGCTCGGAACCAGTTTCGCTGCGCCCCTGGTGTCGGGCACGGTCGCGCTGATGTTCGCTGCCAACCCAGGGCTGACGCCGGCGCAAGTCGCTGCCGCGCTCAAAAACACGGCCCGCCCTTTCCCTTCGTCCGGCTCCGGGACCGGTGTCGCGGCCTGTGTCGATCCCGCGACCACGACGACGGCGCAGAACGCCGAGTGCTACTGCAACACGTCGGTGTGCGGCGCCGGCCTTCTCGACGCCGGACGGGCGGTCGCCGCGGTCGCGGTCGTGGTCTCGAACATCGCCGTCGCGTCGACCGTGGGTCAGGTCGGCACACCGGTGGTGCTCGACGGCTCGTCGTCGACCGCGAGCACCGCGGGGGGCAGCTTGAGCTATCAATGGGCGATCGCGAGCGGACCGGCCGTCTTCACGAGCGCCACCAATGCGGCCACGGCGACCCTCGTGCCGAGCGCCGCGGGCGTCGTGTCCGCGACCCTGACCGTGACTGACAACACCGGGCAACAGTCGAGCAGCGACGTGGCGATCACGGTCGTGGGCCCGACCGCGGTCGCGTCCCCCGCGCCTTCCTCGGGAGGCGGCGGCGGCCTCGGGCTGGTGTGGGTATGTGGAGCGCTGGCGTCGGTGCTGGCCGTGCGCGCCGTCCGACCTGGCCGTCAGCGCAAGCGCTGAGCATCTGGCCTTCTCACCCCGAGGTCGGCGCCTTGCAGGGGGCGAACCCCTTGCCCGCGATCGCGTCGTCTTTCAGCCCGGCGATGCGTTGGGCGAGCGCGGAATCGGCCGCGTCGATCCGCAAGACGCGCAGCGTCGCCGCCGGGGCGAGCTCGACGACCCGTGCGGTGCGTATGCCTTGC
>JALYHO010000216.1 GCA_030776545.1 Pseudomonadota bacterium | reverse complement strand
GCGTCCAGGCGCGCCATTTCCTGGCGTGCCGACTGCTCACGCGCCGCCTCCAGGCGGGCCGCTTCGCGCACGGCTGCCTCGCGCGCCGCCTCCTGCCGAGATTTTTCCTGCCGCGCTGTCTCTTGGGCGGCCTCTTCCAGTTCTGCCTCCTTTTGCGCAGCCTCCTTTTGCGCGGCCTCCTTCGACGCTGCTTCACGCAGCACGGCTTGCGCAGTCGCGTCGTCAGATGCGGGCTCGACGGGCGCTGGCGGGCGGACCGACGGCGCGTGGTTCTGGACGGAAACCCGAGGCCGGGCCGCCTTGGTCCGGGGGTGCAGCGGTCGCGCTTTGATCGTCGACGCTTGCATCGGAGCCGGATTCGTGACTTCGTCTGCCGCTTCGGGTCGCGGCAGAGGCACCTGAATCGACTCGTCGGAGGGGCTCGTCAAAGCCAGGAGTGGCAGCGTGTCGAGTTCGGCCGGGGCTGGCTCGGACACGCTTGGCGGCTTGATCGCCAGCGGGGAACGGTGGGCAGCACCTTGGCCGGCCCGCGCTGCCAAGGCGGCCGTAGCCGTCGGATGGCGCGGGACCGGTGGGGCCTGACCCTGAGCGGCAACGGGCAACCCCGGCACGCCGCTCGTATCCGGTGGCGTGTGCGCAGCGTCGCGCAGCGCGCTTGGCGGTGCTGGCGAGATCGAGGCCTGCGCCGGCGTGGCGCTTGCCGCCGGGGGTGGGTCGCTCGCCGCCGCGGACGCCGGGGAAGGCGAGGCGGGGCTCTCGAGTCCAGGCGCCAGAACGACACTGACAGGTTCCGACCGGAGGTCGAGCGACGGCACCCCGATCCCCGGGACGCCGGCACCCGGATCCTCGAACCGCAAGATCATGATCAGGAAGTGGAAAAACAGCGACGCCACGAGCGCGTAGAACAAGCGCTCGCGGTCCTTCTGCGCCTGCCGTTCCAACCATCGCGTGTACCGGCGTGCGACCCGCGACCTGACGCGTTCGGCGCGCCGTGCGCGCCTGGCGTCAGGCAGGTCCACGCTCATGCCGGTGGCCGGTCAAGGCACTTGGCCGATTTCGCAGCCCGCTGCGCGCGTTTCTGGGTGCCGTTTCAAGGAGACTCTCGCAGCCGTTTCTCAAAGACAAACAGCGGATCATTGGGCAGATCCGCCCTTAATTGTCGCTTAAGGACCCGGCGCGGCTCCCGGGTGGGCACCCGCCCCGCCCGTATCTTGAAATCACTTGCCATCGTCGGTTCATCGGTGCAAACCCTCATCCCGATGCGGGTCAAATGTGGGGGGTCCCCCGCAAATAGGGGTCCTGGAACCCTCGGTTTGGCGCATTTATCCCCGCTCCAACGATTTACCTGGCGCCCGCGTGATGCGATAAACGCATCATGTAAAGAATGGTTAGCGGAGGTGGCATGCGGGTTCTGATGGCTGAGGACGATCATCTGCTGGGCAGTGCGATGCATACGGCGCTCTTGCGAGCGGGCTATGCGCCCGACTGGGTCCGAAACGGGCGCGATTTCGAAGGTGCGATGGCTGCGCACCGCTACAGCTGCGCGATCATCGACCTGGGGCTCCCGGACTGCCGTGGTGAAGATCTATTGAAGCAGATCCGCACGCACAAGACCCATCTCCCCGTCATCGTGGTGACGGGCCGAGGCGGATTTCAGGATCGCATCGCCCTGCTCGACGCTGGCGCGGACGATTGCCTGACCAAGCCGTTCGATCTGAACGAGTTGACCGCCCGGATGCGCTCCGTCATGCGACGCTCCTCCGGAGAGGATGGCGAGGCAGAAACGCTCAGCCACGGCAACCTGAGCTTGTGCCCTTCGAGCTACAGCGCGAAATGGAAAGGCACGGACGTGTCGCTGACCCACCGCGAATACGCCGTACTCGAAGCCCTGGTGCGACGCAAGGGGCAGGTACTGACCCGGGCGCGGCTCGAAGAGGCCCTTTATGGCTGGGGCGAAGAAATCGGCAGCAACACCGTCGAGGTTTATATCCATTTCCTTCGACGAAAGTTTCACTACGGTCTGATCCAGACGGTCCGCGGTCTCGGATACCAGTTGTGGCCGGCCGAATATGTCTGAAGGGGAGGTCCGGTCACCGAGGCGACCGCGCCCCATCGTTTGGGCCATCAGCATCGGCGTGCTGCTGTTGATGGGCGCACAGCAGATCCATGGGCTCACGTCTGTCAAAAGCGAACACACCCTCGGTGCAAGGCTCGACATCGCCGCCCGGTGCGTGGCGCTGCTGGCCTTCCCGCTGGGCGTCGCCCTGGGCCGCGGAGGCACAGGGGCGCTCCCGATGATGCGTGCGGTCGATGCCCTGGCGGCGCGGCTCCAGGGCCGCGATCCACGCGACACGACCCGACTGCGGATAGACGCCCCGGCCGAGCAACTGGACCCGGTCGTCGATGCGCTCGACGGACTGTTCCAGCGGATGGGTGACGCCCTCGCCAGCGAGCGCCGGTTCGTCTCGGTGGCGGCCCACGAGTTGCGCATCCCGCTCGCCGGGATGCGCGCCCAAGCCCAAATCGCTCTGGCCGCCGATGACCCGGTGCAGTCGCGGACTGCCTTGTCCCTCTTGATGGAAGGAGTCGATCGGAGCGCCGCTCTTGTCGAGCAGCTGCTGGACCTCGCGCAGGCCGAGGCGCTGTCCGGCACGATCCACCTGCCCCGCCAGGGCGTCGCTTTGGCCAGCGCTTTCGACGCGGTCATGATCGATCTGGGCGCAATGGCGGATCGGAAAGAAGGCGCCATCTCGACCCGTTTCGAGGCCCCAAAAGTCGACGGCCTGCATTTCGGCGTGCATCTGATCCTGCGCAACCTGCTGGCCAACGCGATCGCCTATTCCCCTGTGGGCGGTCGCATTCACGTGGCCAGCGAGGTCCGCGGTGCGGACACCGTCCTCAGTGTGGACGACGCCGGGCCCGGGATCGCTCCACAAGATCGGGAGCGCGCATTCCAGCGGTTCGACCGCATCGGGAAGACCGGCCCGGAAGGGGTCGGACTGGGCTTGCCGATCGTCGCGCTCGCCGCCGGGGCCCAGGGGGCGTCGGTACGATTGCTGGATTCGCCGCTCGGCGGCCTGCGGGTCGAAGTCTGCTTTCCCACGACCGTCGATCGCGACGGATGACCTGGAACGCTCGACGGGCTGCTCATCCCGTAACCAGCGCGAAGCCGTCCCTGTCCTTTCGCCGGGACTGCCCCGGCCGAGGTCACAGCGCGCGCTGCAGCAACTCCAGCAGCAGTTCGACCCGTGCCTGAGCCGGGGTCAACGCGCCAGCGGACCGCAACTTCGGAACGCCGGAATCGACGATGCAGCCACCGAGGGTTCGGCTGGCCCTGAGCACCGCCACCCCGGCCGACTGGGCCTCGAGCAAGGCCGACTCGAGCGCGTCGTGCACACTGCCGTTGCCCGTGGCGGCCACCACCAGGCCCTGGACGCCCGCCTGGCGTAGCGCCCTCACCGTCCGCGCGTCGGCGCCAGCGTGGCTGGTCACGATCTCCACGACCGGCCAATCGGCCACGCGTTCTGCCAGGCACCTCGTGCCGATCGGGTCGCCCCGGGGCCAGTCACGATGGCGACGCACACGCCCTTGCTCGATGTCCGCGAGCACGCCCGCATCGCCGGAACCGAACGCCTCCAGCCGGTAGGGATGGATCTTGCGGATGTCGAACGCACCGTGGACGCGCCCGGCCAGCACCGCGACCACGCCTTGCGCGCCCGGTTCGTGGGCGACCGAGAGCGCGTCGAGCAGGTTCTGCGGACCGTCGGCGAGCACGGCACTGGCAGGGCGCATCGCGCCCACCAGCACGACCGGCTTGCGCGGGGCGAGTACCCGCTGCAAAAAGTAGGCCGTCTCCTCGAGCGTGTCGGTGCCGTGTGTGACCACCACCGCCGTCACCTCGGGGCGAGCGAGGTGCCGCTCGACCGCCAGGGCCAGGATGCGCCAAACGGCGTGGTCCATGTCCTTGCTGTCGATCTGCGCGGTCTGTTCGACCTCGATCGCAATTCCCCGGTCCTCGGCCAGGCCGGCCACGAGCTGCGCCGCGCCCAGTTGGGCGGCGGTGTAGCCGACGTGGTCGGAGGCCAGCGCCGAGGTGCCGGCGATCGTGCCGCCGGTGCCGAGAACGACCACTCGTGGGGAATCTGATTGCATTGTCGCGGAAGCTGGATGAAAATACAGGTACTGGATGAATCGCCAGCCGCGGACCGTCCTGGTGGTCACGGAGGCGGCGCACCCGCCCATCATCAAGGAAATCTCGTGATCGAAACGCCCAAGCTCACCGATCGGCAACAGCAGGTGCTCGAGCTGGTGCAAAACGCGATCGAACGCACCGGCGCGCCGCCGACCCGTGCCGAAATCGCGACCGAACTCGGCTTCAAATCCGCCAATGCCGCCGAGGAACACCTCCAGGCCTTGGCCCGCAAGGGGGTGATCGAACTTTTGGGCGGAACGTCACGCGGCATCCGGCTGCGCTCGGAGACCTTGCGCCAACTGCACCAACAGCGCAGCAAGCAGTTCACCTTGCCCCTGCCCGGCCTGGCTCAGCTGAGCCTGCCCTTGATCGGCCGGGTCGCTGCCGGCAGCCCGATCCTGGCCCAGGAGCACATCGACCGCACCTATGTGGTCGAAGCGACGATGTTCGCCCGCCGCCCCGACTACCTCCTCAAGGTGCGCGGCATGAGCATGCGCGACGCCGGCATCCTGGATGGCGATCTGCTCGCAGTCCAGCGCAGCACCCAAGCCAAGGACGGCCAGATCGTCGTGGCCCGCCTCGGCGACGACGTCACGGTCAAGCGTTTTCGCCGCACGCGCACGCACATCGAGCTGATTCCCGAGAACCCGGATTTCGAGACCCTGCGCGTGCCGACCACCGGCGCCGGTGCCGGCGAGCTCCAGTTCGAGCTCGAAGGCCTGGCGGTCGGGTTGATCCGCAACACCCTGCTCATGTGACGCGCCTCATGGCCGCCGCCCCGACCATCAAGGCGCCCAAGGCCGCCAGCGCCGCGACCTGTGGCGCCCTGGAGCAATTGCCCAATATCGGCCCGTCGCTCGCCGCCGATCTGCGCCTGATCGGCGTGAGCGAGCCGGCGCAGCTCCAAGGGAAGGACGCCTTCGTTCTCTACCAGCAGCTCTGCGCCGCCACCGGACAGCGGCAGGATCCCTGCGTGCTCGACACCTTCATGGCAGCGATCGATTTCATGTCCGGCGCCCCCGCCGCACCGTGGTGGCGCTATACGCCGCAGCGCAAGGCCCTGTTCGGCCAGCTCTAAGGGCGGGCGGGGCCACCCGGTCACCGCACCTCGCCTGGCACGACCCCCTGCCCCACCCCTGGCACCGCATCCACCGGTACGTTCGCTTGCGCCTTGTGTTCGCCCGCGAGCAGCAGATACACGGCGGGGACCACGAACAGCGTGAACAGCGTGCCGATCGACAAACCCGAAAAAATCACCAGCCCCATCGCCCGTCGGCCTGCGGCGCCCGCGCCTGAGGCGATCACCAGGGGGACCACGCCGAACACCATCGCCGCGGTCGTCATGAGGATCGGGCGCAGCCGGATGCTCGTGGCCTCGAGGATGGCGTCGAGCTTGGAGAGTCCCCGCTTGCGGGCCTGGTTGGCGACCTCGACGATCAGGATCCCGTGCTTGCTGATGAGCCCCATGAGGGTGACCAGCCCGACCTCGGTGTAGATGTTCATCGAGGCGAAGCCGAGGAAGATGAAGATCAAGGCACCGAAGAGTGCGAGCGGCACCGACACCAGGATCACGATCGGGTCACGGAAGCTCTCGAATTGCGCCGCCAGCGCGAGGAACACGATCACCACCGCGAACCCCATCGTCACCAGGAAGCCCCCGGACTCCTGCACGAACTGACGCGACTGCCCGGCATAGTCCACCGTATAGCCGCTCGGCGCCACTTCCTTGACGGTGTTGCGCATGAAGTCGAGCACGTCGCCTTGCGACGACCCCGAGACGCCGGAAATGGTCGCCGAATTGAGTTGCTGGAACCGAGTGATCGACTCGGGAACGACGTCCATCTTGACATGCGCCACCGTGCTGGCCGGGATCATGGTGCCGGTGGGGGTCCTGATGAAGAAGTTGAGCACCTCCGACGGGTTCAACCGGTCCACCTGCAGGACCTGCGGGATGACCTTGTAGGAGCGGCCCGCGATCGAGAAGTAGTTGACATAGCCCCCACCGAGCGCGGCGCCGAGCGCGTTGCCGATGTCTTGCTGGGTCATCCCCAGCGCACTGATCTTGTCGCGGTCGACGACCACGGTCGCCTGCGGCTTGTCAACCTTCAGGTCGGCATCCACGAAGTAGAACTTGCCCGAAGCTCGCGCTTTGTCCAGCACGGCCTGGGTGACGGTGTTGAGGTTCTCGAACGGCTCGGTCGTGGTGATCACGAACTGCACCGGCAGGCCGGACGAACCGGGCAAAGGCGGAAACTGGAAGGCCGCGATGCGCGCCCCTGCGATCTTGTTCCACCGCGCCTGCAAGTCCTGCTGGATCTCGTGGGCGCTGCGACTGCGCTGCTCCCACGGCTTGAACAAGACACCGCCGATGCCCTGGTTGACCGTCGGCACCCCGGTGATCTGGAACATCTGGGAATACTCGGGCATGCCCTTGGCGACCTTGTAGGCCTGGTCGGCGTAGGTCTGCATCTGGTCCGAGGTGGCGGTGGGCGGGCCGACCACCTGCGCGGCCACCAGTCCCTGGTCTTCCTCGGGTGCCAGTTCCGATTGCGACATCTTGAACATCACGCCGAGCAGCAGGAAGAGGATCACCCCCATGGTGATCAGCACCGGGTAGGTCTTGAGCAGGCTGCGCAGCACGCGCAAGTAGCCGGTGCGAACGCGCTCGAAGACATGGTCGATGGCCTTGGCGAAGCGGCCCTCGTCCTGCGACGGTTTGAAAAATCGCGAGCACATCATGGGCGACAGGGTCAGCGCCACCACCCCCGACACCGCCACCGCACCCGCCAGGGTGAAGGCGAACTCGGTGAAGAGTGCGCCGGTCAGGCCCCCCTGGAAACCGATCGGGACATAGACCGCCACCAGCACCACGGTCATCGCCAGGATCGGGCCGCCCAGTTCGCGCGCCGCCAGCAGCGACGACTGCATCGGCGTCTGTCCCTCTTTCATGTGGCGGTCGACGTTCTCCACCACGATGATCGCGTCGTCCACGACCAGGCCGATCGCCAGCACCAGCGCCAGCAAGGTCAGAAGGTTGATGGAATAGCCGAGCAGCAACATCACGAAGAACGTTCCCACCAGCGACAGCGGCATCGCGATGACCGGCACCACCACTGCTCGGAAGCTGCCGAGGAAAAGGAAAATCACGACCGTGACGATCAGCAGGGCTTCGACGAGCGTCTTGACCACCTCGTAGATCGAGGTGTTGATGAACTCGGTCGAGTCATAGACGATCGCGCCGACCAGTCCGGTCGGCAGCTGGCTGCGCAACTCCGGGAAGGCCTCGCGAACGCGCTTGGCCACGTCGAGGATATTGGCCTCGGGCGCCACCTTGATGCCGATGAACACCGACCGAACGCCGCTGAACGCGACATTGAAGTCGTAGTTTTCCGAACCCAGCGACACCGTCGCCACGTCCTCCAGCCGCACGATCGCGTCGCCGTTCTGCTTGACGGCGAGCTTCTTGAATTCGTCGACCGAATGCAGGTCGGTGCCGGCGGTCAGCGGCACCGTCACCATCTGGCCTTTGGCAGCACCGAGCGCGGCCAGGTAGTTGTTGCTCGCCAGCGCCTGGCTCACGTCGGCCGCCGTCACCCCGTGCGCGGCCAGTTTGGCCACGTCGAGCCAGGCGCGCAGCGCAAACGGCCGGGCGCCGAGCAATTCGGCGGTCTGCACGCCCTGGATCGAATCGAGCTTGGGCTTGACCACGCGCGACAGAAAATCGGTGACGTTGTTGGTGGGCAGCGTGTCGCTGTAGAAGCCCATGTACATCGCGTCGGTGGTCTGCCCGACCGAGACCGTCAGCACCGGCGTCTGCGCCTGGGCGGGCAACTGGTTCTTGACCGAGTTGACCTGGGTGTTGATCTCGGTGAGCGCCCGGTTCGCGTCGTAGTTGAGCCGCAGCGTCGCCGTGATGGTGGAGACGCCGCTGCTGCTGGACGACGCCAGGTAGTCGATCCCCTGGGCCTGCGCGATCGCCCCTTCGAGGGGCTGGGTGATGAAACCCGCGACCGTCTGCGCATCGGCACCGAAGTAGGTGGTCGAGATCGTGACCACCGCGTTCTGGGTCCGCGGAAACTGGTTCACCGGCAGGCTTTGCAGCGAGCGCAGCCCGAGCACGACGATGAGCAGGCTGACCACCATGGCGAGCACCGGTCGCCGGATGAAGATGTCGGTGAAATTCATGCGCGCACCTTAGTTTTCCTGCGGCCGCGGATTCGGGCTGTTGGCCGGCTGGACCGAGTTGTCGATCACGACCGGGGTGCCGTTCTTGAGTTTGAGCTGGCCGCTGGTGACCACCTCCTGTCCCTCGGACACGCCCTTGAGGATCGCGACCTGGTCGCCGCGGTTTTCACCGGTGGTGACGAAGACCTGCTGAGCGACCAGACCCGAGCCGCTGCCCGAAGCCGGCGCCGCGGGTGGCGCCGCGGACGCGGGCGCGCTGGCAC
>JALYHO010000215.1 GCA_030776545.1 Pseudomonadota bacterium | reverse complement strand
GCCCAGACCGGGTCGGGCTCGACCCGGATCTGGCGGGCACGGGGGTAAGCCGTTTCCAGCAACGCGCCGCCCGCCCCGAGGCTGCTCCACCAATCGATGACCTGTTCCGGTTGGATCAGGATCAGCTCGAGCTTTGCGGCCATGCGGCGCGCAACCTCCTCGTGCAGCCAGGGTGGCGCGGGGGCGCGCGCCAGGCGCCGCAGCGCAGCGCGCACCGCGACGCCGTCGTGGTGGCGCGAGCTGACGTCAGGTTCATCGGGCATGCGCTTCAGTATATTGACGCCTGGTCTTCTTGCAGCCCGGGTTCGGTCCTTGTCCCTCTTCCGTTCGAGCCGGTATTCGCGGCGGCTGCCCAGCGTCTGCGCGGTGTGTCGCGGCTGGGGCGAGGGACGGGTCTGCGCCGCGTGCCTGTGTCGACATGCGACCGAGCGGCCGCGTTGCGAGCGCTGCGCGCTCCCGGTCCCACCTGGCGTGCCGTTCTGCGGCGGCTGCGTGACGGATCCGCCGCCTTTCGTTCGCACCCTCGCGGCGCAAGACTACGACCACCCGTGGGACGGACTGTTGACGCGTTTCAAGTTTCACGAGGCACTCGATCTGGCCGAGTCCCTGGCGGGACTGCTTCTGGACGCCGCGCGCCGCGACGAGGTGCATCCCGGCACGTTGCTCGTGCCCATGGCGCTGACCCGGGCACGGCTGCGCGCGCGAGGCTACAACCAGTCCTGGGAGCTGACCCGGCGCCTGGGCCCGGAACTCGGCTGCCTCACCGAGGCGCGCCTGCTGCGGCGGATCAAGGACGGGCCCGCTCAGGCGTCCTTGCCGCTCGAGCGGCGCGCGCGCAATGTGGCCGCGGCGTTCGTGGTCGATCCGGCCCGTCTCGGCCTGCTTCGGGACCGCCACGTGACCCTGGTGGACGATGTGATGACGACCGGCGCGACCGCGGCCGAAGCGGCGCGAACCCTGCTCGCAGCTGGCGCCGGTCGCGTCGACGTGTGGGTGGTGGCGCGTACGCCGCGTCCGGGGGATCGGTGAGGGGGTGGGCTTGTTGAGAACGGGCCCCGGCCGCGGGACAATCGCTCCTTATGTTCAACATCGTTCTCGTGCATCCGGAAATTCCGCCCAACACCGGCAACGTGATTCGGCTCGCCGCGAATACCGGGTGTGCCTTGCACCTGATCGAGCCGCTGGGCTTTTCGATGGACGACCGGCGGTTGCGCCGCGCCGGTCTCGACTATCACGAATACGCACCGGTGCAGCGTCATGCGTCGTGGGCCGACTTCCAGGCCGCGGCGCAGCCGCCCCGGTCCCGCCTGTTCGCCTACACGACGCAGGGCAGCCGGCAGTTCTCGACGGTCGCCTGGGAGGCGGGGGACTGGTTGGTGTTCGGCTCGGAAACCGCTGGTTTGCCCCACGCGGTGCGCGACGATTTCGAGCCGGCGCAGCGGGTTCGCCTGCCGATGCGCGCCGGTCAGCGCAGCCTGAATCTGAGCAACGCGGTGGCGGTCGCGGTATTCGAGGCCTGGCGGCAGATCGGGTTCACGCAAGGGACCTGACACGCCCGCCGCGGGCGGATGGCCGCGTCCTCGGCCAAGTTTTCGGCAGTTGAGTGGAAACCTTCACGGCGAGGTACCACCGCGTCGACACATTCAACCGCGTTGTGAAGTTAGTTTGCAATGGATTTTCACGACTTCTCCTATTCTGAAACGGCGCCAACGCACGTCATTCGGCAGTCGATCCGGATGACGATTCCCAAGTTCCAGGAGAGCCGAATGAAGCGTATGCAAATCCCCGACACCCTTCCCCTCTCGACCTCGCCGAGTGCAGGCGCGGCGATTCTTCCGGCTGAGCCTCCACCCACGCGCGCCGGTGTCCGCGAGCTGCTCGGCGAGACGCTCGGCACGGCGGGGCTGCTCGCCGTGATCATCGGATCGGGCATCATGGCCCAGCGCTTGTCGAACGGCAACATCGGCGTGGCGCTGCTGGGAGTGGCGATCGCGATCGCCACCTTGCTTTATGTCCTGATCGAGGTCTTCGGTCCGATCAGCGGTGCGCATTTCAACCCCTTGGTGTCGTTCACGATGGCGCTGCGCGGGCGCCTCGCCTGGGGCGCCCTGGGGCCCTATGTGTTGGCGCAGTTCGTCGGCGCGATGTTGGGCGCCTGGCTGGCGAACCTGATGTTCGACATGAGTTTCTGGCAGGTCTCCACGAAGATGCGAACCGGATCGGGGCAGTGGCTCGGCGAATTCGTCGCCACGTTCGGCTTGCTGGTCGTGGTCCTGCGGGCACCGTCCGAACGGGGTGCAGCCATGGTGGCCTCGTTCATTTGTGCAGCCATCTGGTTCACCTCGTCGACGAGCTTCGCCAATCCCGCGGTCTCGTGGGGCCGGATGTTCACGGACACCCTGACGGGCATCGCCCCGTCATGCGTGCCCGGGTTCGTCCTGGCGGAAGTGGCTGGCGCCGTCGCCGCCTTGCTGGTGTGCCGCCTGTTCGAGACGACGCAGGCCGCACGGAGCGAGATGCCCATCCGGGTGACCCCGCACCCCGCGGGCCGAAAGGCCGATTTCACTTGAGGAACGGTTGCGCGCAGTGTTCGGGCACTACTCCGGCTGAACGCCGGCCGCCTTGATCACCTTGCCCCAGGCGCCGCGTTCGGACTCGACGAGCGCGGCCAATGCGTCGGGCGAGGTGCCGACCGCGGTGAAGTACTGGCCGAGCAACGAGGTGCGCACGGTGTCGCTGTGGAGGATCTTGACCAGTTCGGCGGACACGCGCTCGACGATCGGACGTGGTGTTCCTGCCGGTGCCAGCACGGCCTGCCAGGACACCGCTTCGAAGCCGGGGTAGCCCTGTTCCACGAAGGTGCGGTAGTCCGGAAGGGCGGCGGTCCGAGCGAGCGAGGTGACGCCGAGCGCCTGGAGTTTGCCGGCCCGGACCTGGCTGATGGCCGTGGCGGGGACCATGAAGGCGGCCTGCACCTCGCCGCTCAGGATTGCGCCGACGATCTGTGGGAAGCCTTGGTAGGGGACATGCTGCAGCTCGATGCCGGCACGGGTCTTGAACAGCTCCATGGCCAGATGCGAGGCGCTGCCGACGCCGACACTGCCGTAGTCGAGCCGACCGCCGCGCGCTTTGGCGATCCGGACGAAATCGGCCAGGGTGTCGGCACCGAGCTTCGGATCGGCGACCAGCACGTTCGGCGAGGTCGCCACCAGGCTGACCGGGGTCAGGTCCCGCGACGGGTCGTAGGGCAGGCGCCGCGTCAGCATGGGGGCGGTGACGAGCGGCCCCTGGATCGTGAAGAGCAGCGTGTAGCCATCGGGCGCGGCCCGCGCCACGGCGCCGGTGCCGATATTGCCGCCCGCACCGGGGCGGTTGTCGATGACGACGGCGGCACCGAGCGCCTGCCCCAAAGGCTCGGCGATCAGGCGGGCGACGAAGTCCGGCGAGGTCCCGGGCGGAAACGGCACCACGAGGTGGATGGGGCGGGTCGGCCAGGCCAGCCCGAACGCGGGAGTGGCCAGAGTGGCGACGCCGGCAAGCGCGCCTCGAATCAGGTGTCGACGGGGAAGGGACAAACGGGGCTCCAGGAAAGGTCGGTCAGGTTTCGGGCCGTGATTCACGGCCCATCAGAAGTTCGAGCGCGGTGGCAGGCGTCAGGCGCCCGGCGAGCACCTCGACGACCGCCTGCACGATCGGCATGTCGACGCCGAGGGCCCGGGCCCGTTGCAGCACCATCGGGGCCGTCGTCACGCCCTCGGCCACGTGGCCGAGCTCGGACATGATGCGCGGCAACGCGAGCCCCTGCGCCAGGAGCCGGCCGACGGTACGGTTGCGCGAGAGGTCGCCGGTGGCGGTCAGGACCAGGTCGCCGAGGCCGGAAAGACCGGTGAAGGTTTCGGGACGGGCGCCGAGCGCGACGCCCAGGCGCGTCATTTCCGCCAGGCCCCGGGTGACCAGCGCAGCGCGTGCGTTCAGGCCGAGGCCGGGCGGGCCCGCGGCGCCGGCAGCCCCCATCCCGTCGGCGATGCCGGTGGCGATCGCCAGCACGTTCTTGACCGCGCCGCCGACTTCGACGCCGATCGGGTCGTCGGACGTGTAGAGACGCAAGCTCTCGCTGTGCAGGGCCTCGACCGCCTCCTCGCAGAGGCCGGCGTCGTGGCTGGCGGCCACGAGGGCGGTCGGCTGGCCGCGGGCCACTTCGATGGCGAAGCTGGGCCCCGAGACCACGCCCACGCGCAGCCCGGGTGCCGCGGCAGCGGCCAGCTCGGACCCGAGTCGCCCGCTGCGTTGCTCGAAGCCCTTGCACAGCCACAGCACGCCGCTGGCACGCGCGGCGACCCGGCTGAGCATGTCGTCGAGCGCCGCCATGGGGGTGGCGATGATCACCAGCCCTTGATCGGCGTGCGCCAGCGCCGCGTCGAAGTCGGCGTCCACCCGCAGCGCCGCCGGCAGTTGAATGCCGCGCAGGTAAGCCTCGTTGACGCGTGTCCGTTCGATGCGGGCGGCCTGCGCCGGGTCACGCGACCACAGCCGGGTCGGGTGACGCAGCGCACAGCGGGCCGCGATGGCGGTGCCCCAGGCGCCGGCGCCCAGCACGGTCAGGTTCATGGCAGCGGGGGGGACTGGCGCGTGGGCGCGGCTCGGCGGGAGGTCAGACCGACGTGATGATGCCGGTGCCGTTCGTGCTGCCGTTGACCTGACCCGCCGGCTGGGCTTGCTGGGCCTGTTGGGCCTCGTACATGGCCTGGAAATTGACTTCGGACAACAGCACTGGCGGAAAGCCCGCGCGGGTGCAGACGTCGGAAACGATCGCGCGCAGATACGGATAGATGATGCCGGGGCAGGCGATGCCGATGATCGGCTGCAATTGGTCCTGTGGGATGTTGCGGATCTCGAAGATGCCGCCCTGCTTGGCCTCGACCAGGAACAGCACCTTGTCGTTGACCTTGGTCGTGACGGTGGCGGTGACGGTCACTTCGTAGACGTTCTCGCCGATCGGGCCGGCGCCAAGCGCGAGGTTGATGTCGACTTGCGGCTGGCCCTGTTCGAGCAGGATCTGGGGCGAATTCGGTTGCTCCAGCGACAGGTCTTTCAGGTAGATGCGCTGGATCTGGAATACGGGGTTGGTGTCGTCAGCCATGGGGATCTCGGGTTGGGGAGAGGTGGGCCCGGCGGCCAGGCGGCCAGGCGATGAGCGGCTGGATTATTGCCGCGTGGAAACGCGAAAGGATGCGGCCCGGGTCCCGAGCGGCTCAAACGCCCGCCAGCAGCGGCACCAGCCCGCCGCGCCGGTCGAGCGCGACGAGGTCGTCGCACCCGCCGACATAGGTGTCGCCGATGAAAATCTGTGGCACGGTGCGCCGGCCGCCCGTGAGTTCGAGCATGCGCGTGCGCTGCGTCGGATCGAGGTCGACGCGTATGTCCTCGATGGTGTCGACGCCGCGCTGGCGCAGCAGTGCCTTGGCCTGTTGGCAGTACGGACAGACCTGGGTGGAGTACATCTTGACAGCTTGCATGAACGGCTCTTCAGGGGCTGGAGTGGCTCGGAAACTTTCGTTCTTGCCTTTTCAGGCCACCGACTTTTCGATCGGCAGGTTGGCCGCGCGCCAGGCCTGCAGGCCGCCGGCCAGGACCCGCGTGTTCTCGTAGCCGAGCTTCTTGAAGACGGCCACGGCCCTGCCGGCGCGTGCTCCCGTGGCGCAGACGACCAGGAGCGGCAGCGCCTTGTTCTTGGGCAACGCGCTGGAGGATTCGATCTGCTTGAGCGGCACGCTCTTGGAGCCGGCGACGTGGCCGGCGGCGTACTCGGCGGGCTCGCTCACGTCGATCAGCACGGCGCGCTCGCGGTTGATCATCTGGATGGCGTCGTTGGCGGACACCTTGCCCGCGCCGCCAGCGGTCAGGAGCGGCCACAGCAGCATCGTGCCGGAAACCAGCGCCGCGAGGATCAGGTACCAGTGGTCGAGAAGGAATTTCACGGCGGGGAGGTGGAGAGGAGCGAAAGTCGGCGATTATAGAATTGCACGCGTCCGCCCACGCCGCGACCCCCCCTTCCCTTATCCCTGTTACGACCATGCACAAGCTCGTTTTGATTCGCCACGGTGAATCCACCTGGAACCTCGAGAACCGCTTCACGGGCTGGACGGACGTCGATCTGACGCCGCTGGGGGTCGAGCAGGCGCGGCAGGCCGGGCGCTTGCTCAAAGCCGAGGGCTTTGAATTCGACATCGCCTACACCTCGGTGCTCAAGCGCGCCGTCTGGACGCTCTGGCATGCGCTCGACCAGATGGACCGGACGTGGCTGCCGGTGCGCAACGACTGGCGCCTCAACGAACGTCACTATGGCGCGCTGCAAGGCTTGAACAAGGCCGAGACGGCCAAGAAATTTGGCGACGAGCAGGTGCTGGTCTGGCGCCGCAGCTACGACACCCCGCCGCCCGCCCTCGAGGCCGGGGATCCGCGCTGCGAGCGCGACGATCCGCGCTACGCCGCCCTGTCTGGCGCTCAGGTCCCCTTGACCGAGTGCCTGAAAGACACGGTGGCGCGCGTGCTGCCCTTCTGGACCGATACCGTCGCGCCGGCCCTGCAGCGCGACCAGCGCATTCTGATCGCCGCGCACGGCAACAGCATCCGGGCGCTGGTCAAGTACCTGGACGGCATCTCGGATGCGGACATCGTCGGCTTGAACATCCCCAACGGGATCCCGCTCGTGTATGAGCTGGACGACGCGTGCAACCCGCTCCAGCACTACTACCTGGGCGACGCCGAGGCGGCGGCACGCGCGGCCGCCGCCGTGGCCGCCCAGGGCAAAGGCTGACCCCTCGCCTCAAGCCTCGGCCGCTGCCAGGCCGGCCGGCCGGCACTGCGACGGATGGCCGCCCACGCACGCCGCGATGTCGGCTTGCAGGTCGCGTGCCAAGGTCCGTCGATCGGCCCCGGCGCTGTTCCGCGCGGGCAGGATGGACACATGCGCCACCAGGCCGTCGGCCACCGCGACGCGCCACATGCTCTCGACCAGGGTGGTCGAGCCGACGTACAGGGTCGCTGCGCTGACCGCCGCGTGGGCGTCGGAAAAGCGCAGCGCGATGGGCTGCACCGGGGCGCCACTGGCGATCGCCGCCTGCAGCAAATTGGCGTGGAACGGCAGCAGGGCGCGGCCGTCGGAAGTGGTGCCCTCTGGAAAAACGGCGACCTTCTGTCCTTGCCGCAGCGCCTGCGCCACGAGGTGAACCACGCGCAGGGCATCGCGCTTGCGGTCGCGTTCGAGGTAGAGCGTTCCGGCCGCGTCGGCCAGGCGCGACAGCAGCGGCCAGTCGCGGATGTCCGACTTCGAAACGAAGCGCAACTGCGGCAGGACCGCATGCAAGGCGTTGATGTCGAGCCAGGAGACGTGGTTGGCGACCAGCAGCACGCCGCCCTCCTGCAACTGCCCTTGGACGCGCAGACCGATGCCCATCACCTCCAGCACCTTGGCGGCCCACCACTGGATCGCACCCAGACGCTGCGCCGCGTCGTAGGCGCGAAAACGGGTCAGGACGATGAGCACGCCATGCAGCGCGTGGACCGCGCACCGCAGCAGGCGCCAGACCGCAAGCACGCTGCGGCCCGTCCGGTTCATGCGTCGACCGGGGGGGCTTCGTAGGCGATCTGCCCGGCGACCAGCGTGTAACGCACGCGCCCCGGCACATCGTGGCCGGCAAACGGCGTGTGCCGGCCTTGGCTGCGCAAGGCGCCGGGCACGACGGGCCCGCGATGACCGAGGTCGAACACGCAGACATCGCCGACCCCGCCC
>JALYHO010000214.1 GCA_030776545.1 Pseudomonadota bacterium | reverse complement strand
CGAGGCGAAGGCGCGGATCGCGCGCGAGCACGGCTGCGAACACGTCATCGTGACGCGCGACTACCGTTTCGCGGACGCCGTCCAGCGCGCCTGCGGCGGCGCCGATGTCGTCATCGACGGCCTGGGCGATGCGGCGCGCGACGAGAACCTGGCCGCGCTCGCGCGCCGGGGCCACTGGATCAGCCTGGGCCAGGCCAGCGGCGCCCTGGCGCCGCTCGCGCCCGACGCGCTGGTTGCCAAGTCGCTCAGCTTCTCGCGCCCGGTCGTCTTCGACTACACGGCAGAGCGCGAGCAACTGGTCACGCGCGCCCGGCGGCTCTGGGAGGCGCTTGCCGACGGCACCATCAAACTCCCGCCGATCGAGCGCTACGCGCTGGACGCCGCGGCCCAGGCGCATGCTCGGCTCGAATCGCGCGCCAGCATCGGCGCCCTGATCCTGATTCCCTGACACGCGAGGAGCAGCACATGATCGTCGGCATGAACCACTTCACCGTGATCTCCGAAGACGAGAAAAAGACCTTGGACTTCTATGTCGGCCTCCTGGGCTTGCGGGTCGGCGATCGACCGGACCTGGGCTTTCCCGGCGCCTGGCTCTACGCCGGGGGGCCGCAAGCGGTGTTGCACGTGTACTTCGACCGCCCGGTACCGGCACAGCGCGCGGGCGTGATCGACCACATGGCCTTCACGGCGCAGGACTTGCGCGCCGTCAAGGCGCGTTTCGACGCGAGCGCAACGAAATACGACCTGCGGCAGCAAGCCGGGGCCGGCACCTGGCAGTTGTTCTGCTACGACCCGAACGGCGCGAAGGTCGAACTCGACTTCGACCCGTCGGAGCGGCTGTAGCGCGCCCGGACGATCCGGAGCGCGCGTCGGTGTGGTCAAACCTGCGGATCGTCCATGAGCTCTCGGACTTCCTGCGCGCACCGGCAGGCGGACGCGATCCTGGCGGCCCATTCGAGCGCTTCTGCGCGCGTCGCTGCCTGGATGATCGAGAAGCCGCCGATCACGGCCTTGGTCTCCGGCCACGGCCCAGGGGCGACTGCACCGTCGGTCCCCACGATGCTCGCTCGCTGCTGCTCGACCCCGCCACCATGGATCCAGACGCCGGCAACTTTGGCCTTTCGGACCACCGCGTGCGCTGCTTCGCCGACGGCGCCCCACTCGTCGACCGGAATATGGGCCATTGCACCGTCATCGAAGGAAATCAGGTATCGCGTCACCTTGGTGCTCCCTGGTCGGCGCCGATCGCGCCTGCCTTGACGACGAATCGAAAACGCTCCAATCGACACCCCGTCGGCACGTGGTGGCGATATTTTGGCGAGCGCCATGCGCGTGGAACGGGCGCCATGATGGTTCGGCGCATCGCGTCAGGGTGCAGGGGCCGACGCGGGGTCGGACGTCGCCTCGGAAATCAGCTCGTCGATCGGCGCGGGCACAGTCGTTGCGTCGCTGCTCGCGACAACCGCGGCCAACAAGTGTTCGGCGAGCGTGTCATACAAGGGCCGGCTGATCATCCGCGAGACCAGGCTCGCAATCATCGCGCTCGCCATCAGGCTCAACACCATCGAGTGACCATCCACCATCTCCATGACGATGATGAAAGCGGTCAAGGGCGCCTGCGTGACCGCGGCGAGGAATCCCGCCATGCCCATGGCGATGAGTGCGGGTCCCTGGGGCGAACCGACGAGCTGCGCGACCGCGTCACCGATGCCCGCGCCGATCGACAAAGACGGCGCGAAAATCCCGCCCGGGACGCCACACCATGCCGTGATCCAGGTCGCGACGAATTTCAGCAGCGTGTAGAGCGGGGTCAACTCATCGTGCCCGACGAGCATCTGCTTGACCGCCTCGGAGCCGGAGCCGAACGTCACGCCGCCGGTGGCCAGACCGATCATGGCGATCGCCAGGCCGCCGCACGCGGCAAAGCGAATCGGAAACCGTGTGCGCAGCCCGTTGAATCGATCGGGGGCGCCCGTCAAAGACGCAATCATGAGCCGCGCGAACAGCCCGCCCGCCGCGCCGCTGGTGAGCGCGACGAGGAGACCTGGCGCGAGCAGGTCCCAGCCTGGCTGGGGCACCCTGATGACGCCGAAATAGCTCAGGTTGCCGAAGGCGGAGACGGCGACCAGCCCCGCCAGCACGATGCCCGTGATGATCACGCCGCTCGCGCGCGCCTCCATGCGGCCGGACAGCTCCTCGATCGCGAACACGACGCCGGCCAGGGGCGCGTTGAAGGCCGCCGCGATACCTGCCGATCCGCCCGCGATGAGCAATGCCCGCGTGTCGATCGTGCTGCCCGGAGACAGCCAGCGTCGGGCGTGCTGCATCACCCCGGCCGCGATCTGGACCGAAGGCCCCTCGCGCCCGACGGACAGGCCCGCCGCAAAGCCTGCCGTCCCGAGGAGCATCTTCCCGGCCGAAAGCCGCAGCGATGCGAACCCGCCCCACCGGTCCGCGGACAATTCGGGATCGATGGCCGCCTTGACTTGGGGAATGCCCGAGCCGGCCGCAAGCGGCACCCACCGCCTGGTCGCCCAAACGATGAGCGCGGTGAGGGCGGGCGTCCAGATGAGGAGAGCCCAGGGGTGGGCCCGTTCCAGGGTTCTGAAGAGGCCGAAGGTCCAGTCGGCCGCAACCGTGAAAGCGACGACGAAAAGTCCCGCGAGCACGGCATAGCCGAGGACGACCGCCCGGTCGATCCAGACGCGGATATCGGACAGTTCAGCCCGAATGTTCTCGAAGACGTTGGGCTCGCGATGGGTCATCAGGGTGCGTGAGGCGTGAGAGGAGACCGACGGGCCATCGGTGTTCGCATCCCATCTTCCCACAGGCTTTCGGTCCACGCTGCCAACGGCAGGCGAGGACGCGATCCTGCAACAGGCCTGCGGGGCGGCGGGTCGGGCCGTCGCCGCGGAGAGTCACGGGGCGCGGTGCGCGCCACTGCGGCTGAACGCGGTGGGGCAGGGCGCTTCGCTACTTCCTTTGCAGATCGATCGCGTCACCGCGCTCACCGGCCCGCAGCCGGCCTGCATGCAGCCGGGCGAGGGGGTCGTCGGGTCGAGCGGCGGCCAAGGCCTCGAAAGCCGCCAGCGCTTCGGGCCGCAAAGCGCACATCAGTTCGAACGCATGCAAATACTCGGGGTCGGACGCCAGCGCTTCGGTCCCGCCGGCGATCGGCTCGTAGGCCATCACGGGCTCGACGCGACCCGCCAGCGTGAGTCGTCCGATGGGACGCACGGGCGCGCCGTCGCAGCCGGCGAGGGTTGCGGCCGACACGCAGATGCGGGTGCCTAGATACTTGTTCGCGCCTTCCAGGCGCGACGCGGTGTTGACCGGGTCGCCGAGGGCCCGGTAGTCGAAGATCGTGCTCCCCCCGAAGTTGCCCACCGTCACCTCGCCGGTGTGCACGCCGATGCGGGTGGCGCAGAACGCAACGCCGGAACGCGCCAGCGCTTCCAGATGCTGCAGGGCGAAGGCCTGCATCTGCAAGGCGCAGCGCAATGCCCGGCGTTCATGGTCGGGCTGTTCGATAGGCGCCGAGAACACGATGGCGACGGCGTCGCCGACGATCCGGTCCAGCGTGCCCTCGTTTTCGAACGCGATCGCGATCATGCGGTCCAGATAGGCATTGAGCACGGCCACGGCGGTCGGCGGGTCCATGGTCTCCATCCAGCCCGTAAAGCCTTGCAGATCGGCAAAAACGAAGCTGCAGCGCTGCCGCTTGCCGCCGAGTTCGAGGGCGCCGGGATGGGCGATCAAATAGTCGACCAGGTTCGGTGACACGTAGCGCGCGAAGGCGTTCTTGACCCAGCGCTGGCGCCGCTCGCTCAGCAAGTGCCGAACGACTGTCGTCGGCATGAATACGGTTGCCAGGGCCAGCGCCGGGGTCGCGGGATCGATGAGCAGCCGGCTGTGCGCGAAGGCGAACCAGGCGCAGCCGCAGAGGGCGCCGGCCAGTCCCAGGAACCCCAGGGTGGACGCGGCGACCCCGCATTCCATGGCGACCACGCCCACCGCCAGCCCCGCCAGGGCAGTCGCAATCAACTCGACCGCGGGCGCCCAGCCCGGTCGGGTCAACGGCTGGTTCGACAGCACCTGCTCGAGGGCCTGGGCGTGGACCTCGACGCCCGGAATGATCTCGCCGCGGGGGTTGAACCTGAGGTCCATCAAGCCCGGCGCCGAGGTTCCGACCAGGACGATGCGTCCCTTGATCTGCTCCGGCTCGACCTGGTGCTCCAGGATCTTCCACGCCGGCACGTAGCGCCGGGCCTGGCGCTCGGAGTAGTGGACCCACATCGCGCCGCTGGCATCGGTGGCGATGTGGCGCCCGCCGATCCCGACCTCGATGACACCGCCTCCATTGCGGGCGCTGCGCACGACGAAATTGCCGGCGTGCTCGGAGACACGCAGCGCCTCGGCCGCAAGCGAGGGCACCAGCCGACCTTCCAGGCTCATCAGCAGCGGCACCTGGCGCAAGATGCCATCGGCATCCGGCACGAACGTCATGGCGCCCTGGCCCGCCGCCGCTTGTTGCAGGACCTGCAGACTGACGACGCTGGACGAGAACGGCACCACCGAGTCGATCGGATCGGCGCCCAGGGTGATGTAGCCACTCTTGAGCTGGGGCGGGGGCTGGGACGGCGCCGAGCGGACATCGGTCAAGGCGAAGGAGATCACCATCGGTCCACGCGCGAGCGATTGGGCGAGCACCGCGTCGTTGTCGGGCAGGCTGGCGATGTAGCGCGCCGTCGATTCGGGTACGCCGGGGCCCTTGAGCACCGCCACCGGCGAGCTGCCGTCGGGCTCCGGGAACATCACGTCCAGGGCGGCCGCCGAGGGATGCAATTTTTCGATCTCGTCGACGAGTTGGGCGACTCGGGTCCTGGGCCAGGGCCATTGCCCGAAGCGTCGCAAGCTCTCGTCGTCGATGTCGACGATGCGCACCGGGGCATCGACATAGGGCCGAGGACTCCACCGCTGATACTGGTCGAAAGCGGCGTTGCGCACCAGACGCAGCGCCACCGGGTCGAGCACCATCACCAACAGAGCCAGCGTGAGCGCCGCGACCGGCACGGCCCAGGCCCAGCGGGCATGCCGCGGTTCAGCTTTCGGCGGACGCATGACGCAGCTCGCGCAGCTGCTGGCGAGCCGCCTGCACGTTCGGCAAGAAGAACGCGCCGAGAAACCCGTGCGCCAGCACCGCATCGATGAATTCGAGCTTGTCGCGCGGGTCCAGCGGCCGCTGCCATTCGGCCGCGAGGCGCTGTTGCAGCCGCATCGAATGCGCGAAGGTCAGGCCGATCGACGGCAGGATGTCGGCTTCGCACAGCAGCCGCGCGAGACCGGCGAGCGCCGGGTCGTCCGTCAGGGCGCTCAGTTCGGGGGCTTCGGAGGGCGGCAGGGGCGGGGCGTTGCCGAGCGCGTGGGCACGGCAGGCCTGGGCCATGAAAGGAATTCCCGCGGAGGGGTCGGTCGCCAACACCAGCGCCTCGATGCGCGCGATGGCCGGGACCGCGACGCCGGCTGCGGCGAGCACGGGTCGCGCGCGCTCGACGCTGGCTCGCTCGAGTTCGAAGGCCCGCTGGTGCCTGCCGTCATGGACCAGGTCATGAACCAGCGCGGCCAGCAGTACCAATTGCACATCGGCCAGACGGGCCCGGTCCAGCACGCCGAGGAAATACGCGGCGAGGGCGACCTCGCAGTAATGCTGACGGTTGTGGTAGGGGTGCCGATCGAAGGTGTGCGGATCGGCATCGATCAGGGCGCCGAGTTCATGCCAGGCCCGGTCGAGCGCCGGGTCCGATTCCACGCCGAGCCGGCGCGAGATTTCCCGGCAGACCCATTGAACCTTGTCCGGCATCGGCTCGATCAGCCTGAACACGGCGACCAGGTCCACGCCCAGGCGTTGCGGGGACCCCTGGTCGATCGCTGCCAGACCGACCTGGCCCAGGTCAGGGCGCGTCATGCGACGCGCGCCAGGTAGGGCGTCGGGTCGGAGACGTCGATCTGGTCGGGCCGCAGGTGTTCGCGCGCATAGTCCAGGTAGACACCCGACTGCAGGAACAGATTGAAAATGTCGGGATCGACATGCGTGCCGGCCATGTGCTGGAGGACGCGCAGCGCGTCGGACAGCCGTTTCGGTTTCTTGTAGGGCCGGTCGGCGGCGGTCAGCGCCTCGAAGATGTCGGCCACCGCCATGATGCGCGACGGCACCGACAGCTCGGCCGCCCCGAGCTGGCGCGGATAGCCCTTGCCGTCGATGCGCTCGTGGTGGGTACCGGCGTATTCGGGAACGCGCTTCAAGTGCTTGGGGAAGGGCATGCGCTCGAGCATCATCACGGTGTGCACCATGTGCTCGTTGATCTTGTAGCGCTCCTCCGGCGTCAGCGTGCCCTTGCGGACGCTCAGGTTGTGCAACTCGCCGCGGTTGTAGAGGTGGGTCGGCACCTCCATCTTGAATCCGAACGACGGGTCGAGTTGTTCGTCGTCCGGGCGGGCAAGAATGTCGCGCGGCCGGTCGCTGAGCAGGGGCTCGGCGCACGGCACCGGCCGAGGGGCTTCGCACGCCCAGCGTTGCAGCTCGGCATCCGACAAGCCCAGGCGGTCGTCGAAATGGCGCACCCAGCGCCGCGCGCCGATCCGGGTCAGGCGGTGCGCATCGGCATCGCTCATGTATTCACTGCCGATATTGCACTTGGCGACGAACGCGAAATCCTGCGTCAGTTGCGCCTGCGCCTTTTGGTGCTCGGCTTCGTGCTGCGGCTGCCATTGGCCGCGCAGTTGCGCCTGCAGGCGTTCGATCTCGAGGTCTCGCTGGAGCACTTCGAAGCGCATCCGGACTTCGTGGATGCGGTTGTGGAGCGTCTCGAGCTTGGTCGCCTTGTCGATGACGTACTCGGGGGTCGTGACCTTGCCGCAATCGTGCAGCCAGGCGCCGATACGAAATTCCTGCCACTCCTCGTCCGAGCCGAAGCAAAAGTCGGCGAGCGGGCCGTCCTTGGCATCGCACGCGGCTTGTGCCAGGCGCATGGCGAGGTCGGGAACGCGTTCGCAATGTCGGCCGGTGTAGGGGCTTTTCGCGTCGATCGCGGTGGCGAGCACGCGAATCAGGCTTTCCATCAACTGCTTTTGGGACTCGACGAGGGCGAGGTTGTCGAGCGCGACCGCGGCCTGCGCGGCGAGCGCTTCCACCAGTGCGACCGAATCCCGATCGAAGGCGACGATGCCACCGCTCAGCGGATCCATCGCATTCATGAACTGGAGCACCCCGACCGCCTCGCCGCCGCGCGGTGCGATCGGCACCGTCAACATCGAGACCGTCCGGTACCCGCTGGCGGCGTCGAAGGCACGCGTCCCGCTCAGGTCGAAACGGGTCTCGGCGTAGACGTCGTCGATCAGCACCGAGCGACTGTTGATCGCGGTGTAGACGGAGACGTAGTTGTCGTTCGGGCGCCCGGTGGCGCTGTCGTAGAGAGGAATCTGCATCGCTGGCAACGGGTCGCTGCGCGTGCGCAGCTCGAAGCCAAGCGTCTTCTCCTCGCTCACCATGTACATGGTGCCGGCGTCGCAGTTCAGCAGGCGACGACCCTCGTGGAGCAAGCGGTTCAGCAGCTTGGCGCGGTCGCGCTCCATCGACATCATGATGCCGGTCTCGATCAAGGCATCGAGGCGCGACGATCGGGCCGAGAGCTGGTCCCGGTAGCGGTCCTTCTCGGCCGCGTTGGAACGGTGCAGCCGGCTCAAGTCGGCCAGGTTGAGAAGGCGCTGGCCGAGCTCGTCGATGTCGACCGGTTGCGTGGTCCAGTCGTTGGCGCCGGCGACCAGCGCCGTTCCGCTGGATCCCCAATGCGCCTGCGTGCCCAGGATCAGGATCGGCACTTCGCTCGACGAGTGGACGGCCCTGACCGCGACGGTCAGCTCGATCGACTGCTGCGCGCCGGCCTGGGCGTCGATCAGCAGCGCGTCCCAGGCGCTTTCCGCGAGCGTCGTCAGCACGGTGGCGGCGTGGCAAACATTGACGACGAAGCGGCGGCGGCGCAGCTGCTGGACCAGCCGCTCGCTCATGTCACCGGGTCCGCTGCGCACCAAGAGGATGCGCACGGGCGTCGCCGCGTCGCGCGCAGGCCGCGACCCGCTGCCCGGCGTGGCGTCCCATGCCGTATTTCGAAAGTGGGAGCTGCCCCAACCGAGCAGCCCCGTTTCGGAAAGGTCCATCGCTCAGTGCTTGAAAACGATCACACCGGACACATTGCCGACCCGGCTGTCGAAGCCGTACGTGATGCCCGCGCGGTTGCCCTGCGCGCCCCCGATCAGGCCGATCACCGAAACATTGCTGCCCAGGCTGCCGGTACAACCACTCGCGCAGCTCTGGCCCGTGCTGGTGATGAGCGACACGCCCGAGAACCCGAACTGGGAGGTCTGCGTCGCCGTTCCCGTCAGGGTGAAGGTCTCGCTCGGCAGGGGCACGGTGAGGGAATAGGTCGCCGAGCCTCCGGTGGCTGTCAAGAGCGCCGAATTGAAGCTCCCACTCGCCCCGTTGGGACTGCCCGTGGCCACCAATTGGCCACCGGACTGGATGGTGGGCGCCGTGGACGCGAAAGAAATGAAGGTGCCGACAGCGGGCTGGGTCGGGGTGGCCTCGAACGCGAAGTAATGCAGGGTGGCCAGTTTGCCCTTGCCGTTGCCGGACGCGTCGTTGATCTTGCTGTCGCCACCGGTCCAGCGTCCCCACGCGATGATTCCGTCGGCGTTCGCTTCGGCCGGGACGCCTTTGTCGAGCATCTTCTTGCCTTTGTCGAGGTCGTTCAAGCTCGTCAGGGCGGTGTTGGAATCGAAGGTCGCGGCGCCCTGGGTCAAACCTGAACCGAGTGACCCTTTGTCGGTGCTCCAGACCAGACCCAGGGTGGCACTGCCGTTGGCAAGCGGAACCGTGGTAACTGGCGCTGGCGCCGGCGCAGGACCGGGGGCAGGTGCAGGTGCAGGTGCAGGCGCTGGTGCCGGACCGGGAGCCGGCGCTGGTGCCGGACCGGGTGCCGGCGCTGGCGCAGGGCCCGGTGCCGGCGCTGGAGCAG
>JALYHO010000213.1 GCA_030776545.1 Pseudomonadota bacterium | reverse complement strand
GGTCCCAGGTCGCCGGCGCGACGTCGTGGATCACCACGCACAAGGAACGCTCGGCCGTCATGGCAGGTGGGACGGGCGCGCCGTCAGGAGCGTGCGATAGCGCTCGAAGAGTTGCGGCAGGACGCGGTCCCAGTCGTGCGCCAGGGCGTGGCTTCGGGCGGCCTCGCGCAAGCGAGCGGGGTCACGCGCCGCCACCGCCTCGATCGCCTCGGCAAAGGCCTCGGACGTGCCGTGCAGCACGCTCGCGCCGACGCTCGCATCCACCAGTTCAGCCAGGCCCTCGGCCGCGCGTGCGACCACCGGCAATCCGCAGGCCAGGGCCTCCAACGCCGCCAGCCCGAAGGTCTCCTGGTCCCCCGCGTGGACGAAGACGTCGGCGCTGCTGTAGAGCCGCGCCAGGGTCTCGGGTTGATGCAGGGCCGACAGCACCCGGACCCGGTCGCCGCGGGGTGGCGCCGGTCCGGCGCCGACCGCGACCAGCCAGTAGGGAGGCCCCAGGCGTTCGACCGCGGCGACGAGTGTCGGCAGGTTTTTCTCCGGAGCGAAGCGGCCGGCGAACACGGCCAGGCGGGCGTCGGCCGGCAACCCCAGCCGGCGGCGCCAGTCCGGGTCGATCGGCCGGGGACAGAAGAGCCGGGTGTCCACCCCCAACGGTTGGACTTGCGCTGCGGTCACGCCCCAGTCGACGAGGTGATCGCGCATGGCTGCGCTCGGTGCCAGCACCAGATCGAAGCGGCTGTAGAGCCGACGCGCGTAGCGGCGCGCGGCGCGCATTGCGAGGGCCCGCCAGCGCGGCGAGTTCGTCGCCAGTGCGGCCATGCGCTCGAGGTTGGAGTGGCAGAAAGCAACCGCCGGCACGCCGAGTTCCGCAGCCGCGTCCAGCACCGACCAGGCCAGCCGGTAGGGGTCGCCGGCTTCGATCAGGTCGGGCCGCGCGCGGCAGAGCACCTTGGCTGCGGCAGCGCGGCGCCACGGCAGGCGATAGGCACCGGAGCTTCCGGGCAGCGGCCACGAGGGCACCGATATCGCATCCGCCACGTCGGGCCGGGGGGTCGCCAGCGTATGACGCCAATTCGAATGACGCGCCAGCCAGGCGCGCTTGGCGACGATGTAGCGCCGGACGCCGCCGCTCGGGTTCCAGAACATCGTGGCATCGATCAGGTGGGAGGCCACGCTGGCGGCGGGACCGCGACTCGGCAAGATCATTCGGGGAGGGCGATTGAAATGGGAAAGTTGTGAATCCGGGGGAAGCGGCGCGGGTTTGCCCGGGGGAGGTGACGCCCAGCCACGAATCATCGCGCAAAAATTTACATCGAGTTCGTCCTCTCCTACATAAGAATAGCGGCGTCGTAGCGATGATCCGACCTATGAATTTTTCCCCTACCCGTTTTGCTCTGGCGGTCATGCTCTCGGGCATTGTGATCACCCCATCGGCGTTCGCGGCACTGGGAGGGACCCTCGAGACCGTCCAGGCCGACCGGGCGCAAATGCGCGCCACGCTGCGGCTGGCCAGCCACACCGGCTATCAGGTGCACGAGTTGGTGCTCGCCTCCGGCACGGCGGTACGCGAATACGCGACCGCCGCGGGACAAGTCTTCGGCGTGGCCTGGCAAGGTCCGGTCAAACCCGACCTGAGCCAGCTGCTGGGGGCCAGTTTCCCGCGCCTTGTCGCCGCCGGCCAGCTGCCGCACGCCGGCCATCGACTGCTCACCCTGCAGGCCCCCGATCTCGTCATCGAGAGCAGCGGCGGCATGCGCAATTTTTCGGGCATGGCCTACCTGCCGGCCTTGCTCCCCGCCACCGTGGCCCCGGGAGACATCCGATGACGCGCGTTTTGGGACTCTGGGCCGCTGTCTGTCTTGCCGCGGCCGTACTCGCAGGATGCGGGGGTGGCGGGGGGGGTGGTGGCGGCGGTGGCGACACCACGAGCACCTCCACCAACAACGTCGCGGCCGTGACCGTGGACGCGGGCTTGACCGGCAGGTTCGTCAACGTCGTGACCACCTCCGTGACCCTCTGTGTACCCGGCACGACGAATTGCCAGACCATTCCCAACGTGCTGGTCGACACCGGCTCGAGCGGTCTGCGCCTGCTTGCCTCCGCGATCAAGCTGCCGCTTCCGGCCGTGGCTTCGGCCAGCGGCACCTACCATGAATGTGCCGACTTCGCGGATGGCACCCTCTGGGGCAGCGTGGTGCTGGCCGATACGCAACTGGCCGGTGAAAAGGCCGCCAGCATGTCTTTGCAAATGATCCAGGACAACGCTGCCGGCCCGGCGGTTCCGGCGTCCTGCAGCGCCAAAGGCACGCCCGAGAACAGCCTGGCGCTGCTGGGCGCCAACGGCATCCTGGGCGTCGGGTTCTTCCTGCAGGACTGCGGCACCTACTGCAGCACCGTGGCCGACGCGATCTACTACGACTGCAACACCGCGGGCAGCTGCACCGGTGCGACGATCGCGATTCCTTCGCAAGTCGCCAACCCCGTGGCGCTGTTTGCGCAGGACAACAACGGGGTCATCCTGCAGCTCGCCGCCATCCCGGACGGCGGGACGGCCGCGGGCACCGGCACCCTCACGTTCGGCATCGGGACCCAGGCGAACAACGCGCTGTCGGGAACCGTGCTCCCGGTGCCTTCGAGCGGAACGAGCGCAGGCTTTTTCACGGCGGTCTATCAAGGCACGACCCGCTCCCACGGCATCCTCGACAGCGGTTCGTCGTCGAACTTTTTCAACGACACGACCTTGCCCAAATGCCCCAGTACGAGCGTGGCCCCGGGTTTTTATTGCCCGGGAAGTGCTGCAGCCTTGTCCCTGACCCCGTTCAGCGCCACGTTGACCGGCGCGAACGGTGGGTCCGTGACGGTGTCCGGCACGGTGGCCAACGCCGAATTCCTCTTCAACCAGACGCCGACGCTCAACGCCTTCGACGACGTCGCGGGTCCGGCCGGCACCGGGTTGAGCGCGGATTCGTTCGACCTGGGCGTGCCGTTCTTCTTCGGCAAGCGCATCACCACCGCTTTCGAACATGCCACGACCCCGGCCGGGCCGGGTCCTTTCGTGGCCTTCTGACGGTCAGGATCCCTGGCGTTGCCACGCCAGGTCGCGGCGCTTTGTGCGCCCCGCTCTCCGGTACACGCTGCTCACCGATGGCCCGGCGGCCTAGAAGAACCGCACACCTGCCGTGACGACGATGCGCATCTTCTGGTAGTCCTGGCGTTCCGCTTCCTCCGATGCCATCGCCCGCGCCAGCAGGTGCTCCGGTGCGCCGATGTCCTGCAAGGTGCGCGCGTCGAGTCGGCCCAGCGCTTCGTCGACGCCCTGCCGTTCCAATGGACGGCTTCCGGCACTTTCCGCGGAGGACGCGACGTGGCGCCAGGCCCGGCCGAGCCACGCGCGTGCCTCGGCCCACCCCCATGCGCGGAGCCCTTCATTCCTGGTCGATTCGATGGCGTGCATTGGCAACTCCCAGTGGTCGAATGGTTAGCTTAGGCTTACGGAGGGCGCGTGAAAATCGACATTCCCTGGACGGTTTGGTCGGTTATGCTTACCGGATGCGCTTGCCCCTTCAAACCTTGCCGGCGTTTCGGGCGGTCGCGCGGCGCGGAAATTTGCGCGCAGCGGCCGAGGAGCTGCACCTGACCCACAGTGCGGTGAGTCAGCAGATCAAGCTGCTCGAGGAGCAGCTGGGATTCGCGCTCTTCGATCGGCCGGGCCGACGCATCGCCTTGAACGCCGCGGGCCAGGCGCTGATGCGTGCGGTCGAGCCGGCGCTGGCGCAGATCGACGACGGCACCCGGGCGGCAGCCGCGGCAGCGAGCGGCGCGCAGCACCGCATCCGCGTGACCTTGCTGCCCTCCTTCGCACAGCGTTGGTGGTTGCCGCGCATGGGAGGCTGGCGTGAACGCCATCCCGACATCGCGATCGAGCTCCACACCTCCCAGCAAATCGTCGACCTGCGGCAGGATGGTTTTCATGCCGCCCTGCGCCAAGGCAGTGGCAAATGGCAGGGGGTCGCGGCCGAGCGGCTGATCGATTCGCCCTTGATCGCCGTCGGCTCGCCCGAGGCCGCGCGTCGCTTGCTCGGGCGCGGCGCCGCAGCCCTGGCCGACGAGCCGCTGCTCGGCGACGGATCGCTGTGGGAACGCTGGTTCGCATTGTCCGGCTTGCGCCGGCGCGTCAACCCGGTCGCCGACTTCAACGATGCGGGTTTGATGCTGCAAGCGGCCGAACGCGACCTGGGCCTCGCGCTGGCGCGTGAACTCCTGGTCGCCGACGCGCTGCGCGATGGTCGCCTCATGCGCCTGTCGACAATCGCGGTGTCGGAAGACCTCGCCTATGCGCTCTGGTTCGCGTACCCGACCGGGCTGAGCGACTGGCCGCCCCTTTGTGCACTGCGCAGCTGGTTGTTCCAGGAGCTCCAGCACTCGGAACGATGGCTGCGCACCCAGGACGCGGGCGGCGTCGTGGCGGGGGCGAGGTGAAACCGGTCGGACCGTCTCCAGCCCTCTTGCAGGTCCAGGCCTTGCGCTCGGACCATGGCGGACCGTTCGACTTCGAACTGCACGCCGGCGAATGCCTGGCGATCGTCGGCCGGTCCGGGAGCGGCAAGAGCGTCCTGTTGCGCCTGGTGGCCGACCTCGATCCGCACGCGGGGCAGGTCGCGTTGGACGGCCGGCCGTGCGCCGAATTTTCGGCACCGCAGTGGCGCCGTCGGGTCGTCTATCAGGCGGCAGAACCGGCGTGGTGGGCGGCGACCGCGAGTGCCCATTTCTCGCCCGCTGGCTTGACTGCCGCGCGGCCACTCCTGGCAGCGCTGGGCCTGGCCGACGAACTGCTCGAAAGCGACATCACCCGGCTCTCGACCGGCGAACGGCAACGCCTGGCACTGGCCCGCTCGCTGGCGTGCGACCCGTGCGTGCTGCTGCTCGACGAACCCACGGCGG
>JALYHO010000212.1 GCA_030776545.1 Pseudomonadota bacterium | reverse complement strand
GATCCGGACCGATAGGTCCGCGGGCCGCAAAACTGTGGGGGGAACGACTCCGGGCCTGTAGGACGTCGCCGACGCCTGGCAGGCGGCATCGCGGCGCCTCAGAGCACCTTGTCCGACTCGGGGGTGGACGGCCGTTTCGGGCTCTCGGGCAAAACCGCGCGCACCAAAGTCCCGGCCCCCGGCGACGACTCGATGGAAAGGCGTCCGCCTTCGGATTCGAGCCGGTAGCGCATGCCGAGCAAGCCATGGGCACTGCTGCGCGGCGAGTCGAGGTCGAAACCGACGCCGTTGTCGCGCACGCTGACCCGCACCTGCCCGTCTTCCGCGTAGACGCGGACCCGGACATCGGTGGCGCGTGCGTATTTCGAGACGTTGGTGAGTGCCTCCTGGACCAGGCGGTAGACCGTCAGTTCCCCGGCAGGCGGCAGCCGGACCGGTTCGAATTCCGAGTCGACCTTGAGCTCGCAGCGCTGGCCCCATTCGCGCACCAGGATGTCGAGTGCCGCCACCAGACCGAGGTTGCTCAGCGACGAAGGACGCAAGTCCTCGATGATGCGACGCTTGAGGGCAATGCCGCTGTTGAGGCCCTCGCTGAGGTGTTCGAGCCGCTCGGCGACTTCCGGGCTGACATAGCCCAGGCGCGACTTGAGGCGGGCGACGTCGAGCTTGGCGGCGGTCAGGAGGGCGCCGAGTTCGTCGTGCAGTTCGCGCGCCAGCCGGTGGCGCTCGTCTTCGCGGACGGTCTGCAGGTGCTGGGCCAGTTCGGTCAGTTGTTTGGTCCGGGCGAGCAGATCGCGCTCGAAATGGTCGCGGTCGGTTTGCAGCAGCTGGCGCTGCTCTTCGCGTTGGTGCACCAGCGCGGTGGTCTGCCGCAGGTACATGTAGAGCGCGAGCAGGCTGAGCGCGGTCATGGCGCTCACCCCGATGCGGTTGAGCAGGAGGATCCGCACCAGACTGGCGTGGGCCCGCGCCACCTTGTCGGACTCCAGCGCGATCAGTTCCTCGCTGAGGGCGCGCACCGCATCCATTTGCTCCTGGCCGATGTTGCTCATCAGGAGGCCCTCCCAGGCGGCGGTCTTGCCGGCATCGAAAAGCTTGATGCTCTCGCCGAGCTCGGAGAGCTTGGCTCGAGCCAGGGCATCCATGCGCTGCATCAGTTCGCCCGAGGCCCGGTCCCCGGCGAAGTAGCGATTCAGGGCCGCCAGCGAGTCGTCGACCTGGCGCTGCGCCTCGATATAGGGGCGGAGGTAGTCTTTGCGGCCGGTCAGGAGGTAGCCGCGTTGACCGGTCTCGGCATCGGCCAGACTGCGCCACAGCACCTGGATGTTGGTTCGGGCGTTGCCCTGCGCCCCGAGGGCATCGAACTTGGCGGTCGCTTGCTGGTAGGAACTCTCGCTGATCAGGAACATCGCCAGCGCGGCCAGCGCGGCCAGCGGGAAAGCGAACGGGCTTCCGCGCAGCAGCGGGAGCAACTTCATTGGCGTCGGCATCGCAGCCCCTTTAAACTGTCATCTTTGTTACTTTGGGCGTAACCCACCATGATTCGAATCGCCATCATCGACGACCACGCCATCGTGCGCGCCGGCCTGCGGCAATTCTTTTCCGAACAGGTCGACCTCACCGTGGTAGCCGAGGCGTCCAGTGGGAAGGAAGCGATCGACATCGTGCGCAAGGGACAGGTCGACGTCATTGTCATGGACTTGTCGATGCCCGATCAGAGCGGGGTCGATGCGCTGGCCGCGATCAAGGCGCGCGCGCCTGACCTGCCGGTGCTGATCCTGTCCGGGTTTCCCGAGGAGCACTACGCCACGACCTTGTTGCGCCAGGGCGCCAGCGGCTATTTGAACAAGGAGTGCGACCCCGAGGAGATCGTCAAGGCGATTCGAACCGTGTTTCGGGGCCGCAAGTACATCACCGCGGGGGTGGCGGAGTTGCTGGCGGACGGCCTGGGGGGCGCGGGCGACAAGCCTGCGCACGAACAGCTGTCGGAGCGCGAGTTCCAGGTGTTCCTGCGCCTGGCCAAGGGCGAGACGATCGGCCACATGGCCGACAGCATGTCGCTGAGCGTCAAGACGGTCAGCACCTACCGAACCCGGGTGATGGAGAAGATGAACCTGGCCTCCAACAGCGACTTGACCTACTACGCGCTGAAGAACGGCCTGATTCAGTGAAACGCGCGGCCTGCCGGACCGCTGAAAGGCGACGGAGCCGTTTTTCAGCGCTTCGCTAGAGGGCTCCCATGCTGGTGTGCCCATCAGACAGGCGCGAGCAGTACTGGATCAGGGAATCGATCTCGTTGGACTTGTCGAAGACGCGGCTGGCCCCGAGTTCGAGACATTTCCGACGCATGTCGGGGGTCGCGTAGTTGCTCAAGACCACCAGGCTCATCGGGCGCCGCAGTTCGTGCGCATGACGCAAGACGCCGAGGCCCGAACCCCGCTTGAGGAAAATATCGATGATGACCAGGTCGCATTCAGTGTTCGGCTCCGCAAGCCATTTCACGGCGGACGGTTCGTCGTCGGCCGTTCCCACGACCTCGACGGGCGCCAATTCCTCCAGGGCAGCAATCAAATTTTCCCGGATGACCGGGCTGTCTTCGACGATGAATGCTTTGAGAGGCATGTCCGGGGCAGGGTGGCGGGGTGCTGCGTGAAAACCTCGGTCTACGCGACCGTATTTAACCCCATGGCGCCGATAGGCGGGTCCTCGGGCAGTACAAGCATTGTTTCTCAGTTCGGGAGTCGCTCTCTACCCGGTTTGGCCCGAGGCGCAGTGGGACACGTCCTACAAGCGCTCGTCGATTTTGCCGAATCCGCTGTTCCGCAAGCACGATGCCGGAAGTTCTTGGGTCTTGGGCTCGGTTGGCTGCTGGTTGCGGTATGCGCCAGTTCGTCCTCGAGTGCCGCGACCTTGACGATCGGTTCCAAACGTTTTACCGAGTCATACATTCTTGGCGAAATAGTCACGCAAACGCTGCGAGCCCAGGGCATCGCGGCCCAGCACCGCCAGGGATTGGGCAACACCGGGATCCTCGAGCAGGCCCTGGCCAGCGGCGCCGTCGATCTGTACCCGGAATACACCGGGACCATCGTGCGCGAGCTGCTGCGGCGTCCCGAGGGGGCCGCGAGCCCGACCCTGCCCCAGCTCAACGAGTGGCTGGCCCCGCGCGGCCTGAAGGTCGCGGTCCCGCTGGGGTTCAACAACACCTATGCGCTGGCGATGCCGGAGGCGCTGGCGGAGACGCTCGGGGTGCGACGCATTTCGGACCTCCGCGGGGCGCCGGCCCGCACGCTTCGGCTCGGCTTGTCGCATGAATTCCTGGAGCGCGCCGACGGCTGGCCGGGGCTACGGGCGGCCTATGAACTGCCCCAGGCCACCGGTTCCGGCCTGGACCATGGACTGGCGTACGCGGCGCTGCGGGCCGGGACGGTCGACCTGATCGACGTCTACACCACCGACGCGCAAATCGGTCGGCTCGGCCTGCGGCTGCTCGAGGACGACCGGGGCTACTTTCCGCGCTATGACGCCGTCCTGCTCATGCGAGCGAACGTCGACGCGGCGCCGCTCGAACGACTCGCCGGCCGCATCGATGCGCGCGCCATGGTGGCCCTGAACGCCCAGGTCGAACTCGACGGGCGGAGCTTTGCCGAGGTCGCCGAACAATTCGTGCGCCGCGCATCGGCGGTCATGCCGGCCGATGCCGCCCCCGCGGGGCCGCCGTCGTTTCTGCGCCGCCTCTTCGCCCCCGACTTCGCGCGCCTGACCTGGCAGCACCTCGAACTCGTGTTCGGCTCGCTCATGCTGGCCGTGGGCGTCGGCGTCCCGCTGGGCATCGTCGCCTGGCGCTGGCGCCACAGCGGGGGCCCGGTGCTCGGACTGGTCGCCGTGCTGCAGACCGTTCCGTCGCTGGCGCTGCTGGCGTTCCTGATCGCCCTCCTCGGGCGGATCGGCTGGTGGCCAGCCTTGACGGCGCTTTTCCTCTACGCCTTGCTGCCCATCGTCCGCAACACCCATGCGGGGTTGCGGTCGGTTCCGGCGGGCTTGGCACAGGCCTCGCTCTCCCTGGGCCTGACCCCCCTTCAAACCCTGCGCGCGGTTCAGTTGCCGCTGGCGCTGCCGACCCTCATGGCCGGCATCAAGACGGCGGCGGTGATCAACGTGGGCACGGCGACGATGGCGGCCTTCATCGGCGCCGGCGGCTACGGCGAGCGGATCGTCGCCGGACTGGCCGTCAACGACACCGGCGCCATGCTGGCCGGCGCGCTGCCTTCGGCTGTGCTGGCGCTGCTGGTGCAGGCGGGATTCGACCTGGTGGAGCGTCGCCTGGTCACGGCGCCCGCCGCCTGAGGGGCGCGCAACGGCGACAATCCGGAATGCCTTTGGACTGGATCGTTCTCGCCTTGCTCGTGGTCATCGTCGCCTTGCTGTGCTGGATGGCATGGCGGCAGGACGGCTCCGGCGGCCTCGCGGCGCTGCGCGGCGAACTCCAGCGGCGCGACGCCACGTTGCAGGGCGAACTGGTCCAGCTCGACCGCGCCCTTCGCGACGAAATCGCGCGCAGCGCGGGCACGACCCGCAGCGAACTGGCCCAGGGGCTCGCCGGCTTCCAGCAAACCCTGCTGGCCCAGCAAGGCACGGTCGCCCGGGCCCAAAACGAGCAGATCGACAGTTTCCGGGCCCAACTGGGGTCGACCCAGCAGCACCAGGCCGAGGCGTTGGCGCGCACCGGCGAGCAACAGGCGATGTCGCTGCAGCGCTTCGCGTCCACCCTGACCGAGCAATTGCGGGCCTTGAGCCTGTCCAACGACCAGCGCATGGCCGAAGTGCGCACCACGGTCGAACAGAAGCTGAGCGCCATCCAGGCCGACAACGAACGCAAGCTCGAACAGGTGCGGGCGACGGTCGATGAAAAGCTCCACGCCACGCTGGAGCAGCGCTTGGGCGAGAGCTTCAAGCAGGTCGCTGACCGCCTCGAACAGGTCCACCGCGGACTCGGCGAGATGCAGGGCCTGGCCAAGGACGTGGGGTCGCTCAGCCGGGTGCTCAACAATGTCAAGTCGCGCGGGAATTTCGGCGAGGTGCAGCTGGCGAGCTTGCTCGAAGAGGTGTTCACCCCGGAACAGTTCGCGCGCAATGTCGAGACCATCCCCGGCAGCAACGCCCGGGTCGATTTCGCCTTGCGGCTGCCCGGTCGGCGCGACGACGGCGTCCCGCTCTGGCTGCCGATCGACGCCAAATTCCCGCGCGAGGACTACGAGCGCCTGCTCGACGCCCAGGAACGCGCCGACCCGATTGCCGCCGAACTGGCTGCGCGTGCCATCGAAACGCGGCTACGCGCCGAGGCCCGCACCATCCGCGAGAAGTACATCGCCACCCCGCACACCACCGATTTCGGCATCTTGTTCGTGCCCACCGAAGGGCTCTATGCCGAGGCCTTGCGCCGCCCGGGGCTGGTGGAAGCCTTGCAGCGGGAGGACAAGATCATGTTGGCGGGTCCGACCACCTTGCTGGCGACGCTCAACAGCTTGCAGATGGGGTTTCGAACCCTGGCGCTCGAAAAGCGCAGCGCCGAAGTCTGGGAGGTGCTCGGCGCCGTGAAAACCGAGTTTCAAAAATTCGGCGACGTGTTGGCCAAGACCAAGAAGAAGCTCGACGAGGCCAGCAACAGCATCGAACTGGCGGAGCGGCGCACCCGGGTCATGACCCGGGAGCTGAAGTCGGTGGAAGCACTGTCCGAGCACCGTGCCCAAGTGCTGCTGCCGAGTGCCGAGCTCGGTCTTTCGGAGGATGACGCGACCTGAGCGCGCCCCTGCCGCGTCAGGGTGCCAGGCGATCGCGCGTCCAGGCCGACCCCTCGCGCCGGTAGCGCAGTCGGTCATGCAGCCGGGAAGGGCGGCCCTGCCAGAATTCGAACGTGTCCGGCACCAGCCGATAGCCGCCCCAATGCGGGGGCCGGGGCGGTTGCAGACCGAACTGAAGTCCGTACCGAGCCGCGTTGGCCACCAGCACCGCGCGTGACGCCACCACCCGGCTTTGCGGTGAGGCCCAGGCGCCGAGACGCGACGCCAGGGGACGGGAGGCGAAATAGGCGTCGGATTCTTCGGCACTGACGGTGTCAACCTGGCCTTCGATCCGCACCACCCGTTCGAGCTCGACCCAGTGGAACTGCAGCGCCGCCCAGGGGTGGGCCGACAGTTCCCGTCCCTTTCGGCTTTCGTAGTTCGTGTACCAGACGATCCCGCGCGCATCGAACCCCTTGATGAGCACCACCCGGGTCGAGGGCCGGCCGTCGGCGCCCACGGTCGCCAGGGTCATGGCGTTCGGTTCGGGGACTTTCGCGTCCAGGGCCTGCTGCAGCCACAGGCCGAACTGGGCCAGCGGGTCGGCCAGGGATGCGGACTCGTCGAGCTCGGCCCGTTCGTAGCTTTTGCGAAGATCGGCTATGTTGTCCATGTCCCAGTATAGGAAGGCGGCGGGGGAAGCCGGCTCCGCGGGGACAGCCTCAGTAACTTTCGGTGACCCTCGCTACGGGAAGGCCGCTACGGGGAAGGCCTTAGGTAGAGGCACCACTATCTCTCGAGCGCTGGGGATTCCATTCTCGGGGTCGAAAAGCCCGCGGGCGAAAGGACAGACGAATGAGCGGCAGGCCGGTGGTGATCGTGCTGGCAGCAGGCAAGGGGTCGCGCTTTGCCGGGACCCTGCACAAGTTGATGCAGCCCCTGGGCGACTCCACCGTGTTCGTCGCGACGCTGCAGCACGCGATCGCGAGTCATCTTCCGGTGGTGGTCGTGACCACCCAGGCACTCGCGGGCATCGCAGCGCGCAGCGTCGCCGCGCGCGACGTGGTGACGCTGCCGGAAGTCGGCACGCCCGGGACCCCCGAACTCGGCATGGGGTTCTCGATCAGCGCGGGCGTGGCCGCCCGACCCGATGCGAGCGGGTGGCTCGTGCTCCCCGCCGACATGCCGCGGGTGCAGCCCGCGACGCTGCAGGCCGTGGCACGCCAACTGACCGATCACCCGATCGCCTTCGCGCAATATCGCGGCCGGCGCGGACACCCGGTCGGCTTCGCGAGCGAACTCTATTCGGAACTGATCGCCCTCACGGGGGACGAGGGGGCACGCCGTCTGGTGGCGCGCTATCCGGCCGTGGGCGTGGAGGTCGAGGACCCCGGCGCCCTGCTCGATGTCGACACGCAGGCGGATCTGGACCGCCTGCGCGCCAGTGCCGAGCCGGTCCCGACGCCGGTGGCGCGTTGGTAGTCGCTCCCCCCGGGCTTGGCGAAAGGTCGGGCTTCGACCAGCTCAGCCCGAACGGTAGTTCATGGCGAACATACCGTTCGCCCTGAGCTGGTCGAAGGTATCCCCCATCCCCGGCTCCGCCACCCCCTCACGCTCACAAACCATGCCGACGCGCCAGCGCCACGAGGCGTTCCACGTCCCGGTCGCGGATGCCGCAGCCTCGCAGCGAGGCATCGGTTTCGAGCAGGTACTCGAGGGTGCTGCCGTATCGACCCACAGCGCGCCGCAACACATCCACCATGCTCTCGTCGTCGACCTGCCCGGTGTGCGCCGGGCTGCTGCGACTCAGGGTGAAGGCCAAGGCCCGCACCGGGCCTGCCGGGGTACGGCAGGCCAGCCACTTCGGGTCGTAGATGCCGGTGGGCATCTCGCGCGCCCACAGGCGTTCGAGTTCGGCGGCGGCGCGCGGGGCCGCGAGACGGTACGCCATGCCGCGGCACGACCCTCCCGACACCAGCGCGAAGACCAGACCCGGACATTCAGGCGTTCCTCGGTTGACGCGTGAGCGCATCACCAGCGAGCGGTGCCAGCCGTGCACCACGGCCGGACGGGCCTCGTCGGCATCGAACTCGGGCCGCCAGATCAGCGAGGCGTAGCCGAAGACCCACAGGTCGTCGGCACCGCCCCAGGCCTGCAAGGCGTCGTCCAGCATCGGTCGGGGGTCGCGCAGGTGCAGCGGCGTGTACGCGGTATTCATCGGCCCTCACTCTAGCGAAACACGGGGGGTCACTGCGTCATCCTCCTGTGGATTTTTCCATAGGGTCCGGCAGGACCGGAGCGCCCCGCGCTCGTTCGGCCTCGAGTGACCCGGACGGAACCGGCCATCGGGCGCTTCGACCCTCTAAAATAAAGTCTTCGAGGACAGGAGGCCGGGATGAGCGACGCAGACGACGACACCCCTCACCTCGCCTTGATGGTGCTGGCGGCGCTGGTCTTTCTGGTGGTGGGCGGGGTCATCGCGCTTGCCGCCTCCAGGGGCTTGGCTGGAGGGCGCTCGGCGCCGTCGGCCGCGACCGGCGTCGAATCGGCGCTGGCTGGTCCGGCGGACGTCAAGGTCTATTTCGATGTCGGCGCCGAAACCCTGCCTGCCGGCGCCATGGACGCCTTGAACCAAGTCGCCGACGCGGCGCGCGCCCGCCCCGGTGCGACCGTGCTCATTTCGGGATTTCACGACGCGACGGGCGACCCCGCCGCCAATGCGGAACTGGCCAAGCGGCGCGCGCAGGCGGTTCGGCACGCGCTCGAGGCCGACGGGGTACAACGCGATCATCTGGTACTGGGCAAGCCTGCCGTCACCACCGGCAACGGGGACGACCGGGCAGCGCGCCGCGTCGAACTCCGGCTGCGCTGAGGCGAAAAGCGCTTCATCGACTTCCGAGCAGGGGTGTGAGGCCTCGTGGCACCCCCGGACAGTGCGCCACTCGAATGAGTTGACGATGTAACTCGGTTACCTGAAAATCGAGGCGACGGTTACTCCAGAAAGTCACGCCATGAAGCCAGTGCTGGTCGAAGTCACCCAACGCATACGGGAGCGCAGCGGCCCGACCCGCCGCGCCTATCTCGCCCGCGTCGACGCGCTCATCGAGCGCCAGCGCGGCGCCGACCGCATGGGCTGCGCCAACGTGGCGCATGCGTTCGCCGCGCTGCCCGGCAAGGACAAGCTGCGCATCGTCGCCGAGCGCGCGCCGAACCTGGCGGTGGTCACCTCCTATAACGACATGCTCTCGGCGCACCAGCCCTACGAAGGCTTTCCGGCCGTCATTCGTGACGAGGCCGGCCGGCACGGCGCGACCGTCCAGGTCGCGGGCGGTGTCCCGGCGATGTGCGATGGCGTGACCCAGGGACTGCCCGGGATGGAGCTGAGCCTCTTTTCACGCGACAACATCGCGATGGGCACGGCCGTCGCGCTCAGCCACGACGTGTTCGACGGCGCTCTGCTGCTGGGGGTCTGCGACAAGATCGTCCCCGGGTTGCTGATCGGAGCGCTCCATTTCGGCCACCTCCCGTGCGTCTTCGTTCCCGCCGGACCGATGAGTTCGGGCTTGTCCAACACCGACAAGTCCAAGGTGCGCGAGCGCTACGCCCAAGGGCTGATCGGACGCGAGGAACTGCTGCAGGCAGAGTCCGCTGCCTACCATGGCGCCGGAACCTGCACCTTCTACGGCACGGCCAACAGCAACCAGATGCTGCTCGAGGCGATGGGCCTGCACGTGCCCGGAGCGGCCTTCGTGCATCCCCATGCGAGCCTGCGCGAATCGCTGACGCGCGAGGCCGTGCGCTGCCTGCTCCGCCTGCTCAAGGGGGGTGAGAGGTTCACCCCGATCGGCCGCCTGGTCGACGAACGCGTGATCGTCAACGCCATGGTCGCCCTGCTGGCCACCGGGGGGTCGACCAATCACCTGATTCACTGGGTCGCGGTCGCGCGTGCCGCGGGCGTGCTCATCGACTGGACCGACTTCGCCGACCTGTCGCGCGTCACGCCGCTGCTGGCCCGGGTCTACCCGAACGGCGTGGCCGACGTGAACCAGTTTCAAGCCGCGGGCGGCCCGGGTTTCGTGATCCGGGAGTTGATCGAAAGCGGCAACATGCACGGCGATGTCGCGACGGTCGCGGCAGGCGGCCTGCCGGCCTACGGCGCGGTGCCCACGGCGGCGGGCGAGCGGCTGCAATGGACGGCGCTGCCCGCCGCGCCCATCGACGATCAGGTGGTCCGGACCGCGGGCGCGCCGTTCAGCCCGGAAGGCGGCCTCAAGCTTTTGACCGGCAACCTCGGTCGGGCGGTCATCAAGGTCTCGGCCGTGCCGTCCGACCGCCACGTGATCGAAGCGCCGGCGGTCATCTTCGACACCCAGGAACAGCTCCTCGCCGCATTCAAGGCCGGGCAACTCGAGCGCGACTTCATCGCCGTGGTTCGCTTCCAGGGCCCGGCTGCCTGCGGCATGCCCGAACTCCACAAGCTCACCCCGGCGCTCGGCGTCCTGCAAGGGCGCGGTTTCAAGGTCGCCCTGGTCACCGACGGACGGATGAGCGGCGCGTCGGGCAAGGTACCGGCCGCCATCCATGTCAGCCCGGAGGCCATGCATGGCGGCGCCTTGGCCAAATTGCGGGACGGCGACGTCGTGCGGCTCGACGCCGTTGCCGGCACGCTCAGTGCCCACGTCGATCCGGACGACTGGGACCTGCGCGAGCCCGCGCTGTTGCCTGCCGAGCAGGCCGACATCAACGGCCACGGCCTGGGCCGCGAACTCTTCGCCGGCATGCGGCGCAATGTGCGCAGCGCCGAAGAGGGCGCCTGCACCTGGCTCTGACCCCCCAAGAAAGCGATTCATGCAAAATTCCCTCGACCTCGTCTCCTACGGACCGGTGATCCCGGTCATCGTCATCAACCAGTTCGAAGACGCCGTGCCGATGGCCCAGGCGCTGGTCGAGGGCGGCGTGCGCGTGCTCGAAGTGACCTTGCGCACGCCGATCGCACTGCGCTGCATGGAGGCCATCGCCCGTGAGGTCCCTGGCGCCATCCTCGGCGCCGGCACGGTGCGCACGGCCGCCGACGCCCAGGCGGCCCGGGATGCCGGCTGCGTCTTCGCGGTGAGCCCCGGCTACACCTCGGCGATCGGACACGCCTGCCGCGACATCGGCCTGCCGTTGCTGCCCGGGACCGCGACCGGCAGCGAAGTCATGCAGGCCAATGCCGACGGCTATTTTTTCCTCAAGTTCTTCCCGGCGCTGCAGGCTGGCGGCATCGCCATGCTCAAGGCTTTTTCGGGTCCCTTCGCCGACGTCGTGTTCTGTCCGACCGGAGGCATCACGGCGGCCAACGCAGCCGAATTCCTGGCACTGCCCAACGTCAAGGTGTGCGGCGGATCGTGGCTCACGCCCAGCGACGCGATCCTGGCGCGGGACTGGGACCGGATCACGCGCCTGGCGCGCGAGGCCTCGGCCCTGCCGCGTTAGGGTCCGGCTCTCAGGCGGCCTTCGGGCGCGGCGTCCCGAGCCGACCGCCGGCCTGGGCCCGGATCGTCATCACCAACGCCGCTGCCACCAGGCACGCCGCCCCGGCCGCGAAGAGGGCCGGGTTGTACGTGAGCAGCAACGTCCGGGTCAAGCCTGCGCCATAGGCGGCGGTCGCGGCGCCCAACTGGTGGGCGGCGAACACCCAGCCGAAAACCATCCCGGCGCGCTCCTTCCCGAATTCCTGGGCGGCGAGTTTGACCGTCGGCGGCACGCTGGCGATCCAGTCCAGTCCGTAGAAGCCGGCGAAGATCGACAAGCCATAGAACGTGAAGGTCGAGTAAGGCAGCCAAAAGAGCGACAGGCCCCGCAGCCCGTAGTACCAGAAGAGCAGTTTGCGGTTGTCGTAGCGGTCGGACAGGTAGCCCGAAAGCGTCGTTCCGAACAGGTCGAACGCGCCCATCATCGACAACACGGACGCGGCCGGGACTGCCGAGAGACCCCGGTCGCCGCAAAGCGATATGAAGTGGGTCTGCACCAGGCCGTTGGTACTCAGGCCGCATATGAAGAAGGTGCCGGCCAGGATCCAGAAGGTGCGGTTGCGCGCGACCTCGGCGAGCAGCGCGAACGGCCCGAGCAGGTTCAGCGGCCCCCGATTCGCTGGTGGCTCGAGCGCCGTGCCCTCGGGCTCTCCGAACGCGCGCAGGCCGACCGCGCGCGGGTCGTCCCGAATGAAAAGGGTGACCAGGATCCCCACCACGACGCAGGCGACGAAGACCGGGATGACCGCGTAACGCCACCCCAGGTGCTCGATCATCCAGGCCGCCAGCGGCAGGAAGATCAGCTGCCCGGTGGCGGTGCTGGCCGCGAACATGCCGACCACCAGGCCGCGGCTGGTCGTGAACCAGCGGCTCGCCACCATCGCCCCCAACACCAGGGCGGTCAAGCCCGTGCCGAAGCCGAGCACCAGGCCCCAGAGCAAAAAGAGTTGCCACAACTCGGTGACGCGAGTCGCGAGCACCATGGCCGTCGCGATCAGGCACGCCGCGCTGACCATGATCCGGCGCAGTCCGAAACGCGCGATGAAGCTGGCCGCGAACGGTCCGAGCAGCCCGAAGAGCGCGAAGCGCACCGCGAACACCGACGACAACTGGTCGGTGGTCCAGCCGAATTCCTTGGCCAGGGGCTGCAGCATCGCCCCGGGCAGGCCGAGCGCGGCCGACGTGGTCAGCATCGCGAGGAAGGTCACCGCGGCGATCACCCAGGCGTAGTGATAGCCGCGCCGAGCGAGCGCATTGGAGACGAGTCGAGCGAGCATGGGGCGAGCCTCGGGGGTCAGGTTTCGGGCCGTTCGATCAGCTCGACCTTGTAGCCGTCGGGGTCGGTGATGAAGGCGATCACGGTCGTCCCGCCCTTGACCGGGCCGGCCTCGCGGGTCACGTTGCCGCCCCCGTGGCGGATGCGTTCGCACGCCGCTGCGACATCGGGCACGCCGATGGCGATGTGCCCGTAAGCGGTGCCCAGGTCGTACGAGGACACGAAGTGGTTGTACGTCAGCTCGAGTTCGGCGTGGTCGGGGTTCTGGCCGTAGCCCAGAAACGCGAGCGAGTAGTTCTGCGAGGGATTCTCGGTTTGGCGCAGGAGGGTCATGCCCATGACCTGGGTGTAGAAGGCAATCGAGCGCGGCAGGTCGCCGACGCGCAACATCGTGTGGAGCAGTCGCATGGGTCAGTTCTTTCGGTAGAAGGCGGTCGGACGAGGGCGGCTCAGCGCGCGTCGAAAATGAAGCACGTGGTCGAAGCGTGAGCGTACAGCTTGCCGTCCGGACCCACGAGGCGGCCCTCGGCGGTGGCCATGCGCGCTCCCACATGGATGACGGTGCCCGTGGCGCGCACCAGCGCGACCCGGGTGGTGACAGGACGCACGTAGTTGATTTTCAATTCGGCGGTGGTGTAGCCCTTGCCGGCCGGCAAGGTCGAATGCACCGCGCAGCCGACGCACGAGTCCAGCAAGGACGCCATCCAGCCGCCGTGCACGGTACCCAGGGGGTTGTAGTGACGCAGCGATGGCCGCCCCTGGAAGACCGCACGCCCGGGCTCGATCTGGACCGGAAGGAAGTCCAGCGTGGCGCCGATGGGCGGGTAGGGCAGTGTGCCGCTGAACATCTTCGCGAAAACTTCCATGCCGGAAAGACCGGCCACCTGGTCGGGCCGCGGAACGCCTTCCGCGGTCATGGTTCGCCGCAGGGCGGCTTCCTCGGCCTCCCAGCGGCGCAGTACCTCGGCCACGTCGCCGTCTGGGGGTTCGCTGTGTACGCCTGGACTGTCCATCAATGACCAAAGTGTTGTAGTTGCAATGATTGTAGCTACAATCGTCGAGCCATGGAAACATCACCTGACGAAGACTCGGTCGCGGTGCCCGAACCCGCCCCCCTGTCCGGGTGCAGCAGCCTCGAACTGCGCAAGCTCTCGCGGCGCGTGAGCCAGCAGTTCGATCGGGTGGTCGCGCCTGCCGGTCTCAAGACGACGCAGTACTCGCTGCTTGCGCACATCGTGCAGGCGGGTGCCATCCGTCCGGGCGAATTGGCCGACCGTCTGGAGATGGACGCCTCGACATTGACGCGCAACTTGCGTCCGCTTCTCGCGCAGGGCTGGGTCCAGACGAGCCCCGGCGCCGATGGACGCAGCCGCGTCGTGCGCGCGACGGCTTCAGGCCTCGAGGTGCGCGCGCGGGCGCAGCGCGAATGGAGGAAGGCACAGCGCGCGTTCATCGAGCAACTCGGCGCCGACCGGGTCCGCCGGCTGCATGCCATCATCGACGAATGTCTCCAGGCCATGGGCCCTGCGCATCGACATCCTTGAGGGCCGGCGACGTCGTGGTTCTTCCGCATGTCCTACGTCCCGTCGGCAGAGGCACCGACACGAACACCGTAGGCCGCGCCGGACGATGCCGCATACCCCTCGCATTCAGGAGATCCGATGCCTACGCAGAAGAAACGCCCCGCGCCTCCCGTGCCGCCGCCAGCGGTGCCGGAAATTTCCAAAGACAGCGCCCCGAACGAGCCCATGTTCAGGGAAGACCGAATCCGGCTGGCGGCCTACCGCCTTTCTCTGACGCGCGAGCCGGGCCGGGCCGACCCGCTCGCGGACTGGCTGGAAGCGGAAGCCGAGATCGACAGCGAGGACGCGAAATGAACGCGGCGGTCGGCTTGACCTGCCGGCCTTGCGCCATCTTCAGGCCGAGGTCGTGTAGTTGAGAGCGAGTCGACCGCCGTCCACATAGACGATTTCCCCGGTCATGTAGCTCGCTGCGCTGCTCAGCAAGAAGGCGACGACCGCGGCGATCTCCTCGGGTTCGCCCAGACGCTGCATCGGCGTGCGGCTCATGATGCGTTGGCGCGCTTCGTCACTGCCGAGGACCGCGCGTCGCGCGAGTTCGGTGCCCACCGTGCCGGGCGCGACCGCATTGACGCGGATGTCGTGTCCGGCGAGCGCCAGGGCCATCGCCTTGGTGAGTTGATTCACGCCGCCCTTGCTCGCGTTGTAGCTCGCGATGCTGGGGATCGCGAGGGTGCCGTTGACCGAGCTCATGTTGACGATGGCCCCGCGCGTCCCCGCCGCGACCATCGCCTTGGCGACCGCCTGACCGACCAGGAAGGATCCCTTGAGGTTGACGCCGATCACCGCGTCCCAGTCGGATTCGGTGATCGCCAGGAAGTCGGCCGCCCTGAAGATGCCGGCGTTGTTCACCAGCGCGTCGATCCGGCCGAAGGCCTGCAAGGTGTCCTTCAGCGCTGCCTCGACCTCCTGCCGGGAGGACACGTCGCAGTGGCAATAGAACGTCTGGCCGCCCGCGGACTCGAGAGCCCGCGCGTGGGACTGGCCGCGCGCATCGTCGACGTCCCAGAGCGCCACCGCGGCCCCGTCGTGAACCAGGCGCGCCGCGCATGCGGCGCCGATGCCCTGCGCCGCGCCCGTGACGATCGCGACCTGGCCGTCGAGGTGAAACTCGACCGGGTGCTTCGGCCCGGTCACGGGGTCTTCTTTTGCCGCCCCAGGCGGTCGAGCCAGACGCCGATGCCCTGGGCGTTGAGTTCGACGTCGAGCTCGAGCAGATCGGCAACGCGGCTCTCGCTGAGCGAGCTCCCATGGGCGCGCAAGCTTCCCGAGTGGATCCGGAACAGGCCGTCGACCAGCGCCCGGTGCCGGTCGGGGACGTCCGGTGGCGTGCCGAGTGCCAGCGCGACCATCGCGTCGAGCTGCGTCAGGAGGATGTCGGCCAGACGCGGCACGCCGGTGACCCGACCGTAGTGGGTCAAATACATGCAGTCGGGCGCATGCGCCAGCAAGCGGGCGATCGACAGGCGCAGCGCCTCGGGCTCGAACTGGACCGGCGTCGTGGTCGGCATGATCCAGGCCCCTTCCGCGGTATCGAGCTCGCGGTAGGACAGGCCGAACGTGTCGCCGGTGAAAAAGCCGCCGCTGCGCTCGTCCCAGATGCAGTGGTGGTGGCGAGCGTGCCCGGGCGTATCGAGGAACTTCAGCGGGCGGCCGCCCAACGTCAGCACCATGGCGTCTTCGGTCCGCAGCACCCGGTCGGGCGGGACGCCCTGCACGTCACCGTAGGTGCGGGCCACCTCGGCGTCCCCGTAGACCGCGCGCGCGCCGTTCATCAGGCGACTCGGTTCGATCAGGTGCGGGGCGCCGAGCGGATGCACCACCAGGCGCGCGTTCGGCAACTGTTGGATGAGCAGCCCCGCGCCACCCGCGTGATCCAGGTGGACGTGGGTCGCGATGACGAAGTCGACCGCGGTGCGCGCGATCCCCAGGTCATCCAGGGTGCCGAGCAGGCGCACGACCGAATCGTTCGTTCCGGTGTCGACGAAAGCGGCGCGCCCTTGTTCGACCAACAAGTACGCCGCATCGAACGCGGGGCGATGAAAGCCGGTGTCGATGGCGTAGACGCCCTCGCCGAGCGCTTGGGCGAAGGCCGAGGGATTGGGCAGGGCACTCATCCGAACATTCTAGGCAAGGCGTGAACTCTCGGGCTCGCACCGCATCAGAATGCTTCTCGAATCGCAAAGGAGCTCCCGATGGCCCACCCCATCCGCGCACGTCGCGCCGTACTGACCCTGACGCTCGCCTTGGCGGGTTGTGGCTCCCTTCCAGGCGCGCTGCCGCCCGGGACCACGATCGACTCGGCGCGCCACAGCGGGCTGGGGCCGACCCAGGAATATCGGCTCGCCAACGGTGGGACGCGGCTCGAGTTCGACCAGGGCAAGCAGACCTACATGCTCGACTTCGACCCGAGCGGTGCGCTGGTCGGTTCGCAACAGGTGCTCACGGAAGCGAACCTCGGCAGCGTCGCGCCTGGCATGTCTGCCGCCGAGGTCCGTATGCGCTATGGCCGCCCGGCGTGGATCTACGGCATCGGCTACCAGCGCAGACACGTCTGGAATTACCGTTTCGACGGGGGCGACTGCGTCTGGTACCAGATCTCGATCGACGACGCAGCAGGCCTCGTCGTCGATTCCAACCTGGGGCAAGACCCGGCATGCGACGGCCCGAGCAAGCATTTCTGAACCGACCGGCCGAGGGTTTGTCTGTAGGAGATTCACCCCCTTAATGAGTGGGATGAGAGCGCTCTGGGGCCAACCGAAACTGTCTGTAACAACTTACAGTGGAGGGGAGCCGAAAACAAAACGAGCCGGAGACAAATCCCATGCATGCCACGACCCAACTGCTGAGTTCGTCATTCAAATCCGCGGCCGGCGGTTGCACTCGAATGCTGACGCTGGTCCTGAGCGTCGTGGTGGTGCTGGGGGTGTCGCTGCTGGGCAGCGAAACCGACCGGGCGGACTGACGACCCGCTTCGGTCAAGAGGCCAGCAACTGGCGCAGCACGAATGGCAGGATGCCGCCATGGCGGTAGTAGTCCACCTCGATCGGCGTATCGATGCGCAGCACCAGCGTGACGCGTCGAACGCTCCCATCGGCGCCGTTGATCACGAGCGTCGCATCCTGCTGCGGCCGCAGGTCGGTGTCGACTTCGATGTCGAAGCGCTCGTCGCCTCGTATGTTCAAGGATTCCCACGAGTCCTGGCCCTTGAACTGGAGCGGCAGGACGCCCATGCCGACCAGGTTGCTGCGATGGATGCGTTCGAAGCTGCGTGCGACGACCGCCTTGACCCCCAGCAGTTGCGAGCCCTTGGCGGCCCAGTCGCGGCTCGATCCGGTGCCGTACTCTTCGCCGGCGAAGATCACGGTCGGGGTGCCCTCGGCGATGTACTTCATCGCCGCGTCGTAGATGAACATCTTCTCGCCCGAGGGTTGGAACAAAGTGACTCCGCCTTCCTCGCGGGCGCCGTCCGATCCAGCCGGGATCATCAGATTCTTGATCCGCACGTTCGCGAACGTGCCGCGCATCATCACCTCGTGATGACCGCGACGTGATCCGTAGGAATTGAAGTCCGCCTTCGAGACGCCGTGCTCCTTGAGCCATCGACCCGCCGGTGTCGCCTCCTTGATGGCCCCCGCCGGCGAGATGTGGTCGGTCGTGATGGAGTCACCGAACAACGCCATGGCGCGCGCGCCCCGGACCCCTGCGACCAGCGGCGGCGGTGTCATCGTGAAGCCGTCGAAGAAGGGCGGCTTGGCGATGTAGGTCGAGCTCGGCCAGTCGTACACCTGGCCCTCGACACCGCGGATCTTCTCCCACCATTTGCCCGGTTCGGTCGCGACTTTGTCGTAGTTGGCCTTGAACGCCTTGCCGTTCATCGCGTACTTCATCAAGGCGTGGACCTCGTCGCTGCTCGGCCAGACGTCGCCCAGGTAGATGTCGCGACCGCCTTTGCCCTTGCCGAGCGGCTCGGTCATGAGGTCGCGCAGCATCGTGCCGGCGATCGCGTAGGCCACCACCAGGGGCGGGCTGGCGAGGAAATTGGCCTTGAGGTTGGGATGGATGCGCGCTTCGAAATTGCGGTTGCCCGACAACACCGCGGCGCAGATCAGGTCGTTGCGCGTGATCGCCTCGTTGAACTCCGGGCGCAGGTCGCCGGCGTTGCCGATGCACGTCGTGCAGCCATAGGCCGCGACGTTGAAACCGAGCCGCTCCAGATAGGGCAACAAGCCCGCCTTCTCCAGATACTCGGTCACGATGCGCGAACCGGGGGCGAGCGAGGTCTTGATGTGCGGCTGCACTTTCAGTCCGGCTTCGACGGCTTTCTTGGCCAGCAGTCCGGCGGCCAGCAGAACGCTCGGGTTGGAGGTGTTGGTGCACGACGTGATGGCCGCGATCAGCACGTCGCCATTGCCGAGCGAGGTATCGCCGACCCTGGGTTGCAAAGAGCGCGCCTCGGACTGCGCCGCCTCCAGCGTGGGGCGGTTCTCGTTCATTTCGACCACCTGTCGCGGTGCGCCGGGGACGATCGCGGGGGAATCCCCTGCGACTCGTTCGGCCGCTTCCTCGGCTCGCACGAGGTACCGAGCGTGCAGGTGCGCGGCCGGCTGGTTGAACCCGTTTTCGGTCGGCGGCTTGCTGAAGAGCGAGGCGAACTGCGTTTTCACTTGGCCGAGCTCGATCCGGTCCTGGGGCCGCTTCGGGCCCGCCAGGCTGGGGGCCACGGTGCCCAGGTCGAGCGTCACCACCCGGGTGTAGTCGACCGAGCCGGCCCGCGGCGCGCCGAACCAGCCCTGGGCCCTGAAATACGCCTCGAACGCCTCGATCTCGGCCTTGGAGCGGCCGGTTCCGCGGAAGTACTCGATCGTCTTCTCGTCGACCGGGAAGAATCCCATCGTCGCGCCGTACTCGGGCGCCATGTTGCCGATGGTTGCGCGGTCGGGGAGGGCGAGTCCCGACGTGCCTTCGCCGAAGAATTCGACGAACTTGCCCACGACCTTCTCGCGGCGCAGGATCTCGGTCACCGTCAGCACCAGATCGGTCGCCGTCACGCCTTCACGGAGCTGGCCGCTGAATTCGAAACCCACCACGTCCGGGGTCAGGAAATACACCGGTTGACCCAGCATGCCGGCCTCGGCTTCGATCCCGCCCACGCCCCATCCGACGACCCCGATGCCATTGATCATGGTCGTGTGGCTGTCGGTGCCGACCAGGGTGTCGGGATAGTAGACGCTGTCGGGGGTCCGGTGGACGCCGCGCGCGAGGTACTCGAGATTGACCTGGTGCACGATGCCAAAGCCCGGCGGCACGACCTTGAAGGTGTCGAAGGCCTGCATGCCCCATTTCATGAACTGGTAGCGTTCCTGATTGCGCTGGAACTCGAGCTTCATGTTGAGGTCGAGCGAGTTTTTCCTGCCGTAGTGGTCGATCATGATCGAGTGATCCACCACCAGGTCGACCGGAACCAGCGGCTCGACGGTCTTCGGATTCTTGCCCATGGCCGCCGCGACACTGCGCATGGCGGCCAGGTCGGCCAGCAGCGGCACCCCCGTGAAGTCTTGCAAGACCACGCGCGCGACCACGAACGGGATCTCGGCCACACGGTCGGCGTTCGGTTTCCAGTTGGCGAGCTCGGCCACGTGCTCGGGGGTGACTTTTCGCCCGTCGCAGTTGCGCAGCACCGACTCGAGAACGATCCGCAGCGAGATCGGCAGGCGGCTCACGTTGGGGAATTGCCGGGCCAGTTCGGGCAGGGAAAAAAAGCGCCCTTGCTTGCCCGACGCGGTCTCGAAACGCCTGACGACGTGGGCGTAGGCATGGGCGGAATTTTTCTGCACTGGGGCGGGCATGGCGGACCTCTTCAATCGGCTCGGGAAAACCATTGTGTCAGCAGACGGCGCCCGTGGGGCAACGCCCGGCCGTGCGCGGGCCTCACTCGTGCGCCGTGAGCAGCTCGATCGCGCTCAGGACCCGGTGCAGTTCGGTCGCGAACCCGCCCAGTGCGGTGCGAGTCGCCGCCAGGTCGCGCGCCGCGAGCGCGGCATAGAGCGTGGCACTCGCGGCCGAAAGGCCCGGCGCACCGATCATCGCCGACAGGCCCTTCAGGTCGTGAGCGCGTCGCTGGGCGGTCGGCCACTGCCCGGCGGCCAACGCCACCTCGATGTCCTGGACGATCCCCGACTCATTGTCGCGGAACCCCTCTATCACGCGCCGGTACAACACCTCGTTGCCCATGCAATACGCCACCCCGACCGAGCGCTCGAGGGTGGCGGGGGCCGACGGCGCCACCACCGGCCCCTCGGGGGCCGCCGGCAGCGCCACGGGTGAGGCCTGGCCTGGGCCCGCGATCCAGGTGGCCATGGTTTGCAGCATCGACTCGAGGTGGATCGGCTTGGTGATGTGCGCGTTCATGCCGCTCGCCAGCGCCTTGTCGCGGTCTTCGCTCAGCGCGCTGGCGGTCATGGCGATCACCGGCAGGTGGGCCCACTCGGGCCGGCGGCGCAATTCCCGGGTGGCCGTGTAGCCGTCCATGACGGGCATTTGGCAGTCCATCAAGACCCCGTCGAACGGTCCGTCGACGGCGAGTCTGTGAAGAGCTTCCTGGCCGTCCTTGGCGACCTCGACGTCGACCCCGGCGCGGCGCAACAGTTCGCAGGCCAATTGCTGGTTCAGTGGGTGGTCCTCGACCAGCAGCACCCGCGCCCCGGCCAGGCGCTGTCGTGCCACCTGTGCAAGCGGCTCGGCCGCGGCCGGGCGCGGTGATCCGGCCGGAGTCGGCCGGTCGACCTCCCGGCGTGCCTGCACCAGGCGACCCCGCAGGGTCGACGGCGTGACGGGCTTGTGGAGGACGCCCGCCAAGGTC
>JALYHO010000211.1 GCA_030776545.1 Pseudomonadota bacterium | reverse complement strand
AAGCGCTTCGTCATGGTGGGCACGGGCCGCCTGCTCGACACCACGGACGTCTTGTCGGCGCAGCAGCAATCGTTCTACGCCATCGTCGACGGGACCAACGCCAGGTTCAACGCGTCGACCGACCTGCCCGCGGGAATCAATTTCCCCATCACCCGCAGCAACCTGATCAGCGGCGTGAACGGAACGACGTTCGACCCCGCGTCCAAGATCGGCTGGTATATCGATCTGGGCAATGCGGCCACGGGCGCCCGAGCCGGCTACCGGGTGCTCCTGGACGCGACCACCCTGGCGGGAACGGTGGCATTCGCCGCGACCTTGCCCGGCGGGGACGTCTGCAATCCGTCGGGAACGACCAACTTCTACGCCCTGGACTACGGCAGCACGGTGAGCGCGTTCAAGAACACGGATGGGACGTCGCTGCTCTACGTCACCAAGAACGGAACCGGCACCGACCTGCGGTTCACCAGCGTGAGTGGAACGGCCGAACTCCTGTACGGGATCGACCTCCCGGGCATCGGCGCGCTGGCGATCTCGCCGCTCCAGCCGCAATCGGTGCGGCGCCTGAACTGGCGCGAACTGCAGACGGTCGAGTGACACGGCCGCGCCGCTGACGCGGCGCGCCGTGGAGGTCAGAACGAAGGGAAGTGGACGCTTCCCGGCCCGAACAGACGGGCATGTTCACGCACCGCGAAACGATCGGTCATGCCGGCGAGATAGTCGACGACCGTCGGGACCAGCGGGCTGCGAGCCGCGTACTCGTCGGGCAGCTGCTGGGGGTCGTTGCAATACGCCTCGAAAAGCCCACGCACGACGCGCCGCGCCGCGTCGGTCGATTCGGCCACCCGTGGATGGCGGTACAGCCGCTCGCGCAGGAATGACTTCAGTTCCGCCGTGGCCGCGGCCATGGAGGCGCTCGGCCCGATCAGCGCAGGGGCGCGCCGCGCGGCATCCGCGTCCAGCGGCGCCAGGTCGCGCAGGCGACTTTGCGAGGCAGCGACAAGGTCATCGACCTGCGCCGACAGCAGCTGTCCGAGGGCGGCATAGAGCAACCGTCGCCCCGTCACCGCGGGGTGCATGGCCAGGGTTCGTGCGTGCGCCCGCTCGACCAGCGGCACCTCCAGCAACTGCTCGTAGCCGATCAGGCCGGAGCGCACGCCGTCGTCAATGTCGTGCGTGTTGTAGGCGATCTCGTCGGCAAAATTGCAGAGCTGGGCTTCCAGGCTGGGCTGGGTCTTTTCGATGAAGCGCCGCCCGACGCCGCCGGGTTCGCTGGCCTCGAGGGCGTGCGCGCGACGCAACGAGCAGTGTTTCAAGATCCCCTCGCGGGTCTCGAAGCACAGGTTCAGTCCGTCGAATCCGGGGTAGCGCTCTTCCAGCGCGTCGACCACGCGCAGGCTCTGGAAGTTGTGCTCGAAACCCAGGCTCGCCGGGTCGCTGGCGCGCAGGCAGGCGTCCAGGGCGTCCTGGCCGGCGTGCCCGAAGGGCGTATGACCGATGTCATGGGCCAGTGCGATCGCCTCGCACAGATCCTCGTGCAGACCCATGACCCGGGCGATCGAGCGGGCGATCTGAGCCACTTCGAGCGAGTGCGTCAGACGCGTGCGAAACAGGTCGCCCTCGTGGTTGATGAACACCTGGGTCTTGTAGACCAGGCGCCTGAAGCCCGTGCTGTGGACGATGCGGTCGCGGTCGCGCTGGAACGGGTTGCGGGTCGGTGCCGCGGGCTCCGGGTGGCGGCGCCCGCGCGACGTGGAGGGGTCGCTCGCCCAAGCCTGCAGCGGCGGAGTCGCCGGCGCGTGGTTCATCGTTCGGTGGTGGCGTCGATGACGTCCCGGACCACGGCATCCGGGGCCGGGCGGAGGCCGGCGCGCCCCGGTTCTTCGATGACGACGAAGCGAATTTCGCCGGCTTCGGCTTTCTTGTCGAGTCGCATCAGCTGCAAAAAGCGGTCCGCTCCGAGATCGGGTGCGACGACCGGCAGGCCGGCCCGTTGCACCAGGTCGCGAATGCGCGCCGCGTAGCGTTCTGAAATCGTCCCCAGGCGCACCGACAGTTCGGCGGCCATGACCATCCCGCAACCGACCGCTTCACCGTGCAGCCAGCGCCCGTAACCGAGCCCCGCCTCGATCGCGTGGCCGAAGGTGTGGCCGAAGTTCAGGATCGCGCGCAAGCCGTTTTCGCGTTCGTCCTGGCCGACCACGCTGGCCTTGATCTCGCAACAACGCCGTATCGCATGCGCGAGCGTGGGCTTGTCGCGCCGCAGGAGGTCATCGAGCCGCTCTTCGAGCCACGCCAGGAAGCGGTCGTCGGCGATGGGGCCGTACTTGATGACTTCCGCGAGCCCGGCAGAGAGTTCGCGCTCCGGCAGCGTGTCCAGCGTATCGAGGTCGGCAATCACGCGCAGCGGTTGGCAGAACGCACCGATCATGTTCTTGCCGAGCGGGTGGTTGATGGCGGTCTTGCCGCCGACCGACGAATCCACTTGCGCCAAGAGGGTCGTCGGCACCTGGACATAAGGCACACCGCGCATGTAGCAAGCCGCTGCGAAGCCGGTCATGTCACCCACCACGCCTCCACCGAGCGCGAAGAGCACGGTCTTGCGGTCGGCGCCGCTTTCCAGCAGCCGATCGAAGATGACGTTCAAGCTTTGCCAGGTCTTGTGATGTTCACCGTCCGGCAGGACCAGGGTGTGCACCTGGCGATAGCGGCCTGCCAACTGCGCGGCCAACGGTCCGGCATAGAGAGGCGCGACAATCTGGTTCGTGACGATCATGGCCGTCTCTGCGGAGGCCAATCCGCCGTAGGCGGAGTCGCTTTGCAGCAGCCCGGGGCCGATCAGAATGTCGTAGCTGCGGTCCGCCAACTCGATGCGTACGGGCTTGGTGTCGTCCTTCATCCGAACAGTGTACGGGGCCTCGCCGCGACGGCGACCGCGGTCGGGTCAGGACCGCGCGGCGTTCCCGGCGGTCGGTCCCATCCGTTCCAGTTCCCGCACGATGCGGTCGACCAGTTCGGGCAAAGCCGCGGGTCCGGTCTCGACGGTGATGTGCGCGGTCTCCGTGTACAGCGGATCCCGCTGCGCGAACAGGTCCCGCAAGCGAGCCAGCGGGTCCGCCACTTGCAGCAATGGCCGCTTGGTATCGTGGCGCAAGCGGCGAAAGAGGTCGTCCGGTGGGGACTTCAAGTAGACGCAGCGTGCGCAGCGTCGCAGCGCGGCACGATTGGCGTCCGCCAGCACCGCCCCACCGCCGGTGGCGATGACCCCGTCGGATTCGCGCAGCAGATCATTCAATACCTGCGTTTCGATCTCCCGGAAACGCGCTTCGCCTTCGATCTCGAAGAAGTCCCGGATCGGGCAGCCGATGCGCGCCTCGATCCACCCATCGGCGTCCAAGAACGGCACGCCGAAGCGACGCGAGAGCTGGCGGCCGATGGTGGACTTGCCCACCCCCGGCATGCCGACCAGGGCGATCAACCCGTCCAACGACCCGACTCAGTGCGGATTCGTGCAGCTGCTCGCCAACCCGTAAGGGCTCATCTGGAAAGCGGGCGAAGCAGCCGTATTGGCAATCGCGGCGGCGTCGACCGGGACCGGCGCCACGAGATAAGTCGCCCGCCCTTCCGAACCCGCCACCCCGGAGGCCGACACGGTGATGAGTGCATCCACCCAGCTGCCATGGTCCTGGGCATACTGGATCTGCAGGATGGCGGTGCCATCGCTCCCGGTCTTGGATTGCAGCAGGGACACGGTGACGTCGGGCTTGCGCGGCCAGAGCTGGCCGTCGTTGTTGACGTCCTCGCCAGCTTCCAGCACACCATTGCGATTGGTATCTTCATTGGCGCATATCGCGGCGTCGCCGCTCGAAAGCGCGCCCTGTTTCGTCCAGCTCTTGCCGGTGACCGCGTAGAAGCCTTTGCGGTAGAACGGCAGGTCGATCGAGGCCACCAGGTTGACGTCGGCCTTGGCCACCCCGGCGGCGTCGGAGACGCTGATGACGAATTGCTTCACGTAGGTCAACGTGTTGACGATGATGACCCCGTTCGTGCCGATGGTCACGCCAAGCGGCTCCGAGGTCACGGTCAACGTCGTCTTCACCGACGTCGTGCAATTGACCAGGTTGGGGTCGGTGTCGCTGCTGCCGTAGCACACCCGCACCGTGACGCCGTCGGTCGGGCTGGAGCGGCTGCCCGGAACATACGACGTGGTGACGACCCCATTGGCATCGCTGTAGAGCGTGCCCGAGCCGGTCGTGAACGTGCCGCCGATCGAATTGACGTCGCCGTCCAGGTCGAAATGCGCGCGAACATTTGGAATCGGCGTGTTGTTGGCGCCGAGGAAGAGCGCCCTGATTTCCGATTGATTCGAGGTGGATCCTGCCGCGTTGACCGCCACCACGCTCGGATTGGCCGACACCGAGGCGGCCAGGATCGCGATGGACGCTGCCGGCACGGTGCTGGCCGGCTGGACCGTGACGGTCTGCTGGTTCGTGACGCCGGCCACGGTCGTCAGGACCGAGAAGGAACCGACGGTCGCCGGCGCGGTATAGGAGAACACGAAGGCGCCGGTCGCATCTGTCGTGCCGGACGCCTGGGTCGGATTCAGTCCGGTGGCCACCACCTGGACGGCTTGCCCCTCCATTTTGTTGCCGGCCTGGTCGGCCACGCGATACTGGACTTGACCGGCAGCCCCGGGAGCCACCACGGCCGGAACGAGGACGGCCGAGACCGTCGTGCCCACCACCTGAACGGTCGCCGTCTTGGTGATGGCGCCGGAAACCGCGGTCACGGTCAGCACGCGGTTCGAGGGATCGGATCCCGTTCCCAGGCTGGCGGTGACCGTCCCGTTGGCGCCGGTATTGGCGCTCGAGACCGAACTCAGGACCCCCGTACCGTCGACCGAAAGCGCCACCGGCACGTTGGTCAGCGTATTGCGGGAGGCGTCGACGGCGGTCGCGGTCACGGTGACCGAACCGCTGCCGGTGTTAGGCAGCTGCGCAGCGCTGACGGTCAGCAGCAAATCGGCGGTCGTGGCCGTGGTGGTCGTGCCGGTGCCGGTCGTGCCCCCCGTACCCAGCGGCGACGTGCCAGCGCTTCCGCCCCCGCCGCCGCAACTCGCGAGCAAAGCGCCCAGGCACAACGCGCCTATCAATTTCGAAAATGTCATCACGCGTCTCCGGCGAATCTCGGGTCTTCGGGTCGAGGGGATCAAAAAAGGCGCTCAGCGCGCCGCGCTGCGATCGGTCACGACCTTGGGGGTCAGGAAGATCAGCATCTCGGTCTTGTCGCTCGACCGCGTCCGGGTCTTGAACAGGTTGCCGAGGTAAGGCACGTCGCCCAGGAAGGGCACCTTGGAGACGTCGTCGCGGTCGGTCTGCACGAAGATGCCGCCGATCACGACGGTACCGCCGTTCTCGATCAGCACCTGGGTCTTGACCGACTTGGTGTTGATGGACGGAACGCCCTGGAAGACCGTGCCCACGGTGTCGTTGTTGACGACCACGTCCATGATCACGTTGCCCTCGGGGGTGATCTGCGGCGTCACTTCGAGCATCAGCGTGGCGTCGACGAAGGAGATCGAGGTGGCGCCGCTGCTGGTGGCCTGCTGGTAGGGGATGCGCGTGCCCTGCTTGATCGTCGCCTTGGTCTGGTCGGAGGTGACGATGCGCGGGCTCGAGACGACCTTGCCCTTGCCGTCGGCTTCGAGCGCGGAGATCTCGAGGTTCAGGAAGCGGTTGGCGCCGGCGCCGAACAGCGAGAGCGCGAAAGTCGCGGGGTTGAAACCGCCTTCGGAAATCGCGGGCAGGTTGACGAAGTTCGTGTCGCTGTAGTTGACGCCTCCGGCGGTTTGCAGGGTCGTCCCGCCGACGGCGTTGTAGTTGCCGCCGATGGCCACACGGGTATTGCCCACGGTGTCGTAGCCGGGCACCCCACCGCGTATGCCGCGCAAGTCGGACCCGCCCAGCTTGACGCCGAGCGAGCGGCCGAATTCGGAATCGGCGATGACGATTCGCGACTCGATCAGCACCTGGCGCACCGGGATGTCGATGCGGGCGATCATGTCCTGGACTTCCTGGAGCTTGGTCGGCGTGTCGTTGACGAACAGCTGGTTGGTGCGCTGCTCGTAGATCACGCTGCCGCGGGTCGAGAGGATGCGCGAATTGCCGGTCGCTCCGCCGCCACCACCGGCACCACCGGCACCGCCGGCGGCCTGCTGTCCGGTGAGGCCCACGGCCACGTCGGCAGCCTTGGCGTAGTTGAGCTGGAACGCCTGGGTGCGCAACGGCTCGAGCGAGGCGATCTGCGCCCGGGCCTCGAGTTCGACCTTTTCCTTCGCGTTGAGCTCGTCCTTGGGGGCGATCAGGATCACGTTGCCGGACTTGCGCAGCCCCAGGCCCTTGGCCTGCAGGATGATGTCGAGCGCCTGGTCCCAGGGCACGTCCTTGAGGCGCAGGGTGACATTGCCGGTGACGGTGTCGCTCGTGACCACGTTGAAGTTCGTGAAGTCGGCGATGACTTGCAGCAGCGCGCGCACCTCGATGTTCTGGAAGTTGAGCGAGAGCTTCTCGCCGGCGTAGCCCGGACCCTGGGTCAGCTTGTTCGGATCGACCTTCTGCGCGCGGACCTCGAGCACGAATTCGGTGTCGCTCTGGTAGGCGCTGTGCTCCCAATTGCCCGTGGACTCGACCGTCATGCGGACGCGGTCCCCGTTCTGGGTCGTGGTCACGCTTTGCACCGGCGTGCCGAAATCGGTCACGTCGAAGCGGCGACGCAGGGTCTCGGGCAGCGTCGAGCGCAGGAAATCGACCACCAGGAGCTTGCCCTGCTGGCGAATGTCGACGCCGACCTGGTTGTTGGGCAGTTGCACCACGACGCGGCCCGCGCCGTCGGTGCCGCGGCGGAAGTCGATGTCCTTGAGCGCCAGCGGATTGCGGTTCAAGCTGGGGGCGAAATGCACCGAGCCGTCGGCCGGCGCCGTGCCTGCCGCAGCGCCCGTTGATGTCGCCACGGTCGCGGTCGGCGCCGCTGCGGGAACCGAGGCCTCGGGCGCGGCGCCGCTGTCGAGCAGCACCAGCAGGATCCTGCCTTGCAGTTCGGCCCGGTAGTTGGCGGCCTTTTTCAGGTTGAGGACCAGGCGCGTGCGTTCGCCGGCCTCGGCGACGCTGACCGAACGCAGGTTGCCCTGGTTGATCTCGATGCCGGTCTTGCCCAGGCCGTTGGTCACGCCGGGCAGGTCGATCGCGATGCGCGGCGGGGTCTGGATCGCGAAACCGGCCGGCACCGCGGTCAGGGGCTGGCTGAGCTCGACGCGGATCACGTCGGCGCCGCCCTGCTGGCTGCTGTTGATGGACTGGATGGCGTTTTGCGCCATCGCCGACGCACAAGCGGCAAGCGTCACCACCATCGTCAAGGCACGGGCGCGCCACTTAGCTCTCATCTGATTCTCCTGATGGCTGGTCATCGCGCCCGCTCCTGAAGTTGAAGGGCGCTGCTGCGCTCGATCCATTCGCCGGCTGCGTCTTGAACGATTTCACGCAGCGCTACCTCGGTCTCGGAAATCTTGACGATCTTTCCGTAGTTCTGGCCGAGATGGTCACCCTGCTTGACCTGATAGAGCAGGTTGTCGACCTTGAGCAAGGCATAGGGCCGACCGCCCTTGGTCACGCTGCCGACCATCGACATGCTGTCCAAGGGATAGGCTTCGAGCGGCTCCTTGCGGCGGTTGATCTCGCTCGCCAGCAGGGAATTCGGCTGTTTGGCCTCCTGCTTGAGCGCCACCGCCAGCTTCTGGCTGCTGAAGGGTTCGACCCCGCCGAGCGCGGTATAGGGCTGCGGCACGAATTTGGTGGGCGGCGAGAGCGGCTGCACGCTCGGCTTGACCTCGCGCCTTTGCTGCTCCATCCACTGGGTCAGCTCTTCTTGTTCGCCGCCGCAACCGACGAGTGCGAAAGCGGCGACGCCGAGCGCGGCCAGGGCGCGCAAGGAAGCAGGTGCGGCCATCATTTCTTCGCCCCCGCCTTGGCCTTGTCGGCAGCGGCCTTGCGCATGTTTTCGATCTCGGCGGGGTCGAGGTAGCGGTAGGTGCGGGCGGTGGCATCCATGGCCAATGCGCCGTTGGCGTCTTTCGCTCCGGTGCCGGCGATGGTCAGGTTTTGCAGCGTCACGATGCGCGAGAGGTTGGCGATGTCGCCGGCGAAGGCGCCGATGTCGTGGTAGCGGCCGCTGACGCGTATCGAGATCGGCAGTTCGGCGTAGTAGTCCTTGACCACCACCTGGCCGGGTCGGAACAACTCGAACTGCAAGCCACGGCCGAGGCCGGCCTGGTTGATGTCGGACAGCAGGGCGTCCATCTCGGCCTTGCCGGGCAACTGCTTTTCGAGCTGGGTCACGTACTCCTCGACCTGCAGCTTTTGCTTGCGCAACTCGGCGAGGTTCACGGCCTGCCCGAGCTTGGACCGGTAGTCGGCTTTCAGGCCAGGCTCCTTGGCGCGCTCGGCGTCGAGCTCGTCGCTGGCGCTCGAGAGCAACAGGAACCAGCCCAGCACGATCATGAGCACCGCCACCAGCGAGAAGGTCGCGACCTTGGGCAGGACGGGCCACTGGCCGGGTTCGTTGGGGTTGAGGCTTCGAAACTGGGACACCGCGCCTTCGAAGACGGAGTTCAGATCGACATTCATCGCAGGTTTGGTCGCCATGTCGTCAAACCTTGTTCGCGGCGGCGCCGCTGGCCGGGCCGCGCGGTGTCACGGCCGCGGCGTTCTTGTCGGGAGGGCGCTTGACGGTCAGGCGCACCGAGAAGTCGAACAGGCGCTTTTGCTCGCGATTGACGCCGCTGACAGTGGTCGCCTTGCTTTCGATCAGCTCGGGGGCGGACAGCCACTCCGAGCTGTAGGCGGTGTTGCGCAGAAATTCGGAGATGCGTTCCTGGGTCTGGGCGATGCCGCTCAGGCTGAGCACCGCGCCCTCCTGCTTCAACGAGGTGAGGTAGATGCCTTCGGGCGTTTGCTTGACCAATTCGTTGAGCAGATGCACCGGCATGTTGCGGTCGGACTGCAGGTCCTCGACCGCCTTCTGACGCGCCGTCAGCGAGGCGATCTCGGCCTTGAGGGTCGCGATGTCCTTGATCTCGTTGTCGAGCTTGGCGATCTCGGCGGTCAGGAACTGATTGCGGTCCTGCTGAGCCGACTTGAGCTGCTCGAGGACGGCGTACCAGGCGCCGACGATCAGGAGGCCGGCGATCGCCGCAGCGCCCAAGCCGGCGAAGAACGCGATTTTCTTGCGCTTGCGCCGCTCCTCGCGGTGCGGCAGCAGGTTGATCAATATCACTGCACGAACCTCCGCATGGCCAGACCGCAGGCCGTGAGATAGGACGGCGCCTCGCGACGCAGCTTGCTCTCACGCACCGCCGAGCCGAGCTTCATGTTCTCGAACGGGTTGACGACCATCGAGGCGAAGCCGGTCAGTTCGGTCACGCGGTCCTTGAGGCCGGGCAGACCCGCGGTGCCACCGGCGAGCATCACGTAGTGCACCTTGTGGTGCGGCGTGCTGGTGAAAAAATACTGCAGCGCCCGGCCGATCTCCTGCGAGAGGCTGTCGACGAAGGGCGCGAGCAAGGTCGACTCGTAGTCTTCCGGAAGATCGGCGGAGAGTTTTTTCTGCTCGGCCTCTTCGTAGGAAAAGCCGTATTGCCGCGAGATCAGTTGCGTCAGTTGCGATCCGCCGAACGCCTGGTCGCGGTCGTAGAGCATCTCGTCGTCGCGCAACACCTTGAGACTCGTGGTGTCGGCACCGATCTCGAACAGGGCGACGAGCGCATCCTTGCCTTCGTTGGGCAGCGAGGCGATGACCCGGCTCATCGCCAGGCGCGAGGCGTGCGACTCGATGTCGAGCACGACGGGCGTCAAGCCGGCGGCCTCGGCCAGACCCTGGCGGTCCTGGACCCGATCCTTGCGCGACGCGGCGATCAGCACCTCGACGTCGCCGACCGAGGTCGGGCTGGGGCCGATGACGCAGAAGTCGAGGCTGACCTCGTCGAGCGAGAACGGGATGTACTGGTTGGCCTCGGCCTCGACCTGTACTTCGAGTTCCTCGTCGCGCAGACCGGCGGGCAGCATGATTTTCTTGGTGATGACGGCCGACTGGGGCATGGCCATCACGACTTGCCGGGTCCGGCTGCCGCTTTTGATGACGACGCGCTTGACGGCTTCGGCGACCTCGTCGAACTTCTCGATCTGGCCATCGGCGATCCAGCCCTTTTCGAAGCTCTCGACGCCGAACCGCTCGACCACGTAGTCGCCCGACGCCGTCTGCCCGAGCTCGACGAGCTTGACGCTCGATGAGCTGATGTCGAGCCCGATCATCGGTCGATGTTTACGGCCCAACAAGGTGTCAAGGATGCTCACGACGCCCTTCCGCCAGCTATGAAGAAATCATGCTGGACTGTTAATAAGTTACTTCAATCCTAGCAGTAAACCCGTTGTGCCACAAAGAAAAAATCCCGTTTGGCACCCACGTCTCGTTGCAAAACTCACACGCGCTGCGGCCTTCTGCGGCACGCTTCGGGAGAACCCGAATCGTTATCCTGACGGCAACTTTTTCGTGCGTTCGCCGTCGACTTCCCCTGCGTCTTCGGCGGACGGGCCCCTTTCTATAATGCGAACTTGCAACTTGGAGTGACATGACCGATACCGACCGTGCCGGCAGGCGACCCGCCGATGCTCCCGCGGGCCCTCGCCGTGGGGTGCCACGGTGGGCCCGCACGCTGACTCGCATTGCGCTGTGGCTGGTGGCCTTGACGGCGACCGGGGCGTTGACGATCCTGGCGCTGGTCGCGATCGCGTTGGCGGTCGCCTACCCCAACCTCCCGGAAATCGGCGGGCTGATGGACTACCGGCCGAAACTGCCGATGCGGGTGCTCTCTGCCGACGGCGTGCTGCTCGGCGAGTACGGCGAGGAGCGCCGGAGCTTCCTGCCGCTCGATCAGATTCCCAAGGTGATGCAGCACGCGGTGCTCGCGTCGGAAGACGCGCGCTTCTACGAGCACAGCGGCGTCGACGTCAAGGGCGTCCTGCGGGCCGGCCTGGCGCAGTTCAACCGCTCGCGCAGCCAGGGAGCCTCCACGATCACGATGCAGGTGGCGCGCAACTTCTATTTGTCGTCCGAGAAAACCTACACCCGCAAGATCTACGAGATGCTGCTGGCGTTCAAGATGGAAAGCCTGCTCACCAAGGACCAGATCCTCGAGGTCTATCTGAACCAGATCTACCTGGGGCAACGGGCCTACGGGTTCGCTTCGGCCAGCGAAATCTATTTCGGCAAACCGCTCAAGGACCTCTCGATCGCCGAAGCCGCGATGCTCGCCGGCCTGCCGCAGGCGCCCTCGGCCTACAACCCGATCACCAACCCCGAGCGGGCCAAGAACGGTCAGCTGCGCATCCTCGACCGGATGGTGGACAACGGCTACATCACCCCCCAGGAACGCACGGCCGCCCGTGCCCAGACGCTCCACTACCGCGAGGCGGCGGACGTCGCCGTGCACGCCGAATACGTGGCCGAAGCAGCACGCCAGCTGATCTTCAGCCAGTACGGCGACGACGCCTACACCCGCGGGCTCAATGTCTACCTGACCATCCGCTCGGACGACCAGCTGGTCGCCTACCGCGCCTTGCGCAAAGGCATCATGGGCTACGAGCGGCGCCAGGTGTACCGCGGCCCCGAGGACTTCATCGACCTGCCGGCCGACCCGTCCGAGGTCGACGACCGCATCGCCGACGCGCTCCAGGACTATCCCGACAACGACGAGCTCAAGGCCGCCATCGCCACCGAAGCGGGGCCCAAGAAGGTGGTGGCGGTATTGCAGAGCGGCGACTCCATCACGATCACCGGCGACGGCTTGAAGCCCGTCGCGTCGGGGCTGGTGCCCAAGGGCAACCCGAAGACGCAGATCCGGCCGGGGGCCGTGCTGCGGGTCATCCAGGGCCCCAAGGGCGACTGGAGCATCACCCAGTTGCCCGAGGTCGAAGGCGCCTTCGTCGCCATGGATCCGCGCACCGGCGCGATCAAGTCGCTGGTGGGCGGCTTCGACTACGCCAAGAACAAGTTCAACCACGTGACGCAGGCCTGGCGCCAACCCGGATCGAGCTTCAAGCCCTTCATCTACTCGGCGGCCCTCGAAAAAGGCTTCACGCCCGCGACGGTCATCAACGACGCACCGCTCTTCTTCGACGCCGGCGCCACCGGCAGCCAGGCCTGGGAACCGAAGAACTACGACGGCAAGTACGAGGGGCCGATGACCATGCGACGCGGACTCGAGAAGTCCAAGAACATGATCTCGATCCGCATCCTGCAGGCCATCGGCACGGGCTATGCGCAAAACTGGATCACCCGCTTCGGCTTCGAGGCGGAAAAGCACCCGGCGTATCTGCCGATGGCGCTCGGCACCGGATCGGTCACGCCGCTGCAGATGGCCTCGGCCTACAGTGTCTTCGCCAGCGGCGGCTACCGCGTCAATCCGATGCTGATCAGCCGGATCACCGACGCCAAGGGGCGGGTCCTGAACGAGGCGACGGTTCCGGTGCTGGACGAATCGATGCGGGTGCTCAACCCCCGCAATGCGTTCGTGATGGACAGCCTGCTCAATTCGGTCGCGTTGCGCGGTACCGCCGCCGCGGCGCGGCGGGCCTTGAACCGTCCCGACGTCTACGGCAAGACCGGCACCACGAACGATTCGATCGACACCTGGTTCGCCGGTTTCCAGCCGACCCAGGTCGCGATCGTCTGGATCGGCTACGACACGCCGCGCAAGCTCGGCGACAACGAGACCGGGGGCGGCTTGTCGCTGCCGGTCTGGATCGACTACATGACGCACGCGCTAAGCGGCGTCCCGGTCTCGACCTACCCGACGCCCGAGGGCGTGGTCAACATCGGGGACGAGTGGTACTACGAGGAATACACCAAAGGCTCCGGGGTGGCCAGCGTGGGGCTCGAGGACAAGCCCGCGACCGGCCCGGACGAGGAAGAACGCAAGAGCATCCTCGACCTCTTCAAGCGGTGAAGCGCGCGCCGCAACCCGGCGGCGGGTGCCGCGTCAAGGCGGCGTGAAACGCAAGGGCTGGCCGGCCTGCTCGCTCGCGCAGGCCGACAGGGCGTCGAACAATTCGAGGCCGCTGCGGGTGTCGCGCCAGGCGCCGTCCAGGTACTTGTAGTGAAAGCCGCCCGAGCGGGCCGCCAGCCAGAGCTCGTGCAATGGCGGCTGGGTGTTGAGGACCAGCGCGCTGCCGTTCGGAAACCGCATGTCGAGCAGACCGCCGTTGCGCTGCACGTCGATATCGACGACATCGTCGTCCAGCCACGCGTCGATGCGCGCTTCGACGGTCGCCAGCACCTGATCCGACAAGGCGCGGAACTCCGCGTCGGTCAATGGATGGCTGAGCTCGCTGGGCATGGTCGATAGAATCCGCGGATGTTGAAGGACCGAATCAGTGTAGCCGGGGCCGTCGCGGCGGCGTCGACCATGGGCGGATACGGGGTATTGGCCGTGGTGGGATTCGTCTCGGGCTGCGGGCAACGCGGGCCACTGGTGTTGCCTCCCGAAGTCGCCGCGGCGTCGGCACCGCGCTCGGCCGATCCCAACGCGCCCCTGCCGCCCCCCGCCCC
>JALYHO010000210.1 GCA_030776545.1 Pseudomonadota bacterium | reverse complement strand
CGGCGACGCTTTCTTCGTGAGTCGCCGTTTCATGGGCCGCCCGCGCCGCCTGTTCGGCTTGCAGCAGGTCTTCGGCGAGCCGTTCCAGCACCTGCTGCTGAAGCATTGATTTATCCATGATGAAAGGTGAGGCAGCTCGACAAGCGCTGAACGGTCGCGCCGGCCGAAGCCGGTCAGGGTTTCGGCTGGCTGAGCACGGACTCGAGCTCAGCACGCAGCCGGGGCTCAACGCGAATTTGGGGGGTGACGGCGGACCTCATGAAGGCAGTGTATTTCGTTTGGTTGTCGTACCCAATCGCTCTTTCCAATGTTGCAATTCCATCCGCCCATAGAGGACGCCTGTCGGCCATCTCGTATACCCCATGGGCGGCTGCTTTCTGCACTGACCGGTGCCGGCACGGCAGACGGTTGAGGCCGCTTGCAGTCTTTGACGCGGAGCGATCGGAAGTCATGTGCGCCGCGGAATCGGACCATCACGGCTGCTTCTATATGGGATACTAAATTCACAAAATAATGGTGACTTCAATAGGACCGCTCTTTTGTTTGGAGGTTACATGGCCGATTTGCGGCTTCGGAACTTGGTGACTGCGTGCCTTGTCGGTGGTCTTTTATTCGCTGCCTGCGCTTTCAGTGTGCGAGCTGAGGAGCCCTCTCGTCCGGACGAGCGAAGTGTGATGCGACTGCCAGCCGACGACCCCCGGATCGCGGTGAGCATGACAGGGGAGGACCGAGCATACGTACTGGGTCAGATGCGACTTTTCTTGGCAAATATTCAACGAGTCACTGCGGCATTGGCCAGCAATGATCTTGCCCTCGCGTCCAAGGTCGCGGCGATTGCAGGCGCAAAGAACAACGAAAACGACCCGTCTCGACCCGCGACGTTGCGCGCACGTCAGCCTGCTGCTTGGAATCAATACATCGGACAGGTGCGCAAAGGCTTTGACGAATTGTCCAGCACCGCAACGACAGCGTCAGTCCCTGAAAGCTTGAGCAAGCTGTCCGCAGTGACCCAAAACTGTGTGGCCTGTCACCAGACTTTCCGCATCATCGACTGACTGTCGCGGTCCAACTAAGAACTGGCAGTCCAAGAAGCTCTGGCCTGCCAACAGCCCATCAGAAGGCGCACACCCGGATCGGCGGCTGCGATCCGACTTTCGCATCCAGCCGGGCGGGAAGTTCGACCAACGCGACACGCTCGGTGCGTGTCTCAAAGGTAGGTGGCCGCAGCATCCTGCTCGAAGCGTTCCGGTGGACCCTCCCATGCAATCCGTGAGTGGTCCAGCACATAGACACGGTCCGCATGCGGCAGTGCGAAGGTCACGTTCTGTTCACCGAGCAGGACGCTGATCGTCGTCGTCGTGCGCAGCGACTCGAGTGCCTTCGACAGGGTTTCGAGGATCACCGGTGCCAGCCCGAGCGTCGGCTCGTCGAGGATGAGCAGTCGCGGCTTCATCATCAGCGCGCGGGCGATGGCGAGCATCTGCTGCTCGCCACCGCTCAGCGTGCGTGCGATCTGCCCTTGGCGGTCGCGCAGGATCGGAAACAGTCCGAACAGCCACTGCAGCCTCTCCCCAAGCTCGGTGTCGGTCAATGCATTGCCGCCGAGGTCGAGGTTTTCGCGCACCGTCATGTCGCCGAACAGCTCGCGCGTCTCCGGGCATTGCACGACGCCATCCCGGGCGACCACGGCGGGGCTTTGCCCGCGCAGGGAACGGCCTGCCCATCGGATCGCGCCGCTGTAGGGCACGAGGCCCGAAATCGCGTTGAACAGCGTCGTCTTGCCGGCGCCGTTCAAACCCACCACCGACACAAACTCGCCTTCGTGCACGTGCAGCGATACATCGCGGAGCGCGAGCGCCTTGCCGTAGGAAACGCCGACGCCTTCGACCTGCAACAACGGCGGGCTGTCGCCGAAATCGGCTTCACGCCGCGCCGAGGTGGTGAGCGCGCCGCCGAGGTAGACGCGGCGCACGGTGTCGTCGCGCATCACCTCGCTCGGCGCGCCTTCGGCAATCCGCTCACCGAGGTACATCGCCAGCACCCGATCGACCAGCGCCGACACACCCTTGACATTGTGATCGACCAACAGCACCGCTCGACCTTCGGCGCGAAATCCGTGGATGAGTTCCGAGAACGCGGCGACCTCGGACGCGGTCAAGCCGGCGAAGGGCTCGTCCACCATCACCAGCTTGGGATTGCGGGCGATCGCCTTTGCCAACTCGAGGCGACGCAGGTCGGCGAAGGAAAGCGTCGGCGGCTTCCGGTCGATGACGCCGGCCAGCCCGACGCGGGCGGCGATGTCGCGTGATGCCGTATCGACGTCGGCGCCTGCGAAAAGCTTGGTGAGCTTGTCGGGGAGGAGAGCGACCTTGATGTTGTCGAGAACGGTCTGCCGGTTGAGCGGTCGCGAATGCTGGAACACGAGGCCGACGCCCAGGCGTGCAATCTTGTGCGCGGGAAGCCCTCCGATCTCGACCCCGTCGAGCTTCACCGAGCCCGACGTCCGCTGCTCGACACCGAGGATCGTCTTCATCGCAGTCGACTTGCCCGAGCCGTTCGGCCCGATCAAGCCGAGGATCTCGCCCGGCCGGATCGCAAAGCTGAGGTCCTTCACGGCGACGAGGCCGCCATAGCGTTTCGTGAGGCGAGCCACCTCGAGCATCGGTTCGGTCGCTTCCGGGCTCATGGGCGATTCCGGCCGCGCAGCATGCCGAGGAAGCCGTCGGGAAAGAACATGATCACCAGCAGCGCCATCACGGAGACGACCAAGGTCGCCAGGCTGCCGAGCGGCCGCAGGATCTCGCCCATGCCGATCAGGAAGATGGCGCCGATCGCCGCGCCGATCACGGTGCGCCGACCGCCGAGCACGGCGGCGATGATCACCTGGACGCCGACCGAAATGTCGACGAAAGTGCCGACCGATGCGGTGCCCAGATAGAAGACCATCAGCGAACCCGCCAGCCCGGAGAAGAACGCGCTGACGACGAACGCGGCGAGCTTGTGCTTGGCCACATTGAAGCCGAGCGCGCCGGCCTGCACCGCGTCTTGTCCGCTGGCTTGAAGAATGAGACCGATCGCCGAGCGCGACAGCCCGAACAGGATGGCGCCACTGACGGCCATGAAACCGAAAGCGATCCAGTAGTTGACGTGGGCATCGATCGACATCACATCGGGCACCGAGAGGCCGATCTCGCCTCCGGTGAGCCCTGCGAACACGACGACGACGTTCTGCAGCATGAGCACGGCGACCAGCGTCATCAGCCCGAAATACGGGCCACGCAGGCGCAGCGCCGGCAACGCCAGGACGACGCCGCCAACCACGGCGGAGAAGGCCCCGGCCGCGACGCAGACCCAGATGGAGATGTGGGGCGAGAGTCGCGCATCGAGGATGCCGGCGGTATAGGCACCGAGGCCGATGAGAAAGGTCGGGCCGAAGTTCACTTCGCCGGCGAAACCGAAGAGCAGATCCCACGCCATCGCGAACACGGCCGTGTAGTAGGCGACCGTCAGCAGGCCGAGCACGTAGCCCGATGCGACCAGTGGCAGCAGCGCACCGCCGAGCAGCGCGGCGATGCCGATCCAGAGAAGCCTCGATGTCGACGCGGTACGCATCGTCAACGCCGCCCGAACAGGCCTTGCGGGCGCGAGTACATGACGACGACCAGCAGGATCAGCGCCGGGATCGAGCGGTACGCCGGCGAAATCATGTAGGCCGTGAGGGTCTCGAGATAACCGACCACGTAGGCGGCGATCAGCGAACCGGAAACGCTACCCAGGCCGCCCAGCACGACGATCGAGAACGCGCTGGCCGTCAGCGGGCCGACGCTGTAGGAACTGACGCCCAGGAACATGCCGAGCAGCACCCCGGCGATGCCGCCGAGCAGACCGTACACCGCCCACACCGTGAGGTAGATGCCCGAGAGCTCGATGCCCAACAGGGTGACGCCGCGGGGGTTCATCGACGCCGCCAGCACGGTCTTGCCACGCCGGGTCTTGTTGACGAGCAGCCACAGCAGGCCGATGGCGACCCAGCAAACGGCAGCGGTGAAGAATTCGTTGGCCGGTGTGCGCACGCCGAACAAGGTGACGACGCCTTCGACGATGGGGTTGACCGTTTTCGCGTTGTTCGTGAAGAGATAGGCGACGAGTTCCTGGATGATGATGCCCCAGAGCAGCGTCGCTGTCAGGATGAAGATCTCCTTCTCGGCCTCGACGATGCGTCGCGAGCGCTGGATCGGGCGCACCGTGACGAAATAGGTCGCGAACGAGAGGACGATGCCGACCGCCACGCCGATCAGCGCCGCCTGGTAGGCGTTGAGATGCCATTCGCTCGCCGCGGCCCAGGCGGCCACGGCCGCGGCGACCATGATCGCGCCGTGCGAAAGGTTCAGTACGCCGGACACGCCGAAGATCAGCGTGAAGCCGGTCGCGCCCAAGGCGTAGAGTGCACTGATGGCGAAGCCATCGATCAGGATCTGCCAGAAGAGCATGCGCTTGCGACCACCGATCGCGTGACGTTGGGTGAATGGGAACGGCCCGCAAGGACGGGTCGAAGGCCGCGGTTCAGTGCGGCGGCAGCTTCACGAACGCCGGGAACTTCGTCTCGCCGGAGGCCAGTTGTTTGGGCCACATGTTCTTCTGCGTGCCGTCTTGCCATTGCAGCATCAGGCCCGTGATGTAACCCGGGCCTGTCCTCAGGCCGTGGACGCGCGGATCGCCTTTCGGAAGGAAGGCGATGCGGCCGATGGTGCCGATGTAGTCGGTCTTCTCCATCGCATCGACCAGCTTGTCGCTGTCGGTGGAGCCGGCGCGGTGCACCGCCTCGGCGATCATGTAGACCTCGTCATAGGCCGTGTAGCCGGAGTAGGCAGGCAGGTTGCCGAATTTCTTGGCATAGGCATCGACGAAAGGCAGCGTCTTGGGCGTGACCGCCACGCCCGGGCCGGACACGGCGTTGAAGAAAACGCCTTCGGTCGCGCCGTTGGTGTCTTTCCAGAAGGTCGAACTGGTGGCCTGCGACGAGATCCCGAACATCGGTATCGGCACCTGCTGGGTCTTCCACTGCACGGTCGGCTGGGTACCGACGTGCGAGATGCCGGTGATCATCACGTCCGGCTTCAGTCCCTCGATCTTGTTGAAGATCGGCGTGAAGTCGGTGGTGTCGGGCGAGAAGCGGATGTGGTCGAGCACCTTCAGGCCGATCTGCGCCAGGCAGGTCTCGTAGCCCGCGTCGAGCGGCGTCGTCCAGGCCGCGTCTTCGCTGACGATGACCGCCGTCTTCATCTTGAATGGCGTCACGAGCAGGTCCTTGGCGGCATCACAGACCAGGCCGGCGAGCGCGGTCGAGGTGAGGTAGCCGTGGAAGGTGTACTTGTTGTGCTCGTAGTCCTTGGCGATGTTTTGCGTGATGACGTCGGACGCGGCGCCCGGCGTGATCATCAGCGTCTTCAAGCGCGCGGACCAGGGTTCGAGCGCCAGCACCACCTCCGAGGTGTAGCTGGCGATGACGGCGTTGACCTTGTCTTCGCTGACGGCGCGCTGAAAGGCACGCACCGCTTCGGCCGCGGACGAATGATCGTCGTAACTCACGATCTCGATCTTGCGGCCGTCGATGCCGCCTTTGGCGTTGATCTCGTCGGCCGCCAGTTGCGCAGCGGGAGCGATGGACGCGCCGGCGACGGCTTGCACTTCGGAGATGACGCCGATGCGGATCGGGTCGGCAGCCAACGCCGGGAGCGTCGCGACCAGCGAACTGCAACTGACGGCGGCAGCACGGCGCAGGGCAGCCATGGCGCGGGCGGAATATCGTTTCATCGACGCTCCAGAAAACCGTTGTGGGATCGACAGCTTCAACAGCGATGTTCGGGCCGCCGGGAGAAAGTCAGCAGTGGGCCTTTCCCTAGGTAAGAAGTACCCGGATCACGAGCCCGCAATCGAGGGCTCTGTTGCGCAAAGGATGCACCCCACGTAGGACACCCTCTGTTCCGGGGGGGTTGACCTTGTTCGATGGGTCGCCGCGGCGCACGATGACTCGTCGCAACAACGCGAGGCCACACGATGCAGCTGCACGCCGAATCAACCCTTTTCGAACTTCGCTACGAGTCCTTTTCGAATGCAGGCCGCGCCCTGTGCTTCCCGTGTGATGAGGGCGGTCATGTGGCTCTCGACGCGCTGAGCGAACGCGCGCTGGCGAATCTGCTCTTTGTCCGTGCTGCCGTCGGTCGCGACTACGCATATCCCAAGATTTGCGCGATGACGCACGACGCATGAGGCGTTCGGGGCGAGACGGACGTCGTGAGGAGGGATCGTCCGGAATGAATCGACACGGACCCGCGCAACCTGCTCGCCAGCGGACGCGGGCCACGTGCAGAGGGACGGTTCCCCGGCCTCTGCGCGGACGTCAAATGCCCGGCGTCCAGAACGTGCTGCAGTTGTGTTGCGCCGACACCTGGTTGGTGGTGGCCACCGCACCGGGCGCGAGCGTCAGGTAGGTGTCGCTGGCAGCGGTATAGGCGGGCCAGGTACTGGTCCCTGCGGCGTTCGGGTTGCCGGTCTTCGCGAACTGCGTCCAGTAGCCGACCATCTGGCTTGACAACGTGGACTGCGCTGCCGTGAAGGGGGCGCCGAAGTAGACGACATAGGTGCCCGGAAAGACGTACTGGATTTCGGCGGCGTGATAGGCGCCGTAGCCTTCGGGGCGGGGCGGAATCTTGAACACCATGGGTGCGTTCGGGTCCGCGAACTCATAGGCATACACGGTCGAACCCGCCGCCGCGATGAGCCCCGCGGCCTTGCGGCTGTTGCATGTGAAGACGCCATCGGTCAGCGCGTCGTCCAGGGTCTGCGCGGGAGTGAGCGCGCTGGAGAGCGGGTAGAGCGCCTGGACCGCCCCGCCGAGCGAGGCACCGAAGATGCCATTGACCTCGGCCGGGTACATGGCGGCGGTCACGGGGTGACCGAGCGCCACGTCGATGGTCACGGCGGACAGCAGGCTGTATTCATGCTGGTTGGTTCCGGCAATCACCGCGACCTTGTTGAAGCTGCCACTGGCGAACGCGTCGACCAGGGTCTTGGTCAGGACCTTGCCGTCGACCGTGGGCGCGGTGCTTCCCGACACCTGCAACGCGGCGGCGTTGGCTAGAACCGTCGCCACCGGCAGGGCCCGCAGGCATGCGGCACTCTGGTCGGTACAGCCTGCGCCGGTCGCGAAATTGGCGCCCCAGGTCTGGGCGGTGGCCAGTGTGGGAGGCGTGAGGTTGTAGGACCCGCTCTCGACGATGGCCTTTTGGAACAGTCCCGCGGCCAAGGGTGACACGATCTGCGAGAAGGTGCTCAGGCCTCCGGCCGATTCGCCGAAGACGGTCACGTTCGCCGGGTCGCCACCGAAGGCCGCGATGTTGGTCTTCACCCAACGCAACGCGGCCTGCTGGTCCATCAGCCCATAGTTGCCCGACGCTCCACCCGCTTCCGCGCTCAGGGCCGCGTGGCTGAGAAAGCCCAGGGGCCCGAGCCGATAGTTCAAGGTCACCACCGCGACCCCATTGGCGACCAGCGCGGACGGGTCGTAGTCGTCGCTCTCGCCGCTGACGAGGGCGCCGCCGTGTATCCAGACCATGACCGGGAACGGTCCGGGGCCGCTCGTCGGGGTGAACACGTTGAGGTAGAGGCAATCCTCCGCTGAACTGGCGGTGCCGAAGGATCCGCCCACCTGGGCGCAGTGGGGCCCGAACACGCTGCCATCGCGCACGTTGGTCCAGGCGGCCGCGGCAGCCGGGGCCTGCCACCGCAAAGGACCGACCGGCGGGGCCGCATAGGGAATGCCGAGGAAACGCAGGGCGCCGTTGCTGTTGGTGCCCTGGACGGCGCCCTTGTCGGTCGCCACGATATGGCTGTCGGAATCTCCGCCCCCGCAGCCTGAAAGAGCGAGCGTGAGGCTGGCCGCGAACAACGCGGGCATCGAGACGATGCGCATGTCTGTCTCCCCTGGGTTTGTGCTTCCTTGAATCCTGGCGCCATGGCAATGCGCGCGCCCAGTCTATGGGTCGGTTCGGTTCTGCGACACCGCGTATACGCTACCGGCGTCGTCGAGCGTCGCTTTTTCGCACCGTGTGGTCGCGCAGAGGGCAACCGGCGGGGACCATGTTCCCGCTGCTGGCGTCGCGTGCTGGGACCAGGTTGTCGCCCATGGCGACGACCCGCCCGTTGCGCATCTGCCCGCTGCGCCAGTCGGATCGGTCGACTGACGTCAGGCCTTCAAAAAGCACCGTCCATGGACCCGGGTCAAAGCTGCAAGCGCCACGCACCACGGCCGTGGGTCGCGCCGTATAGCACGCGCGTTGCCTGATCGATCGCCAGGCTGGAGATCTCGACCATCGGCATGCCTTTCGCCGCCAGATGCCAATGGCCCGACACGGCATCTCGGCGCAACACGGCGAAGTCAGTCGCAGCATAGAGGTCCCCGGTGCGGTCGTCACGCACCAACGCGTTGATGGGGAGGTCGCCCAGCGCGCCGCTGCCGCTGCCGTCCAGCGAAGTGAACACCGCATGTGCCGCCACTCCGTCCCAGGTCACGTCGAACACGTGACCCGGGACGCGGGTCTGGCCGGGTGGAGACACGGCGTTGTACCCACCGTAGGACACCCAGCCATGGTTCGAATTCAGGGGGTCTATCGCGATGCCTGAAACGAACCTGACCGGGGTGGAGTTGTTCGCGACCAGAGCGTCCGACACTTCGAATTCGCCCGCTGTCGAAGGGACGATCGCATCCGCATTCTTGAAGATGTAGACCCGGCCGCTGGCAGTGCCGGCCCAAAGCGTGCCGCTATCCCCGGTGGCGCGCGTCACCATGGAGACGGTCCCCCCGGTCAACCGCCGATTGCCGAGCCGTTGCCAGTCGCCACATTGTCCGCTGTTGGTGAACGGCCCGGACTCATTGCAGTTGCTCTCGAGAAAGCTCCTGGTTCCGCCGTTGTCGGTCGTGCGCCATATCCACTGCAAGCCGGCGAACATGGTGCCGCCGCGATCGGCGCGCGGGTCGGCGATGATCGGCATGTAAAAGCGCGACGACTCGCCCGAGCGGGCGAGTGGATCACTGATGTAGAGCCATCGGGTCGGGTCACCCGAAGCGAAGTTGATGTCCGCGTTGACACCGAAGTAGGTGTGGAACCGGTTGACGGGATTGCTCGCGTCGAACCCCGACAAACCGCCATCTCCACCGACGCTTTCATACCAGATCGCGCTCGATCCTTCGTACTGGAAGGTGCCGTTGTCCTGCGTCCCCCCCTGCAGCTCGCCGAGCGGGTTGTAGGGATTGATCGACAGGTGCTGGAACTGCAGCGTGTCGAGCCCGGCATTCAAGCTCAGGAGGCGCTTGGGCACGGAGGAAAGGAGCTGCTGGCACGTCACGAGCGCCGGTCCCGACAAGCCGCGATGGATGCACGTGGCGGAGATCGACAGATAGGAACTGCTCGAGCGAACCAAGCCGCCGTCCGAACCTTCAAACCAGATGTTCGAATTGCCGGGCGCAAACACCAGCGCGTGCTGGTCCGGATGAATCGCGGTCGTCGCGGTCAGCCAGTTGGCCGAGGCCGGATCCGGTGTCTGGGCATCGAACGTCAGGTCGGTGAATGTCACGTTGTTGTTGGCCGGGTCGGGATCTCCCGCCGTGGTCGAGCGCAGGACGGCGCGCGCGTTGGAGGGCCCCGAATAGGCTTCGCCGTAGCTGTACGACCCGATCACGAACACCGTGTCGGGCCGCCCGGGCGGCGAGTAGATTCCCATGTCGTACCAGCATTGACCCGTGCAGAAGTTGTAGGTCGCGTAGCCCGGATCGCCCAAGACGCTGGTCGTCAGCTTCTTCCAGCCCCCGGTGGCTGCCGCGAGGCCTCCCGGAACGACTCGCAATTGCTCGGAAATCAGCGTCGAGGCCGGTCGCCGTGCATCATCGATGCGCCATACCTGGCTGTAGGAAGTTTGCGGGGCGGGGAATCCCGGGAAGGCGCCGGTCGCCCCCGTGGCAGCGTAGATTCGGGTCTTTCCTTTCGGCAGCGCGGCAACCGCGAAGTCGGTGCGGTCCGAACCTGCGTTGGCCTGGTTCTGACTGAAGAATATTTGCGTGAATGCGCCGCCATTTTCCTGCGGCCAACTCCGCCAGATGCCGACATCTACCGCCGACGCATAGACGACGCCCGGGTCCCGGGGATCCAGGGCGACCCGGTCGACGCCCCAGGACGTGAGACAGGGTGCGGAGGACGGCGCGCACGATGCGCCTCCGCCGTTCCAGATCTGCGTGAAGGTGACACCACCATCCATCGATTTGTACAAACCCGCCGGGGCGAGCGTGGGCGCCACCACCGCGCCTGATGTCGCGCTGACTCCACGAAGTCCGAGCGTGGTGGCGACGTACATGGTCCGCGTGTCCCGGGGGTCGAACACGATGCTGGAGATGGACAGGTTGTTGAACCCGTTCGGTAGCGTGACGGCGCCCGTCGGCCCGTTGTAAGTCAATGACGACGCCAGCGGCTGCCAGTTTTCACCTTGGTCCCTGCTTCGGTAGAGGCCCAGCCCTGCTGCGGAATCGCCGGAGGAGTTGGGTTCGCCCGTTCCGGCATACACCGTGTCGGGATGAAGAGGGTCGATGGCAATCGCACCGATCGCGTTGGTGTCGAAGCTGCCCGAAGTGAACTTCCAGTTCGGGGTACGCGAAAAGGGGCGGTCGGTGCGCCACACCCCGCCACCCGCAGCGCCGACGTAGAGACGGCAGGACGAGAGATCGTCATCGCTCGCGTCTTCCGCCTCGGTGACCTGGCAGCGGGGGTCGATGGCCAACGCAGTGATGCGCCCCGATGCGACATAGGGCGCGTTGGTTCGGCTGGTCGCCACGGGATACACCGCGCTGTCCGGCCCGATCGAGACCCACGTGTTGGGCAGCACCGGGTCACTGTCCTGATACCCCGAGATGCGCCGAATCTCCTGTCTGGCGGTGGCCGCGCCGTCCAGGTAGAGACCGATCCCCGGAAAAGCGCGCGAGTCCGCTTTCTCGCGTTCGCCCGTGCCGGGTTTTGGGTCATCCGTACCTTGTAACCCCGCTTGGTCGGCGTTGCGTGGTGCGGCCATCGCCGGGGGCGCGACCATCGCCGCGAAACTGGCTGCAAGAATTGCCGGGCAGACGATTCGCTTGCAAGCGCGGAACGACGAACCGAAACGTGGGCGATCTTGTCGAGGCTCGTGGGTGGGCATGGTTTTTCCTGCGGGTTGCTGAATTCCGATGAGGAGGCCCGATTCGTGGCCATGAAAACTGCGCGTAGGCTGCCCTTGATCGCGTGCAGAAGTACTAACGTTTTCCCGTCGAACCAACCCCAACTTCTAGGGATAGACAAAGGGAACTGCTTGCTTCGAATGTCGATCGAGGCGCATGTCAGTGGATGCCCTCGGTACGTGTCATTGCCTCCGAAAGACCCCCATCACACGCCGTGATGCGCGGACTCTGTCGCCATGGCGTTCAACCGCGCCACCGCATCCTCGGGTAGTCGCAGCTCCGCCACGGCCAGGTTCTGCCGCAAGTGCGCGACCGACGAGGTCCCCGGGATGAGCAGCATGTTCGGCGCCCGCTGCAGCAACCACGCCTGCGCCACCTGCATCGTCGTGGCGCCGACCTGTTCGGCGACCTCTGACAGGATGCTCGACTGCAATGGCGTGAATCCGCCGAGCGGGAAGAACGGGACGTAGGGGATGCCGTCGCGCGCCAGTTGGTCGATCAGCCCTTCGTCCCCACGATGCGCCAGGTTGTACTGGTTTTGCACGCATGCGATCGCGCAGATGCGCCGGCCGTCTTCGACCTGGCGCGCGGTCACGTTGCTGAGGCCGATGTGGTGGATCAAACCCTGCCGCTGCAGCTCGGCGAGCGCGCTGAGCGGCGCGTCGAGCGAGCCTTCGGCCGGGCCGTGCACGTCGAACATGCTTCGCAGGTTGACGACTTCCAGCACGTCGAGGCCGAGGTTGCGCAGGTTGTCGTGCACCGCGTGCGTGAGTTCGGCGGCCGAGAACGCCTTGTTCCAGGAGGCGTCCGGTCCGCGCGTGGCGCCGACCTTGGTCACGATCACGAGTTCGTCTCGGTACGGGTGCAGCGCTTCTCGAATGATCTGGTTGGTCACGTGCGGGCCGTAGAAGTCGCTGGTGTCGATGTGATCGACGCCGCTCTCCACCGCGGCGCGCAGGACCGCGAGGGCGGCGGCTCGGTCCTTCGGTGGGCCGAATACGCCGGGGCCGGCGAGTTGCATGGCGCCATAGCCGATGCGGTTGACGTGGCGCGTGCCCAGCTTGAACCGGCCGGCGTGTTCGAGTGCGTTCATGATGCGTTCCTTGCGACGAGAGCCTCACTGTAGGGAGCCTGAACGCGTACGATAAGGGGGCACAATCCGCACGGGGCGTGCGTCATGTCGAACAGTGAGGCAGGCCTCGATGGCAGAACAACTCGGCGATCTGGCGGCCTTCGTCGCCGTGGCCCATGCCGGTGGCTTTCGCGAAGCGGCGCGCGCTGGCGGCGTCAGCGCTTCCAGTCTGAGCGAGGCGCTGCGCCGGGTCGAAGCGCGACTCGGCGTCCGACTGCTCCATCGCAGCACCCGCAGCGTCGTGACGACCGAGGCGGGGGCGCGACTGCTCGACCGGCTCGGCCCGGCGCTCCAGGAAGTGGAGGCCGCGCTCGACGTCGTCAATGGCTTTCGCGATCGTCCCGCCGGGACGCTGCGTCTCAACGTGCCCGCCAGTGCGGCACGCCTCGTGCTGCCTTCGCTGGTGCCGCCATTCCTGGCCACCTACCCGGAGATCGTTCTGGACGTGATCGTGGACGAAACCTTCGTCGACGTGCTGGCCGCTGGTTGCGACGCCGGCATCCGCTACGAGGAGCGCCTCGAGCAGGACATGATCGCCGTGCCGATCGGTCCACGCCGCCAACGCATGGCGACCGCCGCCTCGCCCGCCTACCTCGACGCGCGTGGCCGGCCGGCGCATCCGCGCGACCTGCTAGTGCAGTGCGCCACTCTGTTCGGTACTTATC